>CAMTPH010000050.1 GCA_947074345.1 uncultured Bacteroides sp. | reverse complement strand
CGTTCAGTTTCAATCCAAATGCTTTCAGAGTGAGCGCGAAGAGCTGGAACACGTACACAAGTAGCACTTACTTTAACGTCAGAGTGCATAATCTTGCGAGTTTCGTGATACATCTTCATCTCCTCTTTTGTATAATCGTTTTCAGTGAAAACATCTACTTGAGGAATCAAGTTAAATGCCAATTGGTATGCGAACTTATCAACAGTAACAGGTTCGTTAGCCAATACCTGACGATATTGTTCGTACAACTCATCCATTGCAGCAGCACCTGCACCACTTGCAGCTTGATAAGTAGCTACATGCACAGTCTTGATATGAGAAAGTTGCTCAATCGCCTTCAACGCTACTACCATTTGAATAGTAGTACAGTTAGGATTAGCGATAACGCCACGTGGACGATCTTTTGCATCTTCAGCATTAACTTCAGGAACTACCAATGGCACATCGTTGTCCATACGGAAAGCACTTGAGTTATCAATCATTACAGCGCCAAACTTCGTAATTGTTTTTTCGAACTCTTTAGAAGTACCTGCACCTGCTGAGGTAAATGCAATATCCACTCCCTTAAAGTCATCGTTGTGTTGCAAAAGTTTAACCTCGATCTCTTTACCACGGAAGGTATACTTAGTACCGGCACTACGTTTAGAACCAAACAATACTAATTCGTCCATCGGGAAATTTCTTTCATCGAGCACACGTAGAAACTCTTGTCCTACAGCTCCGCTTACGCCAACAATAGCTACTTTCATCTTTTTACTCTTAATGTTTAGTGAATACATGTTTTCCTTACTATTTTGCATAAATAGTAATTAGTCGGCTGCAAAATTATAATAATTTACTATTATATTGATAACTTTTTCGTTATTTTGCACTAGGTACCGAAAACTTAAGATAATGACGCAATGGTTTGATTTTAATCTGAACTTACCGATTACGGATCCTACGTGGATATTCTTTCTTGTTTTAATCATTATTTTATTTGCTCCAATCATATTGGGCAGGCTTCATATCCCCCATATCATTGGGATGATTTTGGCTGGAGTAGTAATTGGAGAACATGGATTCAATATACTGGAACGCGATAGTAGTTTTGAGTTATTTGGTAAAGTGGGCCTCTATTATATCATGTTTCTGGCTGGTTTGGAGATGGATATGGAAGACTTCAAGAAGAATCGAGTCATGGCCCTAGTATTTGGTATCATTACCTTCCTCATCCCCATGGTGCTGGGTGTTTGGAGTAGTATGGAGTTGCTTGGCTTTGGTTTTACCACTGCCGTATTGCTTGCCAGTATGTACTCATCGCACACATTAATCGCTTATCCTATTATCAGCAGATATGGACTTTCGCGCCTTCGTAGCGTGAACATCACGATTGGTGGTACGGCTATCACCGTAACATTGGCGTTGATTGTTCTTGCAGTGATAGGGGGTATGTATAAAGGTACTACAGGTGGACTGTTTTGGCTATTGCTTGTTGCAAAAGTTACAGTACTGGGCTTTCTTATTATCTTCTTCTTTCCTCGCATTGGTCGATGGTTCTTCCGCAAATACGATGACAGTGTAATGCAATTCGTGTTTGTATTGGCCATGGTCTTCTTAGGTGGAGGGTTAATGGAGTTTGTAGGTATGGAGGGTATTCTTGGTGCTTTCCTCGCCGGATTGGTACTGAATAGACTGATACCGCACGTTTCTCCTCTAATGAATCGACTTGAGTTTGTTGGAAATGCACTCTTTATCCCCTACTTCTTGATTGGTGTGGGAATGATTATTGATGTGCGTAGCCTATTCACCGGTGGCATGGCTCTAAAGGTGGCTTTGGTAATGACCATCGTTGCTACACTCAGCAAATGGTTGGCGGCGTGGATTACACAAAAGACTTTTGGCATGAATGCTAACGAGCGTAGCATGATATTTGGTTTGAGTAATGCTCAAGCGGCAGCAACACTGGCTGCTGTATTGATTGGTAACAACATCATCATGGCCAATGGCGAACAGTTATTGAACGATGATGTACTCAACGGTACGGTGGTAATGATCTTATTTACTTGTATCATCAGTTCGCTCGTTACCGAACGCTCGGCTCGTAAGTTTGCCTTGCATCAAGAGCTACAAGAGGTACAAACCAGCGCAAAGAAGAAAAGCGAACAGATACTTATCCCGGTTGCCAATCCTGATACATTGGAAGATTTGGTAAACTTGGCACTCGTTATTAAAGATAACAAACAAAAGAATCCGTTGATTGCACTTAACGTAATCAACGATAATAATAGTTCGAATACAAGAGCACTACAAGGTAAACAGAATTTGGAAAAAGCTGCCATGATAGCAGCTGCTGCCGATGTAGAGACAAATATGGTGAGCCGCTATGATTTGAATATTGCTTCGGGCATCATCCATACAATCAAAGAGTATGATGCTACTGATGTGGTTATCGGTCTTCACCGCAAAGCAAATATAGTTGATAGTTTCTTCGGTAATCTTGCCGAAAGCCTATTGAAAGGGACACGTAGAGAGGTAATGATTGCTAAGTTCTTAATGCCTGTAAACACATTAAGACGTATCAATATAGCTATTCCTCCTAAAGCGGAATATGAAACAGGGTTCGCCAAATGGGTTGAACACTTCTGCCGTATGTCGTCTATATTGGGATGCAGAACAAACTTCTTTGCAAACGAATCGACTTTGAAACACTTGCAACTGGTGGTTAAGAAGGTATCTAACACTTCGTTGGCCGAATACTCCATACTAGAAGAGTGGGATGATTTGTTACTTCTTACGGGTCAAGTAAACTTCGACCACTTGTTAGTTGTTATTAGTGCACGCCGTGGTTCTATCTCATACGATCCATCGTTCGAGAAGCTACCGGCACAACTTGGAAAGTACTTTGGCAACAATAGTTTTATTGTGCTCTATCCCGAACAGTTTGGCGAACCTCAAGAAATTGTTTCATTCTCAGACCCAAGAGGATACAATGAGTCGCAACATTATGATAAATTGGGTGATTGGTTTTATAAATGGTTTAAAAAGAATTAATGGATAACTGGAAACAACGAACAGAGATTTTATTAGGAAGTGAGAAGGTTGAGCGTTTAAAGAATGCTCATGTATTGGTAGTAGGACTTGGTGGTGTTGGTGCTTATGCTGCCGAAATGATTTGCAGAGCCGGTGTTGGTAAAATGACTATTGTTGATGGAGATACTGTTCAACCAAGCAACATCAACCGTCAGTTACCCGCTTTATCGTCAACCGTTGGACAAGAGAAAGCGCTACTGACCGCCAATAGATTGAAAGATATAAATCCTGATTTAGAACTTACCGTACATTCTACTTTCCTAAAAGACGATAACATACCCGAATTGCTTGATAGCGCTTCATTCGATTTTATAGTAGATGCCATCGATACGCTTAGTCCTAAGTGCTATTTGATAACAAACGCTATGCAACGTCGCATTAAAATAGTATCGAGCATGGGAGCTGGAGCCAAAAGCGACATTACACAAGTGCGTTTTGCCGATTTATGGGATACTTATCACTGCGGATTGAGTAAAGCTGTACGCAAACGTCTACAAAAGATGGGAGTGAAACGTAAATTGCCTGTTGTATTTAGCACAGAACAAGCCGACCCTAATGCGGTATTACTAACCGAAAACGAAAGAAATAAGAAGTCTACTTGTGGAACTGTGAGCTATATGCCGGCTGTATTTGGCTGCTATTTGGCCGAATATGTTATTAAAAGATTGTGATAAAACATAGATTATGATAAAACTCGAAGGAATCACCAAGAAGTTTGGTACACTGGAAGTATTAAAAGGTATTGATTTAACCATCAATGAGCGCGAGATAGTTAGTATTGTGGGACCAAGTGGTGCAGGAAAAACAACTCTTCTGCAGATTATGGGTACGCTCGACCAACCAGACTCGGGCAATGTACATATTAACAATACCCATGTTAAGAAGATGAGCGAGAAAGAACTCTCTGCTTTTCGCAATAAACACATCGGATTCGTGTTTCAGTTTCACCAATTGCTTCCGGAGTTTACAGCACTCGAGAATGTAATGATACCGGCCTTGATAGCTGGAACGTCTACAAAAGATGCTACAGCACATGCCAAAGAGTTATTATCGTTCATGAATCTATCCGATCGCATTACGCATAAGCCCAATGAACTATCGGGTGGGGAGAAACAACGTGTAGCTGTTGCAAGAGCATTAATCAATAAACCGGCGGTAATTTTGGCTGATGAACCTTCGGGAAGTCTTGACACTCAGAGCAAAGAAGAGTTGCATCAATTATTCTTCCAACTACGCAATCATTTCGGGCAGACGTTCATCATCGTAACACACGATGAAAACCTTGCTTCAATAACTGATAGAACTATTCATATTATTGACGGAATGATTAAAACTTGTTAAGTATAAGATATTTAAACTAAAAAAAAATATTAAAAACACTCTACTCTTATACAATTTAACAATAAATTGTATATTTGCAATGCTTCTCTACGAAGGTCTGCGAAGATAGATAGTAGAGTGTTTGTTTTGTTTGTGTGTGATGCATTCTTATCTCCCTGGTAAGGATGCATCTTTTTTTAATCAAAACATAAGTAGAAAGACAATCTTTCTAAGTCGGTCTGAGCAAATTCCTCGTATAGCTTTAGCTCATTCATCCCTCTTATCTTCCCATTCTTACGTCGATGTTCAACAATAGTTTTTGCTTGATAAAAGTTTAGATATGGATGCTTAAGAAGCGATTCAACACCCATTTTATTAACAGCCAACTGCGTGATTGAGTCTGGAGACACATTAAACCAAGAGTGTAAACTATCAGTCTGCAAACGAATCTCTTTTAATTGGTTGATACTATAATAACCACCCAACTGTGTACGATAATTAATTATCGTACGGGCTATAGCACTTCCTATTCCCGGAATCATCTTTAATTGAGTAGTATCGGCATGATTAATATCGACGATAGTGCCCTTCTCAAACTTTATTGTCTTTGGAAAAGAATCTCTACGAGCCTCAGCAATAAGATAATGAGTAGTATTTTTTGAGGCAAAGAGCATTGTGTCTATATCAATGAATGAAGCTAGGGCCAAGAACTGCTCTTCTTTTAATCCATAAATCTTGGCGAAGTCTTCGACTTTCTTAAACACTCCACCCTTCTTGCGATAGTTTATGATGTTCTTTATCATCCATCCAGGCAAGCCTAACTCTACGAACGACAATGAGTCGGTCGTATTCGGATCGAACGAAGAAAGGACTGCCTCTTTTGCTTTGGCATAACGCTTATTAGATGGATACGACTTTCCTTTTTCTTCAACTTGCTGCAACGAACCAATAAATGTTTGATATTGCTCGTTGAACTCATCAATATGCTGAGTGGGTTCTACTCTTTTAGGAATAAGCCAAAAGCCACTACCCACCAGAATGATGAGAACAACAATTACTATTACACTACGACGCTCGCCACGTGTAAAGTAGAGAAAGCCTTTCCACATAGACTATTTGGTAAAGAGAAGTTCGTTGATAAACACGATACCAATAGCTATAGGAGCGATGTATTTAAGAATGAAAGTAATTAATTTGTAGGTATTAATTTTAAGCGAACCATCATTGGTTATTTCAGACCAAACAATTTTCTTATCAAGATACCAACCTACAAAGATAGAAGTAAGCATACCACCCAGCGGCAACATGATTTTAGCTGTAACATAGTCGAATAGATCGAACAAGTTCAACCCGAACAGCGTATAGTTTTTGCCAACGCCAAGTGAGAGCGAGCAGAGAATACCCAAAAGAATACAGCCTAACGTCACCATCCAAGCTGCACGTCTACGTGATAATTTAAATTCTTCGTGTAGATATGCGGTTACCACTTCGTGCATCGAGATTGTTGAAGTCAACGCTGCAACCGTAAGTAGTACATAAAACATGATTGAGAAGATATAAGCCAACCATGGAGCACCGCTAAATGCTTGCTGAAAGACATTGGGAAGAGTGATAAAAAGTAAACTAGGACCAGCATCGGGTTTAATTCCTACTGAAAAAGCAGCAGGGAAAATAATAAAACCGGCCAATATAGCAATGAATGTATCGATTATACCAACACTAAAAGCAGTACGGGTAAGATTTACATCTTTGCCGAAGTATGAAGCGTATGTACAAAGACATCCCATACCAAGACTTAATGAGAAGAATGCTTGTCCCATAGCCCCAAGAAACACATTGCCGTTTACCTTACTAAAATCGGGTTTCAATAAGAACTCAATACCGGCACTTGCACCTGGCAGTGTAACAGAGCATATTACCAATACAATAATTAATATAAACAACATGGGCATCATAATCTTCGACGATTTTTCGATCCCTTTTTCTACACCGCGAACAATAATGAAGTGAGTACACAACAAAAAGAGTACTAGCCAGATAATTGGTTTCCACGGATTGCTAGAGAATGTATCGAACGACTGAATAAACTCATCAGGCGATTTACCGGCAAAGCCATTGCCCAACGCTTCGAATACATATTCTAATGTCCAGCCTGCCACAACCGAGTAGAAACTAAGTATCATAAAACCGGCCAATACGCCCATTCTACCTACCCATTTCCACTGTGAGCCCGGTGCCAATATTTGAAATGCACCTGCGGTGTTTGCACGCGAACGACGACCAATAAGAAATTCACCGATCATAATAGGAAGACCAAGGACAAAGATGCATCCTAAGTAGATAAAAATAAATGCTGCCCCTCCATAGTTACCTGTTTCGTAAGGGAAACGCCATATATTACCTAACCCAACAGCCGATCCGGCCGATGCTAATATTATACCTAACTTACTTCCGAAGCTAGCTCTATTATTCTTCATCATACTTGCTAAATTATCTTACAATTCGTAGTTTTTACAACACTATTATTCGCAAATATAAATATTTCAACTTACATTTGCTCCAAAATTGTAATTTATTAGAACATGCTATATTATATTCGCAAATACCCTGTATCCTTATTAATTATTGTTGCAGTTATCTATTTATCGTTCTTTAAGCCACCAACAACCAATTTAAACAAGATACCAAACATCGACAAACTGGTTCATTTCTGCATGTATGGCGGCATGTCGGGTATGTTGTGGTTAGAGTTTCTGTGGACTCATCGCAAACAAAGAGTACCTATGTGGCATGGGTGGATAGGAGCTTTTGCTTGTCCGGTTGTATTTAGTGGATTTGTTGAGATACTACAAGAATATTGCACTGACTATAGAGGAGGAGATTGGTTCGATTTTGGATTCAATGCATTGGGCGCGATAGTCGCATCGCTATTGGCTTACTTTGTAATTCGCCCTTATATCAATCGTAAATATAGCATCTGATAATCAAGATATTAACAGTTTCAACAGATTCAGTACGTTGAAACTTTGTTTTCAATGAGATGAAACGATGGTTTCATAGGGCTGAAACAACTGTTCCACCCCTATGAAACCATTGTATTTATAGATAGTCTACGACAGTATTCAGTTTAATACCGTTTGATCCTTTTATAAGAACAGTAAATCCTGTAGGTTTTTGCAGCTTCAAGTTCTCGATAAAGCTTTGTGCATCGGGATAAGTGGTGAAGTTACTTGCTAGGCTCATGAACTGATCGCCTATCAATATCACCTCATCAAATGGGTTGGATGTCAAGAAGTCAACAATCTTCTGATGTTCTGCCAAGCTATCTTGCCCCAACTCGCGCATATCACCCAGTACAGCCATCTTACGGTCAGCCTTCATATGCTTAAAGTTTTGCAAAGCCGCCATCATACTCGTTGGGTTTGCATTGTATGCATCGATAATCAAGGTATTGTCGGCTGTTTGCTTCAGCTGCGAACGGTTGTTTTGTGGTTCGTATTCGCTCAATGCCTTCTTAATCAAATCATCATCTACCTCAAAGAAGCGACCGATGGTAACAGCTGCTAGCGCATTGGTAAAGTTATAATCGCCTATCAAGTGAGTTTTTATTTCGTTGGCTTCATAGCCCAAGTGTTGCCAGTTGAAAGCTAGAAATGGAGAGTTATCAGTCACTTGTCCGGTAACAAACAATCCTGGTGTTGTGCCATATTCTACCAAATCTAATCCTTTGGCAATCTCTTGCAGATAGCTATTTTCGTGATGAATAAAGACTTTCGAGTTTGGCTTATGACGAAGGTATTCGTATAACTCACCTTTTGTCTGTATAACTCCCTCGAATGAGCCGAAACCTTCGAGATGCGCTTTGCCTACATTGGTGATAATACCGAAATCAGGTTCAGCAATCTCGGCCAATTGTTTGATTTCTCCCGGATGGTTTGCCCCCATCTCCACAACAGCGATGTCGTGTTTTATCGTCATACGCAACAGAGTCAACGGCACACCAATGTGGTTGTTTAGGTTGCCTTGCGTGTAGAGTACATTGTATGACTGACTAAGCACTGCAGCAATCAACTCTTTGGTTGTGGTCTTGCCGTTAGTACCGGTAATTCCTATCACTCGAGTGCCCAACTCACGACGATGGTAGTTGGCCAATGCCTGAAGCGTAGCCAAGCAGTCATCGACTAAGATATATCGCTCGTTTCCTTCGACTACATATTGAGGTTCGTCGACTACCACATAAGCACATCCTTTCTCGAGTGCCTGTGTCGCAAATTGATTTCCATTAAACGAGTCGCCTTTGAGCGCAATAAACATGGAGTTAGATGGACAGTTTCGACTATCGGTGGTAACCACTCCACAGTTCAGAAATAGTTGATATAGAGCAGATAGTTTCATATCTTTATTTTTTAAAAATCGAAACAAAGTTAGGAGATAATCTTGATTTTAATATATATATTTGCAATAATCTATAATATTATAAACGGTACATGAAGACTGCTTCGCCTAAATATATCAACGTAAAAGGAGGTTTAATTGACTTATCTACTCCGCAAGTCATGGGTATTCTTAATCTTACACCCGATTCATTCTTTGCAGATAGTCGCATACAGACCGAAGAAAAAACCATAGCACGCGTACAACAGATATTAGACGAAGGGGGAACAATGATTGATGTGGGCGCTTACTCATCTCGCCCTGATGGGGTTGATATCAGTGCCGATGAAGAGATGGAGAGATTGGCTACCGGATTGAGCATCATCAACAAACACTTTCCCGATGTGGTGATATCGGTTGATACATTTAGAGCCGATGTTGCCGCTCGTTGCGTCGAAGAGTTTGGTGTAGGTATCATCAACGATATTGCCGGAGGCGAATTGGATGATAAAATGTTTGAAACTGTTGCCCGATTGCAAGTGCCTTATATCATGATGCACATGCGCGGCACACCTCAAACCATGCAACAACATACGCATTATGACAATTTCTTAAAAGAGATATTCCTTTACTTTGCCCAGAAAACAACACGTCTTCGCCAAATGGGAGTGAATGATATTATTCTTGATCCAGGCTTTGGCTTTGCCAAGACCATAGAACAAAACTACGAGTTGCTTGCGCAACTACAAGACTTCGATGTATTCGACTTACCTGTCTTGGTAGGCGTATCGCGCAAATCGATGATATACAAGATGCTTGGCACTACACCTGCCGAAGCACTCAACGGAACAACTGCACTCAACACGATTTCTTTGATGAAAGGAGCAAACATACTCCGTGTACACGATGTGAAAGAGGCTGTAGAAGCCGTTAAGATATGGCAAATGACAACAAAATATCAACTATAAAATAATAACCGCCGCTTATGTCTCCTTTCTTTGAATTTGGAATAAAAGATATTATCGATATACTTCTAGTAGCAGCACTACTCTACTACATTTACAAAGTAATGAAAGCATCGGGTTCAATCAAGGTGTTTTCGGGCATATTGGTCTTTATACTTTTGTGGTTGGTAGTAACTCAAGTGTTGGCAATGAAGCTACTGGGTTCTATCTTCAACACACTGATGAACGTGGGGGTATTGGCTCTAATCATTATCTTCCAAGACGATATCCGTCGATTCCTTTTTACACTTGGTTCTCATAGACACTTCAGCGCTATTGCAGGTTTCTTTTCAGGAAAGAAAAAGAAGAGATACGATCACGAAGAGATTATGCCTATCATCATGGCGTGTTTTAGTATGAGCAAACGCAAAGAAGGGGCGTTGATTGTAATTGAACGCAACATACCTCTCGACGATATCATCAACACAGGCGATGTAATCAACGCAGATATCAACCAACGACTTATCGAAAATATATTCTTTAAAAATAGTCCACTACACGATGGCGCTATGATTATTAGAAATAACAAAATAAAAGCGGCAGGATGTATTCTGCCTGTTTCACACGATCTCAACATTCCTAAAGATTTAGGATTAAGACACCGCGCTGCTATGGGAGTTTCACAAGAATCGGATGCACATACCATTATCGTATCTGAAGAGACAGGAGCGATATCGGTAGCTTATCAGGGCAAACTATATCTACGACTAAGCGGCGAAGAACTAGAAAGTTTATTGACTAAGAACATTTAATTTTATATTTAATATATGGATAGAAGATTATTTTTGAAAACCGGTGGGTTAGCCATGCTCGGTTCATTGGCAGGAGGGGCATCTTTATCGGCTGCTTCAACTGTATTGCAAGGCGGATCACTTGCACAAGGCAATGATCCTAAAGCATCGGCTGCAGCTGCAATGAATCATTTCGGAGTAAGCGAAAGTGATATGCGCAAAGTACTAGCCGCAGCACTCGAAAAAGGAGGCGATTATGCCGATCTTTTCTTTGAACACACATTTACGAATGTAACAGGATTGAGAGATGGAGCTGTAAACAATAACAGTTCTTATATTGACTTTGGTATGGGTGTACGCGTTTTAGCAGGCGATCAAACCGGCTATGCATATGTTGAAAATGTAACTCTTGATGATATGCTCAATGCAGCTCGCACTGCTGCGCGCATTGCATCGGGAAGCACGAAAGGGAAAGTAGCCAAACTGGTTCACCAACCTGTGAAGAAAAACTATTATGCCGTTACTTCTCCTTGGGAAGAGGTAAGCGTGAAAGATAAAATACCTTATCTACAGAAATTGAATGATAAGATATTCGCACTAGATAAGCGTGTTTCTAAAGTGAACGCTAGTCAAAGCGATACTACATCGCACATCTTGTTCTGCAACAGCGATGGGGTGATGTATTATGATTACCGTCCAATGGTAACATTGAGAGCCGGTTGCATCATGGAAGAGAATGGCAAGATTGAAAATGCAGGAGCTGCTCGTGCTTACCGTAAAGGTTATGACTTCTTGACAGACGACTTAATCGACGTGATTGCTCGTGAAGCAGTAGACAATACAGCTATCTTGTTTCAAGCTATCAAACCTAAAGGGGGCGAAATGCCGGTAGTGATGGGTGCAGGTGGTTCGGGTATCTTATTGCACGAAGCTATTGGTCATGCATTCGAAGCTGACTTTAACCGTAAAAATACTTCTATCTTCTCTGACCAACTCAACAAAAAGATTTGTAATGAGAACATATCGGTGATTGACGATGGTACTATACCATTTAATCGTGGTTCTGTGAACTTTGATGATGAAGGTATAGAAGGACAAAAAACATATCTTGTAAAGGATGGTGTATTGACTAGCTATATGCACGACCGCATCAGTGCTAAACATTATGGCATTGAATCGACAGGTAATGGCCGACGCGAATCATTCCGCAATATGCCTATTCCGAGAATGCGCGCTACTTATATGGAACCGGGTAATGTGAAGGAAGAGGATATCATATCTACTGTGAAATATGGTGTGTATGCCGAGAACTTTACCAATGGTCAAGTGCAAATTGGTGCCGGAGACTTTACATTCTTCGTTAAATCGGGTTACCTGATTGAAGATGGTAAGCTGACTCAACCTATCAAAGACATCAACATCATTGGTAATGGTCCGAAAGCATTGGCTGATATCACCATGGTTGCCAACAACGACAAAATCGACAACGGTACTTGGACTTGTGGAAAAGATGGACAATCGGCTCCTGTGACTTGTGGTATGCCTTCGGCTTTGGTTAGCAAACTAACAGTAGGTGGCGAAAGTTAACAACACATTAAATTGCAACAACTATGATTTCAGATAAAAACAAGAAATTGGCACAATGGGCTATGGACTATGCCCTAAAGAACGGTTGTCAACAAGCAAAAGTTAATCTAAACGCCGGCTCTAATAGCTCATACGAACTACGTGATGGCAAGATTGATCGTTTGCAACAAGCATCCGAAAATGGCTTGACAATATATGTATATGTAGATGGCCGCTATGGTTCATACAGCACCAATCGCTTAGACCAGAAAGAGCTTGAAACATTCATCAAGAATGGTATTGAGGCTACAAAATACTTAGCGAAAGATGAGGCTCGCACATTGCCCGATGAATCAAGATATTATAAAGGTGGTAAACCCGACTTGGAATTGTTTGACAAGAACGCATCATCTATCAGCCCTGACGATAAAGTTGCTTTAGCAAAAGCTACTGCCGAAGAGATTATGGGTACAAACGATCGTATCATATCTGTAGATACTTCATTCTATGATGGGAATAACTTCGGTTATCGAGTATCTAGCAATGGTTTTGAAGGAAATACACAAAACAGTTGGTGCTCGCTATATGCAGGTACTGCTATCAAAGGCGAAGGCGAAGCTCGTCCATCTTCTGGATGGGGCGAATCGGCAATCTACTTCGACCAACTTGTCAAAGAGAATATCGGAAAGACTGCTTTAGATCGTGCTTTAGCTAAAATAGGACAAAAGAAAATACAATCGGGTAAATACACGATGGTTATCGAACCAAGAAGTTCTAGCAACTTGTTGCGTCCACTAATCAGCGCCTTGTATGGTTCGGGACTTCAACAAAAGAACTCCTTCTTATTGGGTAAGATTAACGAGAAAGTAGCTTCTGATAAACTAACAATTATTGATGAGCCACACCTTATTAAATCATCAGGTGCACGTTATTTCGATGGTGAAGGTATTGCAACAGAGCGTAGACCTATCTTCGAAAACGGTGTATTGAAGACTTACTACATCGATACATACAATGCCATCAAGATGGATTGTGAACCTACAATTGATTCTCCATCTATTTTAGCCATGAACCTAGGCGACAAAGATATGCATAGCTTAATCAAAGATGTGAATAATGGTATTCTAGTAACCGGATTCAACGGAGGGAACTTCAATAGTTCTACCGGCGACTTCTCTTACGGTGTTGAAGGTTTCCAAATAGAAAACGGTATTCTTACTCAACCCATATCCGAAATGAATGTTACCGGCAATATGCTTACCCTTTGGTCGGCACTTGCTGCAACCGGAAACGATCCACGTTTAACCTCTTCGTGGAGAGTACCAACATTAGTATTCGAAGGAATTGACTTTAGCGGATTGTAATCAACAGTCGCTCTATAAACAAAAATGCCCGAAAGCAAATTGCTTTCGGGCATTTTTAGTATATCAACGGTTTATTATTCTTCGCATTTATCGCAGCTAAGTACTTTCCAAACACCAGCAGACAAAGCAGCACCTACCATAGGAGCAACAATGAATAACCAAAGTTGTTCTAAAGGAAGACCACCAGCAAACAAAGCAGGACCTAAGCTACGAGCAGGGTTTACAGAAGTACCAGTAATTGGAATACAAACAATGTGAACCAATACTAATGATAAACCGATAGCTAAACCAGCAAAGTTACCAGCTCCTTTTTTAGAGTCAGTAGAACCTAATACAACCAATACAAATACGAATGTAAATACAATCTCAGCGATTAATGCTTGTACCATTTGTCCATCACCAAAGCTATTAGCACCAGTTGCAGTACTTGGGCCATAAGAACCTGTAGAAGTTAATACAGCAATGATACCTGAACCAACAATAGCACCAATACATTGAGCAATCATATAAGAAATTGCCTCAGAGCCTTTCATACGTTTAGACAACCAAACACCCAAAGTGATAGCTGGGTTAATGTGACAACCTGAAATACCACCAATAGCATAAGCCATAGCAACTACTGAAAGACCAAATGCAAATGCAACTGCAAGTACTTGAGCCGAACCAGTTTCACAACCAAAAAATACTGCACTACCACAGCCCATCAAAACAAGCACCATTGTACCAAGTGCTTCTGCTAACAATTTTTTCATATCAATTATCTATTTAAATTTATATTGCATAGTAGTTTCCCACTACATAGTTTTATTTTAGTGTTGTTACTAAACAGAATATAACACATACTCTGTATTTAGTTGTAATTTCTGTGCAATATTCTTAATTTTAATTGACATATACAAATTTTTAGGCAACAAAGTGTTAATAAATTTGAGTTTTAGCCTTAAACGGTACAAATACCAAAGCCATTAAATGAGTTAACAAAGCATACAATTGTTATGACACAAGTGTACTTATCATTGAAATACAAAGAAAAGAATCATCAAAAACAAAGGGATTGATATAGCTTTTCAACAAGCAATATCAATCCCTTTATAAGTAAGTTATTAAACGACTAAAGATTAGTCATTATTTACCACTAATAAGTTTTCTTCTAATTTCAAATTTATTGATTTGAATACCTTCAGATGGCAACCATACTTTTAGTGTATGATTCTTACCACGCAAAGCCTTTACTTTAAAATCAGCTTTAACTGTATTGATCAATTTATTTTTGATAGCGATCTCTTCATTGCCTTGCAAGTCCATTCCTACAATTACGATTGGATTGTCAGGAGTATTATTCTTATCGATTGTATAGTGAACAGTAATTTCATATGTTCCACCAGACAATTTGCTAGAGATAGCATATTCTGCATAAGGGGCAAGTAGGTTCTTGTTAGCAGATTCTCCTTTCTTATTGTACGATGAACTTTTACCTTGAATATAGTCCTTATTCTTGTTAGAACCAGTTTCAATAAAGCGAGAAGATTTAAATTCTGTAGCAGGAATTGAAACTCGCATATTGTCCATTTCGTGAGTGTTTTGTGCCGATACAGAAATAAAAGAAGTGATAAGTATTACCAATAATAATAATTTCTTCATGTGTTATAAGTTAATATAGTGATTAAAAAATGGTTGGCAAATATACTACTTTTACCAAATAGCCATTTAACAGTAAACAACTATTTAACAAGACTAAACATCCAATAAGTTTTAGCAAAATATTAAAGTACTATATAATTACAGTCAATGAGAAGCATCACATTCTTTTGTTTCAGACTCCAACTCTTTGATTTCTTTATTTAAGAATACCGATAGAACAGTACGTACTATAACAATACCCCCTAAAGTGATGAGTTCGGTGATAGTAGGTTCGAGCACAGTCTTTAAAATATCCGAAGCTATTAAAAACTCCAACCCCAACAATAGATAGGTTCCAAACACAGATCGAAGTTTTCTAATATTTGTCGTGCTATATCCACCAGTAAAACGTTTTACTTCGTTGACTATAAACTGCATGACAGCAATCAATGCTCCATAAGTTACAATCAGCAAACTGGCAACGCTAATAATTGTGGCTAAAAGATTTAAAAAGTGGGTAAACATACTATGATGATATTTTTTATATAACAGAATAGTGCTTGCAAAAGTTTAAATTCATTAAATTTGTCACCATAGATTCTATAATCCATGCTATAATAATAGTAAACAAACATCGTTATTTATATACTATGACACAATTAAAGACTTTTACAGACGAAAGAGGAAGCCTTACTCTTCTTGAAGGAGGGATAGATGTACCCTTTCAGATAGCTCGTGTTTATTGGTTGCACAGTGTGCCTGCCGGTAGAGAGCGAGGAAAACACGCCAACAAAATAGCTTCACAATATCTACTGGCTATCAATGGCAGTGTAGACGTTACAATAGAAAACACAGAAGGTCGTCGCACCGTTCATTTAGATTCAAGAAACAAGGGTCTATTAGTACCTGCTGGTACATGGAACGAGCTAAGCAATTTCTCTGAAAATGCTGTACTGATTGTATTTTCATCTCAACTATATCGTCCTGAAACCTATTTGAACACCTACGAGGAGTTTAAAGCATTTATCAATCAATCCAAATGAATCAACCCAATTCTTTGAAACTTACACGCTATACCCCATCATTGAAAGATGAGTGGGATACCTTTGTTCGCAATTCAAAGAATGGAACATTTCTGGTTGAACGTAACTATATGGAATATCATGCCGATCGTTTTAGCGATCACTCTCTGATATTCTATAAAGACGATAAAATAATGGCGCTTCTACCGGCACATATACAAGATACCAGCTTCTGCAGTCACAAAGGTTTGACATATGCAGGAATGATACTTGACAATGACACCACCGCACAAATCACTTTAGACTTATTCGCTTTGCTCTTCGACTATATCCAATCGCTCGGCACTATCGATAGGTTTGTGTATAGTCCGGCACCCCATATCTACCATCGTTATCCAGCCGAAGAAGATTTGTATGCCTTGTTTAGAAACAAAGCACAGCTCACTAGTCGCAAGATTACGACAGTCGTAGAACAGTCAAAAGCTTTACCTTTTCAGACATTACGCAAGCGAAAAGTAAAAGCCGCACAAAAAGCATCTTACCAAGTAGGCAAGGATGAAGACTTTGCCACCTATTGGGATATGCTAAATATCAATCTGCACGAAAGACACGATGCCGTGCCGGTACATACACTCGAAGAGATGGAGCGGCTTTATCGACTATTTCCCAATAACATCCATCTCTTTACAGTAAGAAGTAAAAATGGAACAATGGAGGCAGGAGCCGTAATGTACGAAAGCGAGCAAGTAGCCCATGCACAATACATATCATCAACAGCCGAAGGTAGAAATAACGGGGCAGTCGATTTGTTATTCCATTACCTCATACACGAATATTATAAGAATAAACCCTATTTCGACTTTGGTTCATCCGTAGAAGAAGGAGGATGGGTACTCAATGACGGATTAATCTTTCAGAAAGAAGGATTTGGCGGAAGAGCCATTATGTACGACACCTACGAAATCTCATTTAAGCAATAAGACATTATGATACCATATTATAGCCTACAACACATCAGCAACTCATTTGAGCCTGCCTTATCACAAGCCATTCAGCAAGTAACACAATCAGGATGGTATCTGCAAGGCAAAGAGAATCAACAATTCGAGCAAGCCTTTGCCGAATATTGTGGGGCTAAATACTGTGTAGGAGTAGGCAATGGTGTAGATGCATTAAGTCTTATCTTCATGGCTTATCAAACCATGGGAGCAATGAATAAAGGTGATGAAGTAATCGTTCCGGCCAATACATGCATTGCAACCATTGTAGGCGTATTAAGAGCAGGTATGAAACCGGTATTATGCGAACCAACGCTTGATACTTGCAACATAGACCCCACCAAAATCGAAGCATTAATAACCAATCGCACTTGCGCCATTCTTCCAGTTCATCTGTATGGTAGATGTGCTGAGATGGAACAAATCGTAGAAATAGCTAATCGCCATCAATTAAAGGTAATTGAAGATTGCGCACAAGCACATGGAGCTATACGTCATGGGAAAAGAGTAGGCAATTGGGGAGATGCAGCCGGATTTAGCTTCTACCCATCCAAGAACTTAGGCGCATTGGGCGATGCCGGTGGCGTAGTTACCAACAATGAAGAGTTAGCCAAGTTAGTACGTATACTTGCCAACTACGGTTCATCGGCCAAGTATGTGCACGACTACATGGGCATCAACAGTCGATTGGACGAAATGCAAGCAGCCATTTTAAGATTGAAGTTAGCCCGTTTGGATGCAGATAACCAACGTCGCAGAGAGATTGCTCAAAGATATTCAGCAGGCATTCACAATCCATTGATTCGTATACTATCCAATACAGTTTGGAGCGATAACGTATTCCATATTTATCCCGTGTTTACCCCTGAGCGCCAACGTTTACAAGAGTTCTTAACTAGTCAAGGAGTACAAACATTGATTCATTACCCCATCCCACCCCATCAACAAAAGGCGATGAGTGAATATAGCGCTTTATCTTTACCTGTTACTGAACAGATACATCGTGAGGAGTTAAGTTTGCCGATGTCGCCACTATTGACCGACGAAGAAGTAGATGCAGTCATTGCCGCAGTCAATCGCTTTGTTTAATGTAAGTTCCAAAAATCGAGATACTGTTGAGCCACCTGTACATGATCGTGATGTCTTTTCACATACTCAATACTCTGTGCCGATAGTTCAGGGATACGCTCTTTGTGAACCATCACCTCTTTTAGCGTATCATACAATTCGTCAGCATTTGGAGAGATATTAATAATAGGACGCAATTCCTTTTCATTAATAATATCATAATTCTCCGGTTCGCCCCCACCACAAACTATCACTCCTTTAACCATAGCTAACAGCGAGTTCATCGAAGGAGTATAAGCATAGAGCTGATCAATCTGAATATCCGCTTGCTCTAATAGTTTCTGATATTCGGCATAAGGCACATCCACTGCTTCGGTAACCGTACAACAATCGCTATACTCTTTGGCAATGGCGCGCACAACAGGCAACATAATATCGGTACCTTTAATTTGAGTGCGGGCCGATTGTATACCAATGAAGATATTTATCTTTTCGGGTTCACTTTTCGGTTTACCCACAACCGACGAAATATTGATAGGAAGAGGTATGAACGTTAGTTTATCGTTATAGTAGGGTTTGTAAGATATATAATACTCCCACAAACAAGCAATCACACCGTTGCACGTTTCAGCAATCTCTTTGGTCGCTAGAGCCGTACCACCTGTTAAGTTCTCCTTTACCGCTTCACGGTTTTCGGGATTATCTCTAAACACGTTGCCTGTTTTAAAGTCAGAATATTTAAAAACATTGCCCTCCATACACGCTTTTACATAGTAGTAATCGGTACCAAAAGCCCCCAAGAAAATCTTTTTATTATGTTTGCGCAAGTAGCGATATATATAGAGGCTCTTTTCTGGTCGTAGATTTAAGAAGCAAGGGTTAACAATCTGCACCACATCATATCCACGAAGTGAAGGCAATAAATAGAGAAGTTTAGCTATATACTTTATAGCATCCATTTTGCTGTTAGAAGCACGCTGCAAGTTTATATCGCGCGGATAATTCTTCCAATTGTTACCATCAGACACAACACAAACCTCTTGGCCTAACTGTCGCAAGCCTTCGGCTAGAGTCCAATGCACATTGCTAAACTCACCTACCAATAATATTTTCATCCAGCCTTAGAAATCAAATTTATAACAGTTTGTGCTAAAGTGTATTTGTTTGAATATCCAGCATTCGGCAAAGGCAAGAATCCATGTTTCTTTAGGTGAATGATGCGTTTTCTAGTATCATTCACACCGATGCGATTGCGATAGATTTGAACCAAGTAGTCAATTGTCAAGAAGTGAACTCTTCGCAATAATGCTTTTCGTTGCGTATCGCCTAACGGAGTCATCATAAAAGCTTTCAGATTCAATATTTGATCTTCGAAGTCATTCAGTCGTTTCTTTCTTTGCTCCCTATTGCGATTGTTTAATATCGATTGAGGAGTTTGCACATAGGCATACAAGACACGATTGCTTATAATAGTTTTACCCGCCAAGCAATAAGCTTTAGCCACAAAAGCCTCATCTTCGTGATAGACTCCCTCGGCAAAAGTCAATTGATTTTGGTTCAACCATTCTCGGCGATAAATGTGTCTCCATGCAGTTCCCATAAAATTATGAAACAGCATATAGTTAGCACCCGATTCATATACTTTATAACCATCAATCAGGTTATCTGTAACGAGTTGGACTACATTCTTAGTCACTTTAAATTCAAAAGAAAGCATATCGGGGCGATGCTCTTCGAGCAAACCAATCAATTGCTGCAAAGAGTTATAAAAGAGGTAATCGTCGGCATCGACAAAGAGTATATATTCCCCTTTGGCTTGTCTCACTCCATTGTTTCGTGCTCCGCCTAGACCTTTGCCTTCTTCATCAGCAACAATAATCTCATACCTATCAGTTGCCAGATTCTGGTTATGAATAGAGAGAATGCACCGATCGAGAAGTTCTCGGTTTGCCCCTCCATAAAACGGGATAATAAAGCTTAACATAGTACTCATATTAACAAAGATAATGATTTATTTTGTATTTCGGTTTATAGAAGTTAATTTTGTATAGAAGTACAAACCTATAAGATAGATGGCGAATCAAGAATCTTCTTACCGACAAATCTTTAAAACTACAAGCATCTTTGGCGGTGTACAGGTTTTCAGCATACTTATTAGCATTATCAAATCGAAAGTCATCGCCATCTTACTCGGTCCTGCAGGGATTGGTCTATATGGTGTACTCAACTCTACCATCGAAGTGCTAAAGTCAATCACCGGTTTCGGATTGGGAGTTAGTGCTGTCAAAGAGGTATCTGAAGCAGCAGCTACCGAGGAGACAACACGTATATCTCACATTTTAAAAACACTTCGCCGATGGGTATACGCAACGGGCATCTTCGGATTTCTCTTGACCTTGCTCTTAGCACCTCAATTGAGCCAATGGACCTTTGGCGATGAATCATATACATGGGCTTTCAGATGGTTATCGGTTGTTTTATTCTTTAGTGCATTGAGCTCAGGACAAACGGCTGCACTACAAGGCATGAGGCAAGTTGCATACATGGCCAAAGCGACTATGTGTGGAGCATTTCTTGGGTTATGTGTTTCCATTCCTATGTATTATTGGTTAGGCTACCAAGGGGTAGTTGCATCGATCATTATATCCTCTATCAGTACATTGATATTCTCTTCGTTGTTTGCTCGCCGCATTAAGCAAGTTACCGTACAACAAAGCTACAAAGAGACATTTAAGCAAGGCATTGGTATGGCAAAGTTGGGATTAGCCATGATGTTCAATAGCGTTCTTACACTCCTTGTAACCTATGCTATCAAAGCATACATCAGTCGCGTAGGCGGTATTGATGATGCCGGAATCTACCAATCGGCTTTCGCTATAGCCGAAGGATATTTCGGATTGATGTTTGCTGCTATGATAGTCGATTATTATCCACGTTTGGCCGCTATCAATCAAGATAATCGATTACTAGGAAATGAGGTTAACAAGCAAGCCGAAGTTGGTTTATTGATTGCATTTCCTTGCATTATCATTGCTCTGTTTTTTATGCCAATTGGTATCCGTTTACTCTATACCAAAGAGTTTATGAGTAGTGTAAAATGTATCAATTGGGCCATGCTTGGCAACCTGTTTAAGATTGGTTCATGGGCTATGGGCTATGTTTTAATCGCAAAAGGCAAAAGTAAACTCTTTGCAACGACAGGAGTGGTGTTTAATTCCATTTATCTATTGATAAGCATCTATGGTTATCGTCTATATGGTATAGAGGGTATAGGTATGGCCTTCTTCATCTATTACATCATTCACTTTGCTGGAGTATTTCTTATCTGCTCATACCTGTTTAAAATTCACTACAAAATGGAGTTCTTATATCTGTTTGTCATCATATTATCAATCTCGATTATTGCATTCTTTTTGCAAGGACTTGCAAACCCTTGGATTAAATATAGTACTGCCTTTGTGTTGAGTATACTAAGTTTATACATTTCATATAGGCAGCTCGATAAAAGACTCGATATAAAAGAATTTATCAACAATAAACTTCGCCGAAAATGATAGAAGTACTAAAACTAATCATGCAGTTAAATTGGAGCAAAACGCTTTATATTAACTTTAA
>CAMTPH010000049.1 GCA_947074345.1 uncultured Bacteroides sp. | reverse complement strand
TGAAACATACCTCCATGCTTTCGCCCTCTTTCGATTTGGCTTCATATCCTTTTTCTAACAAATACTCGCGTACTTTTAATTTAGTATAGTCGCCTAGCGGGAAGATGCAACGTTTCAGGATATCCTGATTTAAACGCCATAAGAAGTACGACTGATCTTTCTTTTCATCATCGCCTGCTATGATATAACGCTTATCGTTTATCCACTCCAAGCGCGAATAGTGTCCGGTGGCTACCCACTCACAGTTAAGTTTATCGGCCCATTCTATCAACATGCGAAATTTGAACATCGGGTTGCACATCACACAAGGGTTGGGTGTGCGACCGTTGCGATATTCGTCAATGAAGTTCTTTACAACAGAGTTTTTAAATGCTTCACGTTCATCAGCTACATGATGTTCGATACCCATACGGTCGGCCAGTTCTTTCGCCTCTTTAGGCTCATCACCCCACACACGCATAGTTACTCCTACTATCTCGTAACCTTGTTCGCGTAGCATCAAGCAAGTGGCAGTACTATCTATACCTCCACTCATGCCCACGAGCACTCTTTTACTTCTATCTTTCATCATTGCTATTCGTTTCTAACTATTGCAAAATTACACCATTCAAGCGGGATTACCATAAAACAGTTAAACAAATGTCATTGCAATTGGGTTGACGGTTTCTTCTGTTCGGCAATTTCTACAAAATAGATGCTGGCACAAATCATAAACATGGCTATAATCTGGAACCACGAAAATCGATCTTGCCCCAATATATAAGAGGCAATAGAGGCCACAATCAAGTTGATATAACTATACAATGACACGATGGTGGCCTTGAGATATTTTAAACCGTATATGGTAAGAAAGTAATTTATAAAGGTGGGACCTATCAATATGAATAATAGGATGAGCCAAGGCACCCAATGCCACTCGCCATGTAACGCATCATGGAACAAAGGTGCATGGAAGCCTACAAAGATATTGATGATAACCGCCGAGAATGATGCACCGATAAATACGTACTTCATGATGGTTATAACACCGAGTAACTTTAAAAAGTACTTCTCGAACATTAAATAGGCAGCATATATTAATGCACAGGCTGCACAGAGTATATTACCCAAAGGTGCATTGGACGCTAAATCGTCGCTGTGCTGGGTGAAGATGCAAAGCAATGCACCACCAAAACCCAATATAATGCCGAAGATCTTCATCTTTGAAATCTTCTCGTGCAGCAATACGAATGAAAGTATGAATACGAATATGGGTTGTAGAGAACAGAATATGGCTCCCGAGATGGGCGTAGTAAGGCTAATACCAATCAAAAAGCAATCCATGAATGCGTATAAGCCGATAGCACCGATTAAAAACAATTGTATCTTTTGTTTCCAAGTAGCTTTATCTTCTTTTACAAAAAGGCTAACTATCCAAAAGCCTACAGCTGCAAAAACACACCGCAAAGTTACTCCGGTTATTGCACTAATCCACATGGGAAGAAGTAGCTTTAATCCGTTCATGTTAAGCCCGGCAAAGAGCTTAGCAATAACCATCGAAATATTAGCTTTCTTGTTTTGAGAATCCATAAACCTAATAGCATATTTTATTGTAACAAGCTAAAAGATAGATGGTTCTCTACCAAATGGGATAATAATTAATGTGTTGCCTTATACCAAGATGTGTTTACTACTTCAGAAGCTTCAGGATGTGTACTAGGTTCGGAAGTGGTAATACCCGAGAAGGTATTGATTGCTATCTTACCCCTATTCATTGAGTAATAATATGGGGTATGTACATGGTGTGGCACAGCTTTGTTGAGTTGTTGTTGAAACTCATCATACAAGGCATCATCTGTACAGAGCTTACGTACATAGTCGCCATAATCGTAAAACAAAACAGGATAATATCCATCCAATCGTTGAATGGTATTCAACAGACTCTCATCGAATGTATACTTATGGTTTATCTCGCGCATGATTTGGGCTAATTCATAGAGTTGACTGCAATCTGTAACACTAAAAGTTCCGCAAGGCATTACTTCGTAAGTAGAATAGAAAGAGTAAAATCCATCGCAAACAGCTTTATAGTTGGTGTTGCCAAACAGGCTGCCTCCTATTACTGAATAGGGCATGCCATAGGCCATAATCTCTGAAGTAGAAGCCATGAGATAATGCGTAGCCTCTTTCAAATCGTAGGCTACTTCTATATTTGCCATGTAACAGTCGTCGAATAGTATATACTCCATCTTGATACCTGCATTGATAATGCCTGTGGCAAGTGTAGTTATGTCTGTTTGATATTTAGCCTCGGTACCTCCAAAGAAACGAGTCATTGGAACTCCTTCGTATTCCCAATGTCTTTTGGTCATGCTATATCCCCGGCTTGTAGAGCCATCAACAGGCAGCCAACCCATGCCATGCGAACCTATTATCATGGCAAAGTTTAATGCTGGTGCAAATGACTTTACATCGTTCAGTATCGAGGTGATACCGCTTGCTGTAGTGAATGGCGGAGATACATATTCTTTCAGCAAAACTTCTTTGCACTCTTTGCCTTCTTTCTTTAACTCATAAAGTGAAGCATCGATAGCAGTGGTAGAGAAGAATACAACTACCCGTTGATTGTCTGTAAGATCATTGATAATTGCCTCTTTTAGATCGGAGATGTTCTGATAAAAGAAGTTGGTGAGGTTGTTTGACCAAGGCATATAGACAAAGATGGTTTTGTCAATAATGGGCGTTGGTTTATCTTTATGTTTGCAAGATGTAAAAACCAACATCAACGCACATAAACAGATGCATACATGATAAATGAATTTACCTTTCATATTTCTTGGCTAATTTGCTTAAACAAATATAATATTTTTCTGAATAATCCAAACAAAAAGGCTAAGTAACCTTTTGATTACTTAGCCTTTACTTCTCTACAATGACACCATTGGTCATTTTGATTTGTTTGTTGTATGTGATGCCTTCTTGGCCGTATTTGTAGTCAATGGAGTTTGTTCTTTGAACTGATACGATTGATCGCCCAAAGTCAACGTAGCATCATTCAAACCGGATGCCCACATTATATTGTTACTGTAATATTCGGCTGTTTTGGCCGAAGCTGTTTGTTGAGGCAAGGTGAAGCAATATTTATAAAACGAGCTAAGCAACATCACTTCACTCCCTTCTTCGCCATTCAGATAAAGAACATCAAACGAGTTGACGATTTGTGGTTTGCCTGTTGCAACATAGATATCGTTGACCGGACTAAGCACTGTGAATCGACAAGTATCTTTATCGTCTATCAACAGAGGGTGTATATCCCACTGAATAGTATCTGTATTGAGTTCTTGCATATAAAGCCTTACTTTGTCGCTGGTGTACTCGATACGTTGAGTATTTCGATCTTCGCGTTTTAGCTCATAGGTCTTATCGCCAAAATAGAACTTCGCATACTCTTTTCCATCTTCAGAATATTGTTCAAGTACTGCATTGACTCCTGTCTTATCGTCTTTCAACGTTTGAGAGATTAGCAGATGTGGCAACTTTAACTCATCGGATATTTTGGTTAACTCGAATGGTCCTTCAATTAGATTGCCATCATAAACTTTAAACTTCTGATAGTCGCCTACCAAGGTTAATGAATCTCCTGCTGAGTTCCACTCGACTTTGCCCTTCGAAACATATACGCCCGGACGATCAATAAACTTGGAAGCTTTGGCATAACTATTACTATCAATAGCCAACAGTATATATTGCCCTGAAGCATCGGCTGCAGGAAAAACACCGTCGTAGGTACCTTGCCAATCTAATGTATTCTCTGGCGTCTGTGCATCTACTCCCTTATCATCTTTACTCTTTGCTCCGAAACTGCAAGAGATAAGAAATGAAAACAGCATAAGTAATGAGAGTGAAAATTGTATTTTTCTCATAGAATAAATTTGTATATAATTAGTAAGAAATAAAACGCATATCGAACCTCGTTGGTTCAGTTATAAGAATGATATTATATATTAAAACGTGCTCGATGATTGATGTTAAGTACAGACACAAAAAAAAGAGCTATAGTAGATATAGCTCTTTTAAATATCGTTGGAGAATTGATTAATCTCGTTCTATCAGAACTGTTGCATATGCAGAGATACCTTCTTCGCGACCGGTAAAGCCTAACTTTTCGGTAGTAGTTGCCTTAATTGAAATATCGTCAACATCTACTCCCATGACTTGCGCAAGTGTCTCTTGCATCATTGGGATGTGTGCTTTAAGTTTAGGTCTTTCGGCACAGACTGTGGCATCGATATTGCCTACTTTATAACCTTTGGTAGCTATTAATGCAATGGTATCTTTTAGTAATATCTTGCTATCAATGTTTTTGAATTCGCTTCCGGTATCGGGAAAGTGATAACCGATATCGCGCATATTGGCTGCTCCTAATAGAGCATCGCAAATGGCATGAATCAAAACATCGGCATCTGAATGGCCTAACAGCCCTTTGGTATGTTCTAATAAGATGCCACCCAACCAAAGCTCACGCTCTTCTACCAATTGGTGAACATCGAAACCAAATCCTACTCGTATCTTCATGGAATAATAATATAATATGAAATAATTATCGACGACGACCGCCACGACCAAATAGATCGCGGATACCATCTAAGTCAAACCCTAAGGTGAAACGTAGTGTTTGGTCTAATGGATTGCTTTGAGCTGTCGATATTAAATAAGCAGCATCGATTGAGAATACACTCATCTTGAAACCTGCACCAAAGGCAAAGTATTTTCTGTTTCCTTTGTTGGCATTTTCGTA
Source organism: uncultured Bacteroides sp. (assembly GCA_947074345.1). Lineage (GTDB taxonomy): Bacteria > Bacteroidota > Bacteroidia > Bacteroidales > Bacteroidaceae > Bacteroides. The sequence goes on along the minus strand of CAMTPH010000049.1, from coordinate 17,353 downwards.
ATGGTAACCACCACGAACAGAGAATTGATTATTATACATATACTCTAAACCCAATGACCATTGAATCTCTTGAAGCTCTTCTTTGAATCCACCTGGTGCATCCGAGAATGATTTGAATATACCTTTGATAGGTGAGATATCATTGTAACCCTCTGTTTGAATCCAATCGATATAATCTGAATAGGTCATATCATCGCCAAACTCTTTTTGATATTGTGAGAAGGTAGGACGAGTTGGAACCAACAATTTATTGAAGTCTACATTGAACGATAGTGTATTGTAATCATCGAGTGGTGCAAGTAACGAAAATCCTAAACGAAGATTCGTTGGCAAGAATTGACTTGAGTTACCACCATCGTAAGAAATCTTTGTACCAATGTTAGAGATATTCAAACCCCAAGCAAACAAACATTCGCGTTGGGCAATCATCACGTAGTTATTGTAATAGAAAGCAATATCGGCTGCAAATGCAGAACCGGGTGTTACCTCTTCTTCTTGCTTATAGGCAAGGTCTGAATAGATATAACGCAAAGCTACCGCTGCCGAGAAACGGTGCGACAGCATACGCGAATAGGCAACATCGAAGGCTAACTCATAAGGACGGATAGAATAACCGCCTATACCATCTGAACTGGTATTTACGGGTACTTCACCCAATGAGAAGTAACGAAGTGAAGAACTCACCGCTTGGTAGTCGCCTATGCGATAGTAACCTGCCATGTAAGCAAGGTCGATATCGTTTACCAACTTACGCAACCAAGGTGTATATGAGATAGCTACTCCGGCACGACTAATAGTAAAAGGATACTTAGCCGGGTTCCAATATTGTGAGTTATTATCGGGTTCGGTAGCTGCACCAATATCACCCATACCACCACCACGTGAATCGGGCGCGATATTTAATGAGTTTACACCTGTGTGTATTGGATTGAATTCATCTTTCTGTGCATACGTAGTTGTTGCAACAGATATCAGTGAAATTAAAAGGATAAAAAGTTTCTTCATAAATCAAATAAATATGAAAGGCTTACATGATATCATCAGCTTTAGTCTCATTGTATATATAATGATATGATATAAAACCCTGATATATAAACCCGATTATCTATGTTTTATTGTGAAAGGATTACTATTTTCTCTGTTTTGGTACTTTCTTTACTACCATCTGATATAATTGATGCTCGATATAGATAAACACCCGGCATCAATCGTTGACCTCCGTTGCTTGCTAAATTCCAATCGACATAATAGTAACTTCCTGATGATACTCCGCGTTCGGTATGCACCCATAGTTCTCTACCTGCAAAATCGCATACGGCTATACGTACATCCAACTCTGAATCGGGACGATTGTGAGATAATATGAAGGTAGTTGTTTCGCGAGCCGGACTGTTTGAACAGGTGATTGAGAATAGTTCGGGACGTAATCCTTTTATTACTTCAAACTCAAGCGACTTGCTTGTAGATTTATTCATGATGTTCCATGCTCTGAAAGTAAGTGAATGTTTACCTTCGGCCAAACCAGGAATAGAGAACGCTACTTTTCCTTTGGTATAGTTGCCGGCTTGTGGTACATAATATTCATTCAAATTGTAAGTTGTCTTACCATCGACTGTGAGTGATAAATCGTGACCTATACCATTGCCTACTGTATTGATGCCATTAGGATCTTCTAGTTCGGCTACAAAGTATGGAGTCTCGTTGACTTGTCCGCCCCAAACAAACTCGGGTGTATTTAGATAAATGTTCATCAATGGCCCTTCGTCGGTTTGTGGTAAATCATTGGCAGTGCCACCTACTACGAACTGATTGAAAGCGCCACCGGCTTCGCGATAATCCCCTGAACTTGCATATAGATTTAATAATCCTTGCTGATTGGAGTAGTTGATATCGAGTGGAACGGGTATAGTAAACTCAAATTGACCATTGCGGATTGAATCCATGCCCGAGAATAAAGTACGAGCATGATCGGTATAATTGACCGCACCTTTGCCTACATTATCGAGTGTGTATATTGTTTCGCGACTATCCATAGCCAACGGATGTATCGTTCCGTTAAAGTCATCGGCCAACAATCCATTGGGTGTTAATATTCGACCTTTTACTTTCACTTTATCGCCTGCACTCATCGTAGGCATATCGCCCGACAAGTCGCTACCATTGAATTCATCAATCGCTACTTGATAATCTGGAATTGTTATCATCAAGGCTGGATTGCCGGTAAGGTTGAAGTTTAATTTATTGTCGTTAGATAATAGATACCTTGATCCTTGCTTTGCTAATCGCATGATATCGCCTAAACGCATACGACCATTTGCTGCACGCGAGAACATATAACGTATTACTGTTTTGTGCAATTCGTAGTTAGGCGAATCGTAAACAACACGCGATGTCGAGATTAATGCGATTGCTCCCCCATTAGGGTTTAGCAACGCCAACTCACCAGCTGATGTTGCCGTATCATCGAAACGAGTGAAGTCGCAAGATGCAGTAAACCAAATAGGCAACCTCGGTGAAGAGAGTTTCTCAATATGTTCGGTAGTAAGTAGTTTTTCGTCAGACCATGTGGTTGTTCCACTATGTCCCGTATAGTTCACCATAAACATACCCTGATTGAACAATTGTAAAAGTCGACGTGTAGCATCGGGATATGAATAACCTGTTGATGAGGATTCACGTTTGTAAGCATCGGCCAAGATTCGTTCTGGTCTCATCTGTGGCGAGTAAAACAATACACTATCAGCTAAATCGATAGCATGTTGCATAAATCCATTATCGCTGTTATTGCCTTCTGCATCATCAGCCACAAAACAAACGGTTCGCTTCCATGTGCCGGCATTCTTGTTCTCAATATAAGCTATATTTTTGTCTACAACAGTTTTGGCTTCTTCGGCTGTGCGCACAGTAAATCGTCCTACACCAATATCTAATCGATCGGAAGCTAAAGAATTGCCTTCGTTATCATCTAAGAAACCAAAATAGTCATCAGTCAAATACGAATATCTCTCGGTGTTGCTAATCTCAACTTGATATGATAATAGAAAATCGGATGGCTTATAACTACGCCATACTGATGAACACATACGATTATCATAAGAGCAATCGCCAAATAATAATAGATATTTGGGTCTATCTACTTCGGATGTATATTTATCGTAAAGCATCTTCATCAATCTACGATAGGCTGTTACGTCAGGGGTACCCGATGAGAACTCATTGTAAACTTGAGGGGCTGTCACGACTTGTACACGTAGTCCATCCACATCGCGGTGTGTTTGCGCCAATCTTTCGGCTTGTTTGATAAAGGCTGCTCTATCAGGAACAATTATCACCATATCAACTGGATCGAGGGCGCGAAGATTTTGATTGGCAACACCTCCCATATTCTCTACACTACTGAATGAAGCAGATGTGTTTACAGCTACAAACTCACGCAATACATTGCTCGAGGGTATTGTAAAGCTGAAAACATCGCCTGTTAATGTTCCGGGAATCTCTTTATAATCACCCAAATTGGTTACATCCCAAACAACAGTCGAAGAGTTTGCACCACTTATACGAAATGTAGTTGCTTCATTGAGCGATTGGCGAGAACGGAAAGCGAGATAAGAATCATTAAGATGTAGACTGCGCTCATAATTCACATTGATATAATTCAATCTACCCGATGTACCAGATGGTCGATTGTGAGTTACCGTAACAGTAGTGCGCTCAGGTTTATCGCCCGACCATAGATAACTACTAGTCGACTCGGTAGCTTTCACATAATAGTCTCCACCTGTAGAGGAAACGTTTGTAGAGCCCAAACTCGTACCATTAACAGAAACAGAGAATGAGGTTGCTGAGGTAGATTTAGCAGAAAATGCAGTTATCACGCGGCCATTACTTCCTGTTATGCCGGGTAAAGTAAAATTGTAATTCTGAACATTACCATTGGCATAATCATAATTATCATAAAGTTCTCTACCACTTTTAGACCAGCTATATTGATCTTTTTCATACAAGCTATACTCATTGAAGGTAGTCAACACTTGTGCATCAGCGTTTGAAATAGAAGTATCAATAGGCCAAGTAGAATCAGCTTCTTCATTCTCTACTAGAAAATAGTAACCATAATCTGAACTATAATTACGCTTGTGAACAAATGCGTTGCTACTCCAACTCCAACTTACGGTGCCAAGTGCATAAAACAAAATTGCATTGGACGTGCGGTAAGAGGGTACTAAAGGTAAATCATCTTCGGGATGTTCGCTAAATCTATTAGAAAGTAGATAACCACCGTAACCGTATACATGTACTTTGTCGGGATTGCTAAATCCCATTCTTCTCAACTCGGCATTGGTCAATTGATAAACACCGGTATCGGGCACACGTATCTTCACTATATTGCCGCTGGAAAGAATTGAGTTGGCAACTACATCCGAGCGAGTTGCATCGACAGAACGAGTAATTTGGTTTATCGGTGTGGATGTAACAGATACCTTAAATGAATTGATACGCTGATAGCGACCATTGCGATAAACAATGGGAACAAAGCGAACATTCAAGAAACCTTTGTGAGCAGATATCGATATTTCTGTTTGAGCCGTAGGATATGCAGGCAGTAATTCGCCGGTAGCTTTTATTAGCTCAGCGTCTTTAGCCTCAAGATTCTCAAACTCGGGGAATTCAATCTTTACTTTATAATCATACGAACGATAATCGTCGGGTAAGGAGATACTTTCTATTACTTCCGGCAAAGTATGTATAGCAGGAAGCAATTGCCAATCGACAGAAACAAAATGGGTTTGTGCAACACAGGGTATTGCAAATAGTAATAATAGAAGAAACTGATATATTTTACGCATCATAACTCAACCGTTGTAATGACCGATATTTACTCAGCACACACAAACAGATGAGGACGCAGTAAATCATCGGATATAGAAATCGAGCAGTTTTTCTTCTTCAAGATAACCTTGCAAATGCTGTCCAACACTAACAGGACCAACACCTACAGGTGTACCAGTGAATATCAAGTCTCCAATCTTTAATGTTATGAATTGACTCACATAAGCTATGATATCATCAATCTTAAACAACATATCAGAAGTGCAGCCTTGTTGTGCTATTTGATTATCAATGGCTAGTTTGAAATTCAAATTCTGTATATCAGCAAACTGACTAACTGGAACAAATTTACCAATCGCAGCAGAATTATCAAACCCCTTACTTAACTCCCAAGGAGCTCCTTGTTCTCTAAACCCTCTTTGCAAATCGCGAGCTGTAAAGTCAATACCAACAGTAACCGCATCGTAATAACGATGAGCAAATCTTGGCGCAATATTCTTACCCAAACGATTGATACGAACTACTAATTCAGTTTCGTAATCAACTTGCTTTGAGAAATCAGGGATAAAGAAAGGTTTTCCATCTTTCAATAGTGCAGAATCTGGTTTCATGAAGATAACCGGCTCTTTATTTACTAACGTATGTCCCAGCTCTTTATTGTGCTGAGCATAGTTCATTCCTACAGCAATAATCTTCATTATTTATCTTCGTTAAAGTTCAATCTATTAAACATAACAGCCAAATGGGCATAAAGAGAAGTATTTTGCACCACGATATTATCGGGTACACCAATTCTGAAAGGGGTAAAGTTCCAAACGGCTTTTATTCCGCCAGCTACCATTTTATCGGTAATGGATTGTGCAATCTCGATAGGAACGGTTAAAACACCTATTTGTACATCATACTGATTCATCATCTCTACAAATGAGTCGGTATGATAAATAGGAATTCCATTGAGTTGACTACCTACTAAGTCTGGATTAACATCAAAAGCAGCAACTATCTCTAGTCCGAAATGAGTTAAACCGGAGTCTTGAAGCAAAGCTCCACCCAAGCTACCTACACCAAACAAGAATGCTTTGTGAATATCAGTAAAACCAAGAAAGCTTTCGAGTACATCGATTAGAGCATCTATCTCGTATCCAACTCGTGTACGTCCTGAGATATTTACATACGATAAGTCTTTGGCTATTTGAGATGCATCAATGTTAGTACCCTTTGATATTTGAGTAGATGACACATATCGTTCACCGCTCTTTTTCAATAGCTTGACATTGGATAAATACCAAGGAAGCCTTCTTAAAGTTGGTTCCGGCACTTTCTGATAATCTTTATGTTGTAAAGAATTGTCCATAATCAAACTATTTATTTTTGCACACTTTATATATTAATATACAAAAGTAAGGCAAATTTTCTAATACACAAACTTAGACCCCACACAGATATAACAAATTATTGTATTAAATGGATGCGTTTTAAAGTTTTTATTAATGGCATACTAACCGATACACCTATATTTCGATAATCAAAAGAGCTGAATCCGACGAACACACCAACACGCGCCATCTCAGATATACCAATCGAATAACCCAACTCTGAATAAGGCTTATAATGTTTTACTTTTACAAGATGAAAATGCAAAGCTTCATCAAAGAGTTTCTTTTTCAAGAAAGGTATTTGTTTAATTATAAGATAGGGCGTGTACCAAGAGGCATGTGCTTGCAACCACTGAGTATTGTTAGAATATGAATAGTTGTTCAATAAAACAAAGGTATTATCGAAAGTAGATTCTGTTACCGGTAAGCCAGCAGATGAGAAATGTTTATAATCGGGGAATTGCATATTCTTCTTATCCCAAAACAATCCACTACTCATACTCCATTTCAGTTTGTTGAACATGCCAAACTCAAGATTCTGCTTGGCAGAAAAAGATGCACTTTGAAACACAGACGATGAAACAGAACAATTCATATCGAATGACTTCTCGTACTGTATCGCAAATGTAGGCCATGCGGACTTCTCATATATCTTTCTTCCTTTTGAGATACGATAATAATGTGCTGGTGTATATTCAAGCCCTAGAGTTAACTTAAACAATTCATTGATGGGCATATCATTGAAAGTATTTACAGAAGGAATATTGGGTGTAGCCTTTTTGCCAAACCAACTATGTTGTACATAGTTACGAAGCATTGAACGACGCTGCCAAGTGAACCCCGTAGTAAACAATAGACTATTGGCCAATTCGATTTGATTTGATATAGTAGCAAAACGTTTTTGATACAACTTTAAGTCATTGCGACCGAAGAGAGAAGATGATACCGAGTTGATAAAACGCGACTCGCCACAGGTACCATTATAATCGGAAGTTGTTTGTCCTCCCAATATCTGTAATTCACCCAAACGATGTGGAGCATAGTTTAGCTTAACATCCAAAGTTCCAATAAATGCCCTACGCGCTGTAGCATAATAAGCAGAGGGTGTAATACTCAACATGGTTGATTGTGAGAATTTATATCCAGCAGAAACTGTCGCTCCCACCCAGAAACCATCTACAAAGTTATATGTAGGAACGTAAGATGTTAAATCATAAAGATTCATCCATACATTTTCATTCTTTGATTTGAAAGTTTTACCTCTTAAAAGAGATGATAACACTTTATTGAAAGTACGACTCCCACCTTGAATTACAGTAGAATCTTTAGGAATAGTCAACTCCTTTTGAAATGTATAACTTTGTACTTCTTCGGGTTTAAGAGGCACACTACGCACAGCCAACCAATAAAGAGAATCACGATGAGCAGCCATCGAATCAGTCTTTAATGCAGATGATCTAGCAGCACGTTCATAGCGATTAACCTTCTTTACTGTATCAATTTCTTGAGATTGTTTCTCTATGAGTTTACTCAACTGATATGCTTCACTTAACGTGATATCGCTTTTGGCAGCTAGTTTATCAATCTTGACTTGCCGCTTTTGCTGTTTCTTACTTATTGGTTTATTAGACGCTTTAGTCTCAACGGGCGGTTGATTTAAAGCAATATGTTTAGATGAAATATCAATATCCAAATAGTCAACTGATCCTAAATAATGGGCTTCGGCCTTAACACCCATCATATCAATATTGGTTTCCATTGTAATTGAGACAGGCAAATAAACCGATGGAGCAACCTCCTTGCAAGTAATATGGGCAATCATTTCGGCACCTTGGAGATTTACTTTAAGCGAGGCCTCAGAAACACACCAAGAGTTATCTACGATATACAACTCACCCGAAAGTAACTGTGGGTTGTCTTTGCGTGGTATCACTTTTATCTTATTAATGAGTTTATCACCTTCAACAAAACATCCTTCTAATTTATATCGATAATAAGAGAAAGCCCCTTTGCTGATGGGTGATATCTTGCCCAACAGTAGTGGATTATAAAACTGAACCATCGACAAACCGATTTCTACATTGACATTTTCAGGGAACGTATTGCTATACGCGATAACCTCTCCTTCCCAAGTATTAGGTGATTTAAATATCACTTTGCGTTGCTCTTCGAGCAAGAAGAGTTTACCCATGTATTTGCGTGCATCATCACGAATACTCTTTGATAGCTTCAATATAGATGGAATACTCTTCAGTTTGCCACTCCCTTTAAGATACATCTCGGCCGTATATCCTTTAACTACACTTTTGTTGTAGGGCGCATAAGCTATCGCTTTGCGAATAATGCCATAAGCAGGATCTTCTCCTTTATTATTTATGACTACTTCGCTCAAAGAGTAAATCCTTTCTTGTAATACGATAGTTTGGTTAATGCCTGCCTGTGTCATATTCAGTTCTATCCGACGGGGCATAAATCCTAATGAAGATATTTCGCATTGATAAGAACCAATAGGCAATTGAACCTGAAAACGGCCCTCATCATCGGCTGTAAAGCCACGCATCAATTCAGCAATATAGACAGAGGCATAAGAAACACCATTGTTTTGTTCATCAACTACACGCCCTATAAAGTTTTGAGCAGAAAGAGATACTACTATCAATGTAAGCAAATATGAGAAGCAAAAACGTTTCATTATGTTTAATTATGCGGTTCAAACTATTTATTAGACGATAACATAAGCTATTAATTGCAAAAGTCTAACTATTATTTTATTTTTGAATCAAGAATAAAAACTGAGTATATGAAAAAGAATGACTGGAAAGATCGATTGAATGTAGTTTACTCTACAAATCCAGATTTCAACTACGAATCGGAAGATGAAGAGGTGCAAGATACAATCGCTCCGGCGCAACAGAACTTGCGTGTGCAACTAGATAGAAAAAACCGAGGAGGTAAAACTGTAACATTAATTACCGGGTTCATTGGGACAGATGAAGATCTAAAAGATTTAGGCAAAATGCTTAAAACGAAATGTGGTGTTGGCGGCGCAGCAAAAGATGGAGAAATCATTGTTCAAGGAGATTTCAAACAACGCATCTTAGACCTGCTCATAAAAGAAGGATATACCCGCACAAAGCCTGTAGGTGGTAAGTAACATAATATAAAAAGTAGATACCGATCAAGGTACCTACTTTTTTTGTATTGATACTATTTAGAGCTCGTAGCCATTTTCCATTTACCATCTTGCAAAATCATTTTTTGCTCATCTTCGTCTACACTTCCATCACCAAAATGTATTTGAACAGATACAATGGCTACAGAATCACCCTGTACAAATTCTTCTTTGACAACCTTAAAGTCTTTAATTCCACCCTTCTTTTCATATTCAGGTAGGATCTTTAGTTCGACAAGAGCAATATATTCACTTTTTTCTGAAGCAGTTAGTGGCGCTTTAGAAGCCATACCATTAACAAAAGCTTCTAGATTACCTTTGCGTAGATCATTACCGTATTTTTCCATTGCACTTTTAGGGCTCGATGAACAAGCTGCAAATACGAACAATAAAACCAAGCTAAATAAAGCAGTAACTAGTTTTTTCATTTTCAATAGATTTAAATTAATAATATGTGATGTAGCTTAACAGACTACTTTTTTCAATATCAGATGGAAAGATGTAAACACCATGCATGCCAGGCAAGTGCGCCGGATGATTACGATCTTCTACCAAGTCGATACCATGTTGGCCGTATGCCCACATAACCATTTGGGTGCAATAAAAAGAGGTGGTATCAGCCAAGTTGTAATTATGATCAAAGGCTACTTTATCGTTCCATAACCTCATCGCTACCTCTACCGCACTCTTTGCTATGCTATCACTACATTCTACACGTACAACCTTGCCATGCGAAGCTCTGTTGATAGAGAAGAAAGACTCAATGGTTTCACATTTGATGCGATCAATATCACCTTCGATTTCTGCCTCACCAGGTACAGCGTGGCAAACTAGCCATTGTGTAGAATCACCATTGTATGTTATAATGCCCACATGCGAATAAACTTCATCACTTCCTCCAGCCATAGTAACAAAGCGACCGGCCATACCAATACCTCTTCGAAATGCTAAATCGCCCTCTCGAAGCATTGGTTTAGTTTCTTCAATCCACTCACCCAGTCTCTCCTCTTTAATAGATCGTGAATCACTACAGCCAAGCAGTAGCATTACGAGAAAGAAAACATATTGAATATACCGCATACGATATTAACAATGAGACATTTAAACAAATATAATAATATTTACTTTCATAGTTTATAATAATACGACTCATTTTTAATGGTTATCACTAAAAATGAGTCGTACAAAACAAAAAGAGGATATGCCTAAGGCATATCCTCTTTGTATAATATCAAGTTTTACTTAAACGTTGAGATTACTCAGCACGCAAAGTGAAACGTTTGAAACCTGTAACAGTCAAGTCTTTGTTGATTGATTTCAAGTATTCAGCAACAGTTTTAGAACCGTCTTGAATAAACTCTTGGTTCAACAAACAAGATTCTTTGTAGAATTTGTTAAGACGACCTTGAGCGATTTTTTCAATCATAGCTTCTGGCATGTTAGCAGCTTTTTCTTCTGCAACCTTAGCTTTCAATTGACGAATTTCTTCAGCTTGAGCTTCAGTGATGCTACCCTTCATGATACCTTCATTAAGGTGTTCTTCGTTTTCAGCAATGTAAAGGTTGAAACCTGCTTTTTTCAAAGCCACTTCAACAGCTTTTTGAATTTGCTCAACTTTAGTTTTGTCGATAGCAACTTGGATTTCTTGATCTACAACAGCTTGAGGAACGCTAGCTTCGTTCAAAGCGACAGGGTTCATTGCAGCAACTTGCATAGCAACGTCGCGACCTACGTGAGCATCAACAACTTCGTTCAATGCAACCATTGTACAAAGGAAGTTTTTGCTTTGGTGGTTGTAAGCAGCAATAGAAGCACCTTCTAGAGTTTGGTAACCATCAAGTTCCATTTTTTCGCCTGTGATACCACTTCTATCGATGATAGCTTGAGCTACAGTTACGTCACCCAATGGAAGAGCGTTGATTTCTTCGATTGATTGACACTTGTTAGCTACAGCTAGATCCAAGATATCTTGAGTTAATTTTACGAAGTCTTCGTTTTTAGCAACGAAGTCAGTTTCGCATTTCAAAGCAAGGATAGCACCGAAACCGCCGTCTACTTTTACAAGTACACAACCTTCAGAAGCGTCGCGATCAGAACGTTTAGCAGCAACTGCTTGTCCTTTTTCGCGGATAATTTTTACTGCTTGATCGAAATCGCCATTTGCATCAGTCAATGCGTTTTTGCAATCCATCATACCAGCTCCGGTCATTTTGCGAAGCTTGGTGATATCAGCCATACTTACAGCCATAGTATTTTTATTTTAATTCGTTTATATATAAAAAATAAGTAGTCAAGTAATAACAAGTTAAGTAGTCAAGTAGAAATTTGGCTACATTGCGAGCAGAACAGAATTCTGCCACTGCCTAACTTTTTACTACTTGACTACTTAATATGATTAAGCCTCTTCGTCTTCTTTCACGAAAGCAGATGCTTTAGCAGCATTGATTGCTTCTTCGTCAGATTTGTCGAGTCTAGCTTTTACAGCTTTTTTCTTGCCTTTAGATGCAGAAGCTTCACCTGCTGCTTCCATATCAATCTTTTCAGCTTTTCTTTCGTCAAGACCTTCAGCGATAGCACCGCAGCAAGCGTCAAGAATTACTTCGATTGATTTTGTAGCATCATCATTAGCAGGGATTACGAAATCGATGTTTGAAGGATCTGAGTTTGTATCAACGATAGCAAATACAGGTATACCCAAACGGTTAGCTTCACGAACTGCGATGTGTTCTTTCATTACGTCAATAACGAAAAGTGCAGATGGCAAACGAGTTAGGTCAGCAATAGAACCTAAGTTTTTGTCAAGTTTAGCACGTTGACGAGAGATTTGTAGAACTTCTCTCTTAGAAAGATTTGAATAAGTACCATCGTTAGTTAATTTATCGATAGTAGCCATTTTCTTAACTGCCTTACGGATAGTAGGGAAGTTAGTCAACATACCACCTGGCCAGCGTTCGATTACATAAGGCATGTTTACAGATGCAGCTTTTTCTGCTACAACTTGTTTTGCTTGTTTTTTAGTAGCAACAAAAAGGATTTTTTTACCCGATTTTGCGATTTGCTTTAAAGCTTCAGCAGCTTCGTCAATTTTAGCAACTGTTTTATGGAGGTCGATGATATGGATACCATTACGTTCCATGAAAATATAAGGAGCCATAGCGGGGTTCCACTTTCTTTTAAGGTGTCCGAAGTGGCAACCGGCTTCCAATAATGTATCAAAATTAGTTCTTGACATTTTTGTTTTTCTTTAATTGTTTACTTTCTTTTTTGTTTCTTTTTCTAAACCAACCGCCGGGTAGTCTGCAATGAGAGTCCCAGTAGTTTAGATACTAAACATTCGATTCTGTTAAGCAGCGCATTAACGTTTGCTGAACTGGAATCTTCTACGAGCTTTAGGTTGACCTGGTTTCTTACGCTCAACAGAACGTGGATCACGAGTCATGAAGCCTTCAGCACGAAGAGCTGCTTTATCATCAGCATTGATTTTCACAAGAGCGCGAGCGATAGCAAGGCGTACAGCTTGTGATTGTCCTGTAAAACCACCACCATAAATATTAACTTTGATGTCATACTTTTCAGCAGCACCTAGTTTGTTTAATGGTTGTTTCACAACATACTGAAGAATAGTTGATGGAAAGTACTCTGCAAGGTCTCTCTTGTTAATAGTAATCTTTCCTGTACCTTCGCTTACGAAAATACGCGCTACTGCACGCTTACGTCTGCCTAATGCATTAATTACTTCCATTATATCTTATTTAAGTAAGTTTATATCAATTGATTTTGGGCTTTGAGCTTCGTGTTTGTGCTCGTTTCCAGCATAAACATAAAGGTTGCTCAACAATTTTGCACCTAATCTATTCTTAGGCAACATACCCTTTACTACTTTTCTCAACAACTTGTCTTCACCGTTAGGTTTAGCAATTAAACGGGCAGGAGTAATTTCTCTCTGACCACCTGGGTAACCTGTATATGACAAATATACGCGGTCATTCCACTTATTGCCTGTTAATTTCACTTTGTCGGCATTGATAATGATTACATTATCACCGCAATCTACATGAGGAGTAAAGTTTGGTTTGTACTTTCCTCTCAACAATTTTGCAACTTTTGAACCCAGACGTCCTAATGTTTGGTCTGTAGCATCAACGATAACCCATTCTTTGGTTACAGTTGCTTTGTTTGCAGAAATGGTCTTGTAACTTAAAGTATCCACTCTTAATTTTGTTTTAATGTTACTACTAAATTTTCTAATCACCACAAGTAATCTCTCCCGGACAAAGAAAGACTAACTTGCTATGAATTAATCTTTTATCACTTAATGATAATAATCGGCTTGCAAAATTACGGCTTTTCTTTGAATTGACAAAGGTTTTGGCTTTTTTTTTGGATTACTTGTCTGAAGGTAAAAAAGAGTGAAAGTCTATATTTTCAATCGTTTACCTACAAAATGTAGACTAAATTATCTTGAATGAGAACAGTATTACTATTACCATATATATTTAGTAGCCAAAAACACACCAATCTACTCCTATATAATAATGTATAAAAAACATCTTCGTTCATTTGACATAGCAAGCCTCAACTAAACACCTTAATATAATAGACCATACAAGATAAAAAGAGATGCAACAATGAAGATATTAACACTCGATAAGTTAAGTTTATATTACTGATTATCAAAAATTTAATAGTTTCAATATTTTTAGCACAATGAAACTTTTATTTCACCGCATTGAAACAATGGTTTCAGTGGGGCGAAAAAACAGTTCCAATGCGATGAAACCGTTGTTTCAGCGCAGTAAACGATAGACAACTCTATAACACATGGTTCACTATCAAAACAAAGCAATTGCCACAACGACATAAAAAAGCCCTCATTACCAACAATTTTCAGAAAATAAAGATTTAACAAAATGATATCAAAAGCAACTAAATGCCCTATTGATGGGCAATAGAACAACAAAGAAATATACATTGTAAAAGAAATAATTCGAATCAGTAACACATTTGTAACATTAATTACTTTAATAATCATTATCTTTGTGCCGATTAACAATTTATACAATTAGATTTCACTTTTTTATGTTAAACAAAGTAAAGTTTATTTTTTGTGTAATCATGACGATGATTACATTAACAACGAATGCACAGGTAACAAACTCATCAATGAGTGGAGTTGTTACAGACACAAGCGGTGAACCTATTATTGGGGCAACTGTTCAAGCTATACACGAGCCTTCAGGTTCTCGTTATGGCAGTATCACAAACATTGACGGTCGTTTTACCATCCAAGGTATGCGTACAGGTGGTCCTTACGATGTTGAAGTATCTTATGTAGGATACCAAAGAGTATTGTACAAAGACATCTACCTTCAACTAGGTGAGGTTTACACATTAAACGTTAAAATGGAAGAAGCTTCTGAAGCTTTGAGCGAAGTAGTAGTGACTGCTTCAAGAACTAAGTTCAGCACAGAGAAGACAGGTGCAGCTACAAACATCAACTCTTCACAAATTAGCCAAATCCCAACGGTTAATCGTAGCATCTCAGACATCGCTCGTCTTTCTCCTTATGCATCAGGCATGAGTTTTGCAGGTGGCGACGGTCGTTCGACTAACTTCACAATCGATGGTGCTAATCTAAACAACAACTTCGGTCTTTCTTCTAACCTTCCTGGTGGTGGTAACCCAGTATCAATGGATGCTATCGAAGAGGTACAAGTTGTAATTGCTCCATTTGATGTACGTCAAACTAACTTCATCGGTGGTGGTATCAACGCAGTAACAAAATCGGGTACTAACTCGTTCAAAGGAACTGCTTACACATACCAATTCAACGAAAACATGCGTGGTAACAAAGTTGATGGTGAAAGCCTTGGTGTACGCGCTAAAGATGCTAAACACATCTATGGTGGTACTTTCGGTGGTCCAATCATCAAAAACAAGTTGTTCTTCTTCGCTAACGTTGAGTACACACTTATTCCTACTACTATCGTAAACTGGAGAGCAGCTACTCCTGAAAATCCTGCTAACCCAGACAACTACATCTCAAGAACTACTGCTGCTGACATGCAACGTGTTTCTGATTTCGTAAGAAACCAATATGGTTACGATACAGGTTCATACAACAATTTCCCAGCTGACGAAACTAACTGGAAAATCTTAGGTCGTATCGACTGGAACATTACAGATGCTCACAAACTTGCTGTACGTTACAACTACACTAAGAACCAAGCATGGAACCAAGCAAACGGAAACTCTTCTGATACAGGTTATCGTTTGAACGGTATGAACCGTTTCTCTCAATATTCTATGGCATTTGCTAACGCTTGCTACTCTATGGACAACTTCGTGAACTCTGTTTCTGCAGACTTCAACAGCCGTTTCGGTAGCAAAATGTTCAACCAATTGCTATTCACTTTCACAGATATCAAAGATGAGCGTGGCACAAACTCTTCGCCATTCCCATTCATCGATATCATGGACGGATATTCTGTAAACAACGATGGTCAAATCGTTCAAAACTTAGAGCCATATATGTCTTTGGGTTATGAATTGTTTACTTACAACAATGCTGTTCGCAATAAAATCTATAACATCGTAGATAACTTCACTTACTATGCAGGTGACCACAAAATCACTGCAGGTTTCAGCTACGAACGTCAATTCGCTAACAATGCTTACATGCGTAATGGTACAGGTTACTATCGTTATAGAAGCGTTGACGACTTTATCAACGGTGCTACTCCAGAAGCATTTGCTTTGACTTACGGTTACAATGGTAACACTAAACCAGCTGCTGAAGTTAAATTCAACCAAATCGGTTTCTACCTTCAAGATGAGTGGAACATTCGTTCTAACTTCAAATTGAGCTACGGTATCCGTTTTGACGAAGTAATCTTCGACGAAAAAGACCTAATGCGTAACAACGCTATTTATGAATATTGTTTTAATGGCAAGCATATCGATACAGGCAAATGGCCAGGTGCTAAGATGCAAGTTTCACCACGTGTAGGTTTCATTTGGGACATCTTCGATGACAACTCACTTAAACTTCGTGGGGGTACAGGCTTGTTCACAGGTCGTCTACCATTGGTATTCTTCACTAACATGCCAACTAACTCGGGTATGGTTCAAAACTCAATCACTCGCAACACAAGATATACGAATGGTGTAGCTACAAGCATCAACTCAGACTTAAGCAAGTTCCAAGGTAACTTCTTGACTAACGTTGATGATATGATTAAGTTATTAGGCTTGCCTACAACTATCAACCCAGAACAAGGTGTAGCTCCAAGTAGCATGGCGGGTATCGATAGAGATTTCAAAATGCCACAAGTATGGAAATCATCAATCGCAGTTGACTATACATTGCCTATTAGCTTCCCATTCAATGTTACTACTGAGTTTATGTACACTAAAAACGTAAACGCTGTGAAACTTGAAAACTGGAACATCAAATCATCTGAAGGTTGGGAACGCTTCGAAGGCCCAGACAACCGTTTGATCTACCCTAGCGATTATAAAATCTACAGCGGCGTAAGCTCTGCTGACGTGTTAACTAACACTTCAAAAGGTTACGGTTGGACAGCAAACATCACTTTGAATGCTGAACCTATCAAAAATCTTCCTTTGATGTTGGCTTATACTCATACTGAATCTAAAGAAGTATCTGGTATGCCAGGTTCTAACGCTAACTCAGCATGGCAAGGTCTTTACACAATCAATGGTCCTAACTTTGCAGATGTGCAACGTTCACAATATGTAACTCCAGACCGTATCATCGCTTCTGCTGCTTACAAATTGCCATACAACAGCAACTATGCAAGTACTCAATTAAGTTTGTTCTATACAGGTTACTCTCCTAACGGAACTTCATTCTGTTATACTAATGACATGAATGGTGACGGTATCCAAAACGACTTGATGTATATTCCTAAAGATGACTCTGAAATCATCTTCACTAACGAAGCTGACCGTG
>CAMTPH010000048.1 GCA_947074345.1 uncultured Bacteroides sp. | reverse complement strand
GTATAATCGGCCACACTATAAAGAGCCAATTTAGAAGCTTCGCCATGTTCCATTGGGTTGCTGGCAAAGCCTACAATATCATTGTTAGTAAGTTTTGTTTCTAAACCATAAACAGGACCCTGCAAGATGATGTGTTGTGCATAGTCGGTTACCGGATAGTTCCACCAGTAGTAACCCGGACGTTGAATGCGCGAATTAAACCAATCCATTGTCTCTTTGGTCAAGTCACTACAGATAACATCACCGGTCCAGAATATCTCTACCGACTTATCTAGTGTCTTGCCATAAGTAGGCAAACTACCTTCGGGAGATGGATCGGCCCATATCTTTGTATAATCAGTTGGACACATTACCAACGATGCTATATCACCTTTGGCCTCAACAAACTCTTTGTTCAATCTATTGAGTAAGCTCGTTTGATTGACAGCATTGGTTCCTTCACCTTCGATATCGTCAAAGAAGATAGCGAATGAGCGAACACCCAAATCATACATCATACCAAACTTCTTAAGGAGATTTTGATAATCTTCTTCATTCCACTTGATATCTTTTCCTGGATGAATAGCCCAAACAAAGTCAACACGGTTGCGGTTGCAAGCCTCTACCAATTCTTTGATATTTTGAGCTTCGTTGGCTGGATAAGGCAAGCGCCAGTTTGGAGAACTATGATAATGATCATCTTTAGGTCCATACAAATAGCTGTTCAATTTAAATTTGCCATAGAAATCAATCAACGACTTACGAACATCGTGCGACCATGGTGTACCGTAAAACCCTTCTACGATGCCACGATATTTCATATCAGGAAAATCATTTACTACTAAGTAAGGAATAGAACCTTGCGCAGCTATAGGGCTTTCAATAATTTGACGAAGTGTTTGCAATCCATAGAAAGCACCTTTTTCATCGTATCCGATAATCTCAACGCCTTTGTTGTTTATTTTAAGGATATAAGCACCCGATATATCATTAACGCCATTCTTTTGAGCAATAGCAGTACCGAAGTCTATAGTAAGTGGAGTTCCTTTTTTGGAGAGAGTAAGAAAACCAAGGTCTTGTGCAAATACATTCTTTTTATCTCGCAATGAGAAACCTTTGGTTATATTCAAAAATTTACCATCGGTAGTAATCAAAGATTGTGGAGTTGGGTTAATGATTAGGCCGTTATGATCTATCACAGAGCCAGGTACTTTAAGTATCTCCTGCGATTCAGATCTTTGTGTACTAAGATCAAAGCCAGTGTCTTGTGCATAATGCGTTCCGCAAGTAAAAATCATGGCAAGAGCTGCCACAAGTGTTTTTTTGTTTTTCTTCATTCTATATTAAATTATTTATTCAGTCTTATTCTACTTTAGTTAGCAAAGCAGTCTTTGTGTTCTATATTGACAAATATCTATAGATTATTTGAAATATGTATTTCTTAACGATTCGCAATTATCACTTTTATAATACTTTAGAATTTTAAGGTTATAAATGATATATCAACATGACAATTCTAACATAAATAGAAGAAGTAAATAAAAAGGGATGAACCTGATTGTACAAGTCCATCCCCATATCTATAATAATATGATTGAAAATTAATCTTCGTCGATATGTTCTAAGTTATCTTCCACTCGCATGCTATGAGTTACGATTGTAGCATGTCCATATTGATAACCCATACTGATTAGCACGAAACTACGACTAAATATCGAACCAAATAATGAAAGTAGACAAAAAATAAAAAAGACAACGACCATCAGAAATGACATCTCACCATCGCCGTTGCTACTTGATATTAAACCGCGTATTGCCATTACTGTAATATATGGCAAACCTATAATCAACGAAACGATTCCACCTATAATTGAGTTGATTAGTGCAAGAACAAATGTACCTCCCCAAGTAGGAAAACCTATTCTAAAACATTTTCTAAATGCTTTGAATATAGATATATCTTCGAATATATAAGTGGGTGCAAACAAACTTAAAGGAATGGAGCAAATAAAAATTAAAGGAATGATTACCCATAAGGTATGCAAAGACGCCGCAACAAGTATACCAACTATAATAACAAGCAATATAACAAGAGCAATACAGAAAAGAATCAGTATCACCATCTTTTTGATGTTTTGTATAAGTAATGCGCGAAACTTTAAAGAAGAGAATTCCTCGTTTGCACTACTTTCGCTATTACATTTTATCAATGCATAAAGCAAAGAGGTAAATATTACTAAAGTACTTACAGCACATATGATGATTAAAAAATAACTCAAACCAAACATTGACATCATTTGTGACCATTGATGCATATTGCTAAGTGCAGGAATGCCACTATTAATATCCGCTGAATCGATTAATGGCATATTAATGGTTAAATCATTCAGACAATAAGCTTCAACAATAAAAAAAGGAAACAATAGGTAAAACATATATTTAAACAAAGGCTTCTTTGCCGTCTTGATTAACTCAAATGTCACCCCCAATTTATCACCAATACTTCTTCTTTTATACAAAGGAATAAATGAATTTTGCATTTCCATAAAACTTAATATTTAAGATATATACACATGTGTTATTACATTTAAACAAATGTAAGTCATTTTTTACAAAATCACAAAATATAATGGTATAAAACGAATGTAAACAATAACAGAATTCAGATATAATTCATGGTTATGTATTACAAAAGAAGCAGGTATTGATTAATCAATACCTGCTTCTTTAATGTATCTGGTTAGAATGCGAATTACTCTACCTGACCAAGTGAATTGCCATATTCCATTTCACCTTGCACTACAAAAAGAATTTCTTCAGGATCAAACTCACCCATTTCATCTTTTTTAGCCTCTTTTACAATGTACTCAACTACCTTGTCAAGATCGATATTCACATATCCATCTTCATCAGGATCAGCATCAAGTATACCACTTTCTACATAATACTCATCAATCAAATCAAGGAAGTAATACATTTCATCATCTGTAAACTTTTCTTTTAAATCTTGTGGTAAGTAATTTTTAATGAATTCGATGGTTTTTTCATCATCGGCATCAGCTAACAAGAAATCGTCTTCTAAACTCATATGCGTTATTATAATAAATTTTTAATTTTTTCTTCGAATGTTGGTTTAGCAACAGCACCTACTTGCTTGTCAACGATCTTTCCATCTTTAAAGAAAAGCACTGTAGGAATATTACGAATACCATATTCAGCAGCCATATCACTATTTTCGTCAACATCACACTTACCGATGATAACTTTACCTTCATAATCGTGAGCTAACTCATCAATGATAGGTCCAACCATTTTGCAAGGACCACACCAAGGAGCCCAAAAATCAACAACAACTGGTTTGCCTTCAGCGATAATCTCTTGATAATTGCTGTCTGTAAATTCAAAAGCCATAATTCTAATTATTTTAAAGATTAATAGTAATGTTTATCTAACAAATTACTTTGTGTATATGTTGCAAATATATCTATTTAATTTATACGAAAATCAAGTTCGGGTCTCTCTTTTATGAAGGATATCAAATCTTTTCCTACTGATAACTTAATTGGGCGAGAGAATAAATCGATTGCTAAATTCTGATCAGTATCTATCACCTTAAAAAAGAGCTCAGTATTTCCTTTATGCTCTTTAATCAATGTGGATAGTTCCATTATCAAAGCCGAATCGAGCGCATTCAAAGGTATGGATATTGTTAGACGTTCTATCAACTTTTCTTTTACATCGGGCAATAGTTCCATCGAAGTAATCTTTACTTCCAACTCATCTTGTCGCCATTGCTTAGGTTGACATCTTGCCTTTATATATAAGAAGGTACCTTCGCCTAAGTATCCTTGAAAACTTACCCAATCGTTACCGAAGAATGGTATTTCGTATGAACCCGAATAGTCTTCTATCTTAGCAATACCATAAGGATTGCCGTTCTTGCTTGTACCACGACGAACAGCAGTTACAATACCACCCATTGTTATTTCTCTACCAACTAAAGCAGCTTTATCATCAAGTTCGGCCATGTGGGTATTGCATACATGCTCCAATACAATCGAATATTGATCGAGTGGATGAGCTGATAAATAGATACCAACCAAATCACGTTCACGATTCAAACGTTCCAAATCACCCCAACGTTCAGCTGGTGGAATTTCGGGAGTAGCAATATCAACTACGTTATCTCCTCCAAAGAGAGAGTTGGCGGCAGCAGCTTGATCTGTTTGATATCGGTTACCATAGCGCATCAATGTTTCTAAGAATATCTCCCCTTTTGCGTTCAATGCAAAAAACTGTTCACGCTTAATCTCAGGAAAACTATCCAATGCACCTGATAAAGCCAAGCATTCCATATTCTTCTTGTTGCACGCATTTAAGTTAACACGCTGCACGAAGTCAAAAATACCTTTAAACGGTCCGTTGGTTCTACGTTCTTCAATGATACTCTGAACAGCCGACTCGCCTACTCCTTTCACAGCACCCAGACCGAAACGAATATCACCTTGAGTATTTACGGTAAACTTCAAGTTACTTTCGTTCACATCAGGTCCTTTGGTTTGTATTCCCATTGCCTTACATTCGTCCATCAACTTAGTGATATCTACAATGTTAGACAAACTTCGGCTCATAACGGCAGCCATATACTCTGGTGGATAGTTGGCTTTCATATAAGCCGTTTGATAAGCTACCCATGAGTAACACGTTGCATGCGATTTATTGAAGGCGTAAGATGCAAACTTTTCCCAGTCACCCCAAATCTTATCAAGCTTTTTAGGGTCGTGTCCGTTCTTGCGTCCACCTTCAATAAACTGAGGTTTCATATGATCAAGTTTGTCGCGTAGCTTCTTACCCATCGCTTTACGGAGTGCATCCGATTCACCACGAGTAAAGTCAGCCAATAGACGCGACAAAAGCATCACCTGCTCTTGATAAACTGTAATACCATATGTATCCTTCAAGTACTTTTCCATTACAGGAATATCATACTCAATAGGCTTACGTCCATGTTTACGGTCAATAAAGTCAGGAATATAGTCCATCGGTCCCGGACGATAAAGCGCATTCATCGCAATCAAATCTTCGAAAGTAGTTGGTTGCAACTCACGCAAATACTTTTGCATTCCGGCAGACTCGAACTGGAATGTACCAACAGTTCGCCCGTCACTATAAAGTTTATAAGTTTTAGGGTCGGTAATAGATATACTATCGATATCAATTTCGATACCCTTACTCAACTTCACGTTTTCGACAGCCTCTTTGATGATTGATAATGTTTTCAATCCCAAGAAGTCCATCTTAATCAATCCGGTATCTTCAATTACCGAACCTTCATATTGTGTAACCAGCATCTTTTGGCCGGTCTCTTTATCGTCAGCAGTACTAACAGGAACCCAATCGGTGATATCATCACGACAAATGATAGTACCACAAGCATGAACCCCTGTGCCACGCACATTACCTTCGAGCATCAATGCATACTTCAAAGTATCGCGCACCAATGGATCTACAGATACCTCTGCCTGTTGCAATTCGGGAACAAAGTCGATTGCATTACGCAGGTTCATTTTCTTATCAGGAATCTTATCAGGAATCAGTTTGGTTAATCGATCAGACTCAGGTAAAGGAAGTTTCTGAACACGAGCAACGTCTTTGATAGCCGATTTAGTAGCCATGGTACCATAAGTAATGATAGCAGCTACTTTTTCGTTTCCATACTTTTTCTTCACCCAACGCAATACCTCTCCACGACCATCATCATCGAAGTCAACGTCGATATCGGGCAAGGAGATACGGTCAGGATTAAGGAAACGTTCGAACAGCAAATCGTATTGAATAGGGTCAATACGAGTAATACCAAGACAATAAGCAACAGCTGAACCCGCTGCCGAACCACGACCAGGACCTACTGCAACTCCCAATTCATTGCGGGCTACATTGATAAAGTCTTGTACAATCAAGAAGTAACCCGGGAAACCCATCGTCTTCATGATGTATAATTCAAAGTTCAAACGCTCTCTTACTTCATCACTCAACGGGTCACCATAAAAGTGTTTAGCACCATCGAAAGCTAGTTTGGCCAAATAATCAGCCTCTAGTTTGATACGATATAGCTTATCATACCCACCAATACGATTTATCTTATCTTTTGCAGACTCTTCATCGAGCACTACATTGCCATTCTCATCGCGTGTAAACTCATTGAATAAATCTTCTTCGCTATATTTTGCACGATATCCCTCTTCAGTTCCAAATTCTACCGGAATATCGAAGGTAGGCATGATAGGAGGATTATCTATCGAGTAGATCTCTACCTTATTAAGAATATCGAGAGTATTGCTCAATGCTTCAGGAACATCCGCAAAGAGTTCATTCATCTCTTCGCGTGTTTTCATCCACTCTTGTTTGGTATAAAGCATTCGCTTCGGATCATCCAAATCCTTACCTGTGCTCAAACAGATGAGTCGATCGTGTGCATCTGCATGTTCCTCATTAACGAAGTGAACATCATTCGAACAGATTAATTTAACATCAAACTTCTTGGCATATTCTATCAAGTGCTTGTTGACATTGACCTGTAGCGGATAAGCTTCTGTATTGGCACGTGGAACCGTTGCTTTATGGCGTTGCATCTCCAAATAGAAGTCATCGCCAAAAACACTTTTATGCCATTGAATAGCCTCTTCGGCCTCTTCAAATTGTTCGTTAGTGATACGTTTAGGAATTTCGCCCCCTAGACAAGCCGAACAAACTATCAGTCCTTCTTTAAACTTTTCTAGATCGGCACGGTCGGTACGAGGACGCATGTAATAACCATCCACCCACGAGCGAGAAACCAATTTAATAAGATTATGATAACCTTTTAGGTTTTTAGCCAAAACTATTAAGTGATAACCACTTTGATCGGGCTTTCCCTCTTTCTTATCTTTGCTACGACGAGCCACATACATTTCACATCCGATAATAGGAATAAAAAGTTTAGCTTTCGTTTCTGTTAATTGCTTGTTGATAAGTTCTATTTCGGCTTCTTTATCATCGCACTCTATTTTGCCCGATTGTACATCGGCCAATTTCTTTTTGAGTGCTTTGATTTCTCCATTAACCGGTCCATTCTTTTTGTTAATGCAATTTGTGAATTCTTTCACTCCAAACATGTTACCATGGTCGGTGATAGCTATCCCCTTCATGCCATTCTTCATGGCTTTGTCTACCAATGCGCTAACACTAGCCTGACCATCTAATAATGAGTATTGAGTATGAACATGTAAATGAACGAAATCTTGCATATTTGTTTGTTGAATAATTAGGGTATAAAAATACTGCCAAATGCTGTACTGGCAAAAATTATATCTAAAAAGTTATCAACACACACTTTTCTAACCTCAATATTTGCTCTTGATTTAAATAAAGGCTATTTTTGCAAACAATATTATATTAAAAATTCACATGAGTCGACTTAAGAAACTAAAGAAGATACGTATTCACCATGAAGGAACCACTATTTTGTGGAGCAGTATTATCATTTTGCTAATTATAAATGCAGCTCTTTATTGGGGAATAGAGTGTAAGATACCATTTTATTTAGTAGCAATAACAAGTGTTATTGTTTATGGTTTGATGGTTAATTTCTTTCGTTGTCCCATTCGTCTTTTTGATGGAGAAACAGAGAAAGTCGTTGTTGCACCTGCCGATGGTAAAATCGTAGTTATCGAAGAAGTTGAGGAAAATGAATACTTCCACGATCGTCGATTGATGGTATCAATATTCATGAGTGTTCTTAATGTACACGCTAACTGGTATCCTGTTGATGGTGTAGTTAAAAAAGTAGGTCATGAGAATGGTAAATTCATGAAAGCATGGTTGCCTAAAGCAAGTACCGAAAACGAACGCTCAATGGTTGTCATTGAAACTCCAGAAGGAGTAGAAGTAATGGCTCGTCAAATAGCCGGAGCAATGGCTAGACGAATTGTAACCTATGCAGAAGTAGGCGAAGAGTGCTTCATCGATGAGCACATGGGCTTCATTAAATTTGGTTCACGCGTTGATGTTTACCTACCAGTGGGAACAGAAGTGTGTGTAAAAATGGGCCAATTGACTACCGGTAACCAAACCGTGATCGCTAAATTGAAATAATCTACAAATCTTATTCAGGATGGCTAACGCTATTACTAAACATATCCCCAATACAGTTACGTGTTTTAATTTATTCTCGGGCTGCATTGCTAGTGTTATGGCTTTCGAAGCTAAATATGAGTTAGCCATGCTATTTATTGTTATCGGTGCAGTATTCGATTTCTTCGATGGCATGTTGGCGCGTTTATTAAAAGCCCCATCTCCCATTGGAAAAGAGTTAGACTCACTAGCCGATGATATCACATTTGGGATTGCCCCTGCTATTATGCTGTTTTCTTTTATGAAAGAACCAGCATTGGTATATCCCGAATCAATCCCTGCTTTTCTACAAGAGTTCATTCCTTATACAGCATTCTTGTTGGCAGTATTTTCAGGTTTACGTTTGGCTAAGTTCAATGTAGATGAAAGACAAACAAGTTCTTTCATAGGGCTACCAACTCCAGCCAATGCACTATTTTGGAGCTCACTTATAGTAGGAAGCCGAGCATTTCTATTTGACTATGTGAATGTGGTTTTCATATTCATATTCATTCTGTTTTTTTGTTGGATTTTGATTTCCGAAATCCCTATGTTCTCACTAAAGTTTAAGAACCTATCTTGGAAAGATAATAAAATAACCTACTTATTTTTATTGGGGTGTCTTCCTCTTCTAGTCTTCTTGAAAGTAGGCGGAATAGCTGCAGTCATTGTTTGGTACATATTCCTTTCGATAATTACAGTAAAAAAGAAATAAACTTTCGCTGTACTACTTTGTTTTATATTTATATTAAGCAATAATATATAAAACCATTAACCTATGCATATATTGGCTTTTTTCCTTATTGTTATTGTCGCAATCTTTGTTATGGCTCTTGCAGCGATTGGCAGTATACTCAGATCGATATTTGGTTTGGGCAGACGCAGCAACGAGCAAACTAACAAACGTCAAGGACAATACACATACAACTCTACTGGCGGTCGCCAGCAAAAAGATAATACACAACAACAAAAAACTTCAGATCAGAATTCGGGCAATAAGCACGGAAAGGTATTCACCGAAGATGAAGGTGAATATGTAGATTTTGAAGAAATTAAAGACTAAACGTTTATTTTCGGCGCGCTAAGAAGAACTCTTTCATTAGTGTAGCGCACTCTTCTCCCATTACCCCTTTTAAGACTACAGTTTTGGGATGCAATGCATTGCCTGCATATTTCTGATACCCTCTTTTCTCATCTTCAGCACCGAAGACTAGTTTACCGGTTTGTGCCCAAGCAATAGCTCCTGCACACATCACACAAGGTTCTACCGTAACATAGAGCGTACAATCATTCAAGTATTTACCTCCCAACACATTGGCTGCAGCGGTGATGGCTTGCATCTCAGCGTGTGCAGTTACATCATTGAGTGCTTCAGTTAAATTGTGGGCACGCGCTATGATGCGCTCTTTGCATACCACAATAGCACCAACAGGTACTTCGCCTCTATCAGCTGCTTTTTGCGCTTCAATCAGCGCTTGCTTCATAAAATAATTATCGTCTAGCATGGTTGGGTTTAAGTAAAATCAACGGCGCATATCATGTTCGCCAAAAAGAGTCGGATAATCCTCCTCCATATTTTTATAAATGAAAAGAAGTATTGTTTCGCGAAGCCAACGCGATTTGTTCGTTATCTTATACTTTTCTAAGTAACGATCAATCATAAGTTGCTCTTCTTCGCTTAACAAGATGCTCATACGGTGTTCACGCTTAATGGACTCCATACAATTCTTGTGATATGAGAAACATTTCTTTTTCATAATATTACTGCAAATTTAGTTTTACTTTTGATATATCAAAGAATAAAAAGATATATATTTGTCAATAAAATGGCGAAACACAACGACTTAGGAAAGCAAGGTGAGACTGCTGCAGCAAACTATCTGATAAAGAAAGATTATATCATCAGACATCAGAACTGGCGAAAAGGACATTTGGAGCTAGATATAGTAGCAGCCAAAGATAATACCTTGATCGTTGTTGAGGTTAAAACTCGCCGAAACACTGAGTTTGCCGAACCCGAAGACGCTGTAAATCGTTCTAAGATAAAACGTCTGGTAAAAGCAACTGATGCCTATCTCAAATTGTTTCAACTAGACAACCAGGTACAGTTTGATATAATAACCGTAGTGGGCGAAAATGGTAACTTCAAGATAGAGCATATCGAAGATGCTTTTTACCCACCCTTATTTACATAGTAGATGAATGTAGAGTTGGCTCGCGAATACTGTCTAAGCAAAAAAGGAGCAACCGAAGGTTTCCCTTTCGACGATACATCACTTGTTATGAAAGTGATGGGAAAGATGTTTGCACTTATCGATTTAGAGAAAGCGAATTCGATAACCTTAAAGTGTAACCCAGAATACGCACTAGAGTTACGCGAACAATACAGTGCAATAACCGGAGCCTACCATTTCAACAAGAAATATTGGAACGGAGTTCGCTTTGATGGCGATGCCAATGACCAACTTATTTATCAACTCATTGACCACTCTTACGAAGAGGTACTCAAGAAATTTACTAAAAAAATGCGTGCAGAATATGATGCACTTCCCTAAAATATGACTCACAACATCATTCAGCTTAACGAAACTCACTCTACAAATAGTTATTTAAACAGTCTTTGCCAAGAGCATGAAATAAGCGAACTAACAACAGTATGGGCGCATTTCCAAACAGCCGGACGCGGACAGAGAGGCAATAGTTGGGAATCAGAACCAAATGCCAACTTACTATTCAGTTTCGTATTATACCCTATCTTTATCGATGCACGCAAGCAGTTTCATGTATCACAAATTGTCGCACTCGCCATTCAAGAGTCATTGAGCCAATATACAGAAGGCATTACCATCAAATGGCCCAACGACATTTATTGGAATGAAAAGAAGATAGCCGGTATCTTGATTGAAAACGATTTGTGCGGTCATCATATCAGCCGAAGCATTGCGGGAGTAGGATTAAATATCAATCAACAAGCGTTTGTTAGTGATGCTCCAAACCCTATCTCGCTTTTTCAAATTACCAAACAATTATTCAATAGGCAAGAAGTACTCGAAGCCATTCTCGATAAAGTAGCCACTTATTACGAACTCCTAAAACAAGGTGATACGACAATTATCGAAGAAAGATACATGAATGCCTTATTCAGAAAATCGGGTTATCACACCTATCGCGATACACAAGAAACATTCTCTGCACAAATTATCGATATAGAGAGTAGCGGTAAGTTAATACTGAAAGATACCGAAGAAAATATACGTAGTTACTACTTTAAAGAGGTAGAATGTATATTGTAATTTAGCTAAAACAAGATAACTCTAATCTTGTATACTAACATACAACCATAACAACACCCGGATGTTTTACACCACAACATCCGGGTGTTTTGGTATACAACATCCGGGTGTTGTTTATCAAAACATGGGGGTGTTGTAACAACTACCTCTATTGTTTGATGCTGTGAAACATCTCTTATCAGATTGTTAATTAAGGCATTTGCTATAGGATGTGATGCGAATAATGATATATTTGCATTAAACCAACACGTCGGATTATGAAAAACACCAAAATCAATCTAAAGCAGACTAGATCTTTGCTTATCAGTAGGCCATTAATAGTACTCTATTCATGTCTAATTGCAATATTCATTCTCGATGCATTTTCTGGTATTTCAGACAACACAGCATTTAATATGGTGAGAGATGCATTTTTGGTATTTCTATTAATGATAGCTATTCATGGCGAGTACGAGAAATATGAAATTCAACATAGATCATCGGATGATAAATAACCATTTTAATAAGATTTAATTCATAGCATATCAAACAATTGGTATGCTATTTTTATTTTACTAAAGATTATCTAAAGTTTATAAATCAGACGATATATCAATTCGGGTAATATTAATATATTTGCACAATTATTTGAAATAAAAAAAATATCATTATGGCTAAATACAAAAGAATTCTGTTGAAGCTTAGCGGCGAAAGCTTAATGGGAGAAAAGAAAAGCGGTATCGACGAAAAGAGATTGGCTGAATATGCAGCTCAAATCAAAGAAATCCATGGCATGGGTGTTCAAATTGGTATCGTTATTGGTGGTGGTAACTTCTTCCGTGGACTTTCGGGAGCTGGCAAAGGCTACGATCGTGTAAAAGGCGACCAAATGGGTATGTTGGCTACTGTTATGAATAGCTTAGCACTTAGTTCGGCTCTTGTTGCTGCAGGTGTTAAAGCACGCGTATTGACAGCTATCCGCATGGAACCTATTGGCGAATTCTATAGCAAATGGAAAGCGATTGATGCAATGGAAGCAGGCGAAGTGGTAATCATGTCGGCTGGTACTGGAAACCCATTCTTTACTACAGACACAGGTTCTTCATTGAGAGGCATAGAGATTGAAGCAGATGTTATGTTGAAAGGTACTCGCGTTGATGGTATTTACACAGCCGATCCCGAAAAAGATCCTACTGCTACTAAGTTTGAAGACATTACTTATGATGAAGTTTTGAAACGCGGATTAAAAGTGATGGACCTTACTGCAACTTGTATGTGCATGGAAAACAACCTGCCTATCATTGTATTTGATATGGACACCGTGGGCAACTTGAATAAAGTTATTAGCGGCGACAATATTGGTACTTTAGTACACAATTAATAGTTCGTCGAACTATTATCATATAATCGAAAAGATAATAAAACAACATATACAACTACTGATTTTATTTCGGATCTATACTTAAATTTCCGAATGTAGAGTCAGTAGTTTTTGTATCTTATAAACTATAATAACTAACAATATGACTTTATCTAGACTACGGTTTTTTCATATTACAGCATGCTTGTTGCTTATACTTCAAGGTAGTGCTTTATATGCTCAGACCGAATTAATTATTCCTGATGGCTATTACGACAAAGCGAATGGTCTTGCTGGCGCGCAATTAAAAACCGCTTTACACCAAATTATCGAAGTAGGAACTCGTGTATCGTATGGTTCGGGCACATGGACGGCGTTTGAGAAAACGGACCGTACTGACGACGGATATGTATGGGACATGTATTCATTCGAAAATCGTACATTCCCGGGTAACGGAAATGCACCAAGCGGAATGAATATTGAACACAGTGTCGCCAAAAGCTGGTGGGGAGGAGCAAGCAATGATGCTTATAGAGATTTATATCATTTAAATCCTTCGGACTCTAAAGCCAACTCTGCACGCAGTAATTATCCTCTAGGTGTGGTTACTAATGGTACAACTACCGGTTCGATAAAGGTTGGTTCTAATACATTTGGTAATGAATATTCGGGCAATAGCTTTGAGCCTCTCGATGAGTACAAAGGAGATTTTGCACGCGCATACTTATATATGTTTACTTGCTACGAAGATTATTCTTGGACCAGCACCAATGCACCAACCATGATTGTAGGCAACGAGAAGTATCCTATGCTACGCAACTGGGCTGCCGAAATGTTAGTTAAGTGGTGTAAAGAAGATCCTGTATCAGAAAAGGAAAGAAAACGCGCTACTGAGATTTATAAGATTCAGAAAAACCGCAATCCTTTTATCGATTATCCTGAGTTGGTAGACTATCTATGGGGCGATAAGAAAGGCTTGCCTTTTGAGTTTATACAATCAGACGAACCACGTGTATCCTCTCCTACTAACGGTGCTACTTACACCATGGAAGAGGTTTCTTATCTATCGACTTCGACAATAAACATCAATCTGAAAGTTGTTAATATTACATCACCTGTTACTATTAGCCTGAATGGTTCGTCTGCTAATCTATTCGAACTATCTAAGGAAACTTTCACTCCAATCGATGGAGCTATAAACGATGTCATTACAGTGATATTCTATCCTGTTGAAGCATCAAACGAAAGTGTTGATTTGGTAATTACATCAAACAACAATGAGTTTACAGCTACGAAAGCGACTATTAATGCTGTTGCCAATGAGAACTTCTACGCGCTCGAAGCTAGCGAGGTTAGTGCTAACTCATTTGTTGCAAACTGGACTCCGCTCTCAACGACCAATCGTTTCGAACTCGATGTATATACCAAATTGGTAACTGGCAGCGAACCTATTAAGTTGGCAGAGACTTCATTTAATGGTGGTTTAGATAGCGGTTGGAGCACACTAACAGGAGGTTATTGTGAATATACGTCTGAAAAGGGATCTATCAGATTAGCATCAAGCTCTAATTATGGTGGAGTTGTTTCTCCTTCAATTGATCTAAGCGATGGTGGAGTTATTGTGTTTAACGCTAAGTCTTATAACACGTCTACCGTTACAGTGACTATTAAGGTCGATGATGTTGCCGTAGCAACCGCTGAGATTGGTGTCGACTACGCTGAACAATCGATTGATTTGGGTAAACACACTAAGAGCTCAAAAGTTACTTTCCATGCTGCTAAATCGAATAGATGTTATGTAAATGCGATGAGCATAACTACTCAAGGCGAAGTGGTAGAGCTTATCAGACATAGCGGATTCCCAATTGAGGTTCAAAATGCCAATAAATATACTGTAACAGGTCTGTCAAACTCTACGAATTATTTCTATACAGTTACGCCACTTAACTCTACTTGGCCTAAATCTGATGAGAAAATGGTTACCACCAATGCATCTACCGGTATAGATAATTTATTGGATAGCAACATCAACGTATATTATCAAGGTGGCTATATCTACATTGAAAATTGCGAAGCAGGCGATATCGTATTCGTATATGACATATCGGGCAAAGTTGTATGTAATGAGGTTATTCAAAACATCAACCATCAAGTTAAATTGGAAAATAGCGGTATCTATATTGTAAAAGTTTATAGCAAAGCCAAAACGTATAGCACCAAAATTTATTCGAGCGCAGGACTGAGCATTAATTCGAAATATAAAAGAGGGCTTAGAGAACCTGCTAGAAGAATAAACTAGTCGATGCATTATTTCATTGACTAACCTGAATAGATTGCGGTAATCACATCCTTGTGTAAAACCGTCAATAGAATTTATTAACACCCTTAGCATCATAGCAGCAGCTACGATACTAGGGGTGTTATCATATAAAAGAGTTCGTTTCTTATACTTAATCATTTGATGATTATAGCGTAAGCCTGTTAAACAGTAATAAAAATATTCTTTATTCTTAAAGGCTCAGAACAGAGAAGTTGTATCTTTGTTCTTTGAATTGAAAAATATAAAAATTGACATTTTGAAACTTAGAAATATTTTATTCCTCTTGCTGATTGTTTCGGCTAATTTAATTTATGCATTACCTGCTGACTCTATCGATGTTCAGCCCAATGATACAACCGAATTATCAAGTGATAAACTTGTATTAAACATATTAAAAGAACAAGGGATTCCTATCACAGATAATAA
Organism: uncultured Bacteroides sp.; assembly: GCA_947074345.1. Classification (GTDB taxonomy): domain Bacteria; phylum Bacteroidota; class Bacteroidia; order Bacteroidales; family Bacteroidaceae; genus Bacteroides. The sequence goes on along the minus strand of CAMTPH010000048.1, from coordinate 6,694 downwards.
CAAAATTAAATTACTAAAAAGCGGTGAAGAAAAATTCATTGATCTATTTCAGGCTATTCGTGAAGCTAAACATCATGTTCATCTAGAATACTTCAACTTTCGCAATGACTCTATTGCCAATGCTTTGTTTGACTTATTAGGCGAGAAGGCAAAAGAAGGCGTTGAGATTCGTGCACTGTTTGATGCATTTGGCAATTGGTCTAACAATAAGCCATTGAAGAAGAAGCATCTAAAAGCAATCAGAGAAAAAGGGATTGAGATTGTTAAATTCGATCCAATGAACTTTCCATATATCAACCATGCTATTCATAGAGATCATCGCAAAATTGTTGTGATTGATGGTAAAGTGGGATATACAGGTGGTATGAATATTGCCGATTATTATATTCATGGGTTACCTGATTTAGGACAATGGAGAGATATGCATATGCGCATTGAGGGATCGGCCGTTAATGATTTGCAAGATATATTCTTAGGTATCTGGAACAAAGAAACGAAGCAGCATATTGGAGGTAAAGAGTATTACAACGAAATGGAAGTGGTTGCTGATAGTACACAGGGTATAACAGTAGCTATTGTAGACCGTGTGCCTAAGAAAACTCCTCGTGCTATCAGTCATGCTTATGCAGCCTCTATTGAATCGGCACAAGAGAACATTCGCATTATCAATCCATATTTTGTACCAACTAAGTCAATTAAAAAGGCATTGTATAGTGCTCTTAAAAAAGGTGTGCATGTCGAAATTATGGCTTCGTCTAAAGCGGATATTATATTTACTCCAGATGCATCAATGTATAAACTGCACAAACTTATGAAGCGTGGTGCTGATATATATTTGTACGATGGAGGGTTTCATCATTCTAAAATCATGATGGTAGACAGCACCTTTTGTACGGTTGGTACCGCCAATCTAAATAGTAGAAGTTTGCGTTACGATTATGAAACAAATGCTTTTATTTTTGACCCTACTATCACTACTGAACTAGACGAACAGTTCAACGAAGATATAAAACATTGCACGCAAATGACTCCTGCATATTGGAAGAAGCGCAAACCTTTTAAAAAGTTTGTGGGATGGTTTGCTAATTTATTTACGCCTTTCTTATAAACAAGATTGGCTAAACACAACCAATTTTATAGAAGCTGTTTTTGTGCGCTCGTTTTATAATATTTCGTAACTTTGGCATCAATAAATTGACTATATACCATGAAACAATATAAAGAACTACTAAATAGAGTACTTACAGAGGGTACTGAAAAAAGTGATCGCACAGGCACAGGAACTATTAGCGTATTTGGACATCAAATGCGTTTTAATATGGAAGATGGTTTCCCTTGTCTTACCACCAAAAAGCTTCACCTAAAATCAATCATCTACGAACTACTTTGGTTCTTGCGCGGCGATACGAATGTAAAGTATCTGCAAGATAATGGTGTACGTATATGGAATGAATGGGCTGATGAGAATGGTGATTTAGGTCATATCTATGGATATCAATGGCGCTCATGGCCTGATTATAAAGGTGGGTCTATTGATCAGATAACAGAGGCTGTTGAAACAATTAAGAACAATCCTGACTCACGTCGCATTATTGTGAGCGCATGGAATGTTGGAGATTTGGATAATATGAATCTTCCTCCTTGCCACGCATTCTTTCAATTTTATGTGGCAGATGGTAAATTAAGTTTGCAGCTATATCAACGTAGTGCCGATATATTTTTGGGTGTTCCTTTCAATATTGCTTCTTATGCATTGCTTTTGCAAATGATGGCTCAAGTTACCGGTTTAAAGGCTGGTGAATTTATTCATACTTTGGGCGATGCACATATTTATACAAACCACCTCGAACAAGTAAAACTTCAATTAAGTCGCGACGAGCGCTCGCTACCTACCATGAAAATCAATCCGGAGGTAAAAAGCATCTTTGATTTTAAATTTGAAGATTTCGAATTGGTAGATTATAATCCACATCCACACATTGCCGGACAAGTTGCTGTGTAATTTATAAAAGACAAACTATGGGAAAGATTAGTATAATAGTAGCTGTTGATAAACAAATGGCTATCGGCTTTGAAAACAAACTTCTTTTTTGGCTGCCAAATGATTTGAAACGTTTTAAAGCTTTGACTACAGGCAACACAATCATAATGGGGCGCAAAACATTTGAATCGCTTCCTAAAGGTGCACTGCCTAACCGTCGCAACATTGTACTATCTACCAACCCTAATACAGTATGTGAAGGCGCTGAAGTTTTCAACTCATTGGAAACAGCGCTTAGCGCTTGCAAGAATGAGGAACATATCTACATCATAGGTGGAGAAACTCTATATAAACAAGCACTCACCATAGCTGACGAGCTGTGTATTACCGAAATTGATAGCACTGCACCTCAAGCTGATGCTTTCTTTCCGCAAATAGATGCTACTATATGGCAAGAAAAGAGCAGAGAGTTTCATCAATCAGATGAGAAACATCCCTGCTCGTATGCATTCGTAGATTATAATAGGTTGTAAAGGAAGGATTCTAATTTATTCTTCATTAATAGTATCGACCATTATCGGCATCTGACGTTTAATGGCTTCGTTGAACGATATTAATGTTTCTGTGCGTGCCAATCCCAGTGGTTGCAATTTGTCATGAATTACACTTAGTAAATGATGATTGTTTTTAGCATAAATCTTTATAAACATATCATATTTGCCTGTTGTAAAATGACACTCTACCACTTCAGGTATAGCTTCTAATGCCTTTATTACATTATCAAAAGACTCTGGATCTTTTAAGTAAATACCGATGTAGGCACATGTTTCATATCCGATTTTCTCAGGATCGATTACAAATTCTGATCCTTTTAAAATTCCTAAATTAGTTAGCTTCTGTATACGCTGATGAATGGCAGCTCCCGATACATTACAGGCTCTAGCTACTTCAAGAAAAGGAATACGTGCATTTGTTGCAATAAGCTTCAGAATTTGTTCATCTAAAGAATCAAGTTGATGATGTCCCATTTTTAATTCAATTAATTTTATATCCGTGAATCGTTTGTGCAAAGTTAATTATTTTTTTAGCAACAAATGCTATGAATTGTTACTTTTATTTGGCATAATATGCTAATCAATAAAGTGTTTACTATATTTGCAAATATTTATACCTACTAATTTTATTATGAATAGACTTATTTTGACACTGACACTGTGCATTGCATATATTATTAATATACATGCCTTTAACATAAATTTCACAGACAAAACACTTAGAGTAGATTACATTTTTGCTGGCAATGCCAATCAACAAACAATCTATTTGGATGAATTGTCGAGTTTACCTCATTGGGCCGGACGTAGAGGTAGAATGTGTGAATTTCCTCTTGAAGGGAATGGACAAATCATAATGCGCAATGTAAAAACCGGTGATTGTATCTATAAAACATCATTTTCTTCTCTTTTTCAAGAATGGGTAGCAACAGATGAAGCTCAACAAGTGAACCGCAGCTTCGAGAATACTTTTTTACTCCCATATCCAAAAGATTCAGTCGAAATCGAAATAACGCTTTATGGGGCTGACAAGAAACAAACCAGCCAAATGAAACATATAGTAGATCCTACTGATATATTAATTCACGAACGTGGTATTAACAATATAACTCCTCATAAATATATTGTGAACAGTGGATCTGCTGAGCAATGTATTGATGTTGTGGTACTAGCAGAGGGATATAGAGAAGATGAAATGGAACGGTTCTATAAAGATGCTGAACGAGCTGCTGAAAGTATTTTTCATTATGAACCATTTACATCAATGAAGAGTAAATTTAATATTATTGCCGTTGCTAGTCCATCTATTGATAGTGGTGTAACTGTACCAAGAAAAAACGAATGGAAGGATACTGCTTTCGGTTCTAACTATGACACATTTTATTCTGAAAGATATCTTACAACGAGCAATATTAAATCTATCCATAATGCATTAGCTGGTATACCTTATGAACATATCATTATAATAGCCAACACCGATGAATATGGTGGAGGTGGAATATACAATTCGTATACATTGACATCAGCACATCACAGCACTTTTACTCCTGTATTAGCCCATGAGTTTGGACATAGCTTCGGAGGTTTAGGTGATGAGTATTTTTATGAGGGAGATGTAATGGAAGAGTTTTATCCACTGAATGTAGAACCTTGGGAACAAAACATAACTACTCTTGTTGACTTCTCTAGTAAATGGCAAGACATGCTTCCTAATGATACACCACAACCTACTCCGGTTGATGATAGAGATAAATATGATATCGGTCTATACGAAGGGGGAGGTTATGCATTTAAAGGCATTTATAGACCCGCTTATGATTGTAGGATGCGTACCAACGATTATCCTGAATTTTGTAAAGTATGCCAACGTGCACTCAGTAGAATAATCAATTTCTATACAGAAGAATAGTATAACTTAAAACAATATATATGATTCTATTTAAAAGAATTTACACCAAAGATGAATCCCTATACATGTTTATGGAGGATTTAATGAAAGCCTCATTTCCTGTAGAAGAGTATAGAGATTTAAATGAACTAAGGTCTTATACAGACAATAAAAAGCATTTCTATAATAACGTAATACTAGATGGAGATAATCCTATCGGCATTATTACTTTCTGGGACTTCGATGACTTCTATTATGTTGAACATTTTGCTATTGATTCCAATTTAAGAAATGGTGGTTATGGCAAGAAAGTTATGAACGCTCTAAGCCGAAATATAGAAAAACCAATCGTGCTCGAAGTAGAACGCCCCATTGAAGAGATGGCAGAAAGACGTATCAACTTCTATAAACGTCAAGGCTTTAATCTATGGGAGAATGACTATCATCAACCGCCCTACAGAAAAGGAGATGATTTCTTACCTATGAATCTAATGGTTTATGGAGATTTATCTGCAGAGAAAGACTATGAACAAGTAAAGAATAAGATTCATAAAGAGATTTACAACACTTAAATAAAAACAAAAAAAAGAAGCACTCGAATTATTAATTCGAGTGCTTCTTTTTTATATATATCTACTATTAATCGCGTTGTTGAGAAGAATAGTTGATTTTTAATGCGTATGCTTGACGAAGAGCATTTTTGATATCTGTTACGATACCCATCTTCGTGTCTTTGTCAATCTTCAATGATACAGTCATCATTGCTTGATCTGATTCTTTCATACTAGAACGTTCAGCAATAATATAATCTTGTATCTCTGAAGTTTCAGCGAAAGCATCATTCAATTGGATACGGCTTTCAGAACCCATTTTAGCACGGTATTCTTGAACCGGTTTACCCACATAAACGAATGTCACCAAAGACTTTTTCTCAAGCTTTTCTAATTCTGTAGCTTGCGGAACCTTAAATTCTACCTTCAACGTTATCTCACGCATTGTTGTTACCATCATAAAGAAGAATAACAATGTAAAGATAAGGTCAGGAAGAGAAGAAGTGTTCAACGCAGGCATGCCACGTTTACCAGTTTTGTTAAATTTTCCCATTACTTCTTTTCTCCGTATTTTTTAGGCTCAGCTTCAGAGATTTTTTGAGGATAAACTTCACGAACTGCTTTCTTTTGATCATCATCAAGTTCAGCATAATCTTTACCCCATTTCTCTTGAGCTAACTCGTTTCTTAACTCATTATAAGCAGCAACCAATTCATTTTGAACATTAATGTATGCTTCGTATGATGAAGAGCGGTCGTTTTGCAAAGAGATAACATGTTTCTCTGTTACTTGCATTGGACCAAAGAATTCAACTTCAATAGTTGATCTTTCAGGCAATGCTTCATCATTATACTTATTCGTAATAAATTCTTTTGCTTTATCTTTAAGTTGAGTAACGTTAACGTACTCGCCGTTAGCCATTAACTGATCATACATATTCAAGTGAACTTGGAATACGTTACGTTGTTTGATTTTATCCTCATTCTGCTCTTGGTTTGGTTCCGGTGGAGGAGGCAAACGTCTTGCCAAACCTCGGTCGGTATCCATAGAAGTAGTGATTAAGAAGAATATCAGCAACAAGAACGCAATATCTGCCGTTGAACTTGAATTAATATCAGGAACTTTTCTTTTTCCTTTTGCCATAGTATTTACTCCTAATTAAAATTGAGCTAACTCAATTGGTTTATGATAATTTCTTCCAAATACTACTTACAAGGATAGCAACAACTGTAGCACCCAATAAGAAATAAATAGTATAAATAAGCATATCAGTAATTTTCAACCAGAAAGGAACATTATCTGCACCTTCGTATCCTTGAATGTTTAAAGGCTGATCGCTACCAAGTATCCAAGATACAAAAAGAACAGCAGCAAGAGCAAAAATACCAATCAAAGATTTAAGAGCTTTTACAGGATTATCTTTTAACGCCATACTAAATTGGGCAATAGCCGCAATCGCAGTTGCTGCAACAGCAACAGCTAGAAGAGCGTAAATCAAGTACAATAGCGCATTTGTGTTAGCAGGTTGCCACATATCAGGGTCAACACCCATAACTACAGCTGATCCAGTAGCATCACCTCCAAAATAGAATAGGCAAAGCACTACAATGATGGCAGCAAACAATGCGTAAAGTACATAGTACGATACTTTATATGTTAACTTAGTCATTTTGGATTATTTTTTGTATTTCAAGTTATATTTGATTACCATGTCAAGCAA
>CAMTPH010000047.1 GCA_947074345.1 uncultured Bacteroides sp. | reverse complement strand
CTTAAGAGCCCTGTCGCATCCTGCGACAGGGCTCTTTTCTTTTAATAATAAATCTAACTAACATAAACAACATGATGAATAGTTTTCAAGTAGATTGCAATGGATATTACGGTAATTTTGGCGGTGCTTATATCCCCGAAATTCTTCATAAATGTGTCGAAGAATTAAAGATCAATTACCTTAAAGTATTGAATGACGAGAGCTTTCAACAAGAGTTCAATCAATTATTACGCGATTATGTAGGCCGTCCGTCGCCTCTGTATCTTGCCAATCGTTTATCGCAAAGATATGGTTGTAAAATATATCTTAAACGCGAAGATTTAAATCATACCGGTGCACACAAGATCAACAATACCATCGGACAGATTTTATTGGCTCGCCGAATGGGTAAAACACGTATTATAGCCGAAACTGGCGCAGGTCAGCATGGTGTTGCAACAGCTACTGTTTGTGCTTTAATGGATATGGAGTGCATCGTGTATATGGGCAAAACGGATGTTGAACGCCAACACATTAATGTTGAGAAGATGAAAATGCTTGGTGCTACGGTTATACCGGTTACTTCGGGCAATATGACACTAAAAGATGCAACCAACGAGGCCATTCGTGATTGGTGTTGTCATCCTGCCAACACGTTCTATATCATTGGTTCTACTGTAGGGCCCCATCCGTATCCTGATATGGTAGCACGACTTCAGTCTGTAATCAGCGAAGAAATCAAGAAACAGCTAACAGAAAAGGAAGGACGCGATTATCCCGATTATTTGATAGCTTGTGTTGGTGGAGGCAGTAATGCAGCAGGTACTATTTATCATTATTTAGATGATGAACGAGTAAAAATTGTATTGGCAGAAGCCGGTGGCAAAGGCATTGAAACAGGCATGACAGCCGCAACTATTCAATTGGGTAAAATGGGGATTATTCATGGTGCTTGTACTTTTGTGATGCAAGATGAAGATGGACAAATCGAAGAGCCCTATTCTATCTCTGCAGGGTTGGATTATCCGGGCATTGGCCCTATGCATGCAAACTTAGCCAAGCAAAATAGAGCTACCGTATTGGCTGTTAATGATGATGAAGCGATTAAGGCTGCTTATGAAATGACTAAACTTGAAGGTATTATTCCTGCTCTTGAGTCTGCTCATGCTATTGGTGCTTTAGAGAAAATGGACTTCAAACCCGAAGATATTGTGGTTCTAACAGTATCTGGGCGAGGTGATAAAGATATTGAAACCTATTTAAATTATAATCTCTAAATGTTAGGTTTAGTTTCAATAAGGTGAAACAGTTGTTCCAACGCGGTGAAAAGAAAGTTTCTTCGAAGTGAAAACAAAGTTTCAGCCTACTGAAAATAAAGTTTCAACGTATAAAATCGATTGAAAACATTCATTGAATAGAAATCAAACAATAATAATTATGGAAACATTCTTGTATACAACTCATAGCAAACAGATACTCGGCGATATGCATACTCCGGTAAGTATTTATCTGAAAGTACGCGATATGTATCCTCAATCGGCATTAATGGAGAGTTCTGACTATCATGCTGGCGAGAACTCTATGTCGTACATAGCACTTTGTCCGCTTGCGAGTGTTGGCATTAATAATGGCATAGTAACATCTACCTATCCTAATGGTAGTGTCGAAAACAAGCCGTTGGATAAAAGCTACACTGTAAGTCAAGGTATTGATGACTTTATTAGACATTTTAAAGTTGAAGGTGCAAACAAAAGTGTTTGTGGACTTTATGGATATACGACTTTTAATGCCGTGAAATATTTCGAAAACATTCCGGTGAAAGAGAGTCATGACGATGAAAATGATGCTCCCGACATCTTATATATTCTATATAAATATATCATGGTGTTTAACCACTTCAAAAATGAACTGACTTTGGTAGAGATGGTTGCTGATGGCGAGAGTGGTGATCTATCTATATTGGAATCTGCCATTGACAACCGCAATTTTGCTTCGTATAACTTTGTAACTAAAGGCCCTGTAACAAGCACTATCACTGATGAGCAGCACAAAGCGAATGTTCGAAAAGGTATTTCGCACTGCCTTCGTGGCGATGTATTTCAGATTGTTCTTTCACGCCGATTCATTCAGCCTTATGCAGGCGATGATTTTAAAGTGTATCGTGCGTTGCGCAGCATCAATCCTTCACCTTATCTATTCTATTTCGACTTTGGAGGTTTTCGTATTTTCGGTTCATCGCCCGAGACTCATTGCAAGATTGAAAACAGAAAAGCTTATATTGACCCGATTGCCGGTACTACTCGTCGCACGGGTGATACGGTAAAAGATAAAGAATTGACAGAAGAGCTGTTGGCCGATCCTAAAGAGAATGCCGAACATGTAATGTTGGTAGACTTGGCTCGCAATGACTTAAGTCGCAACTGTCACGATGTGCATGTGGTATTCTACAAAGAGCCTCAATACTATAGTCATGTTATTCATTTGGTAAGTCGCGTAAGTGGTATATTAAATGATAATGCTGACCCCATCCAATCGTTTATCGACACCTTCCCTGCAGGAACATTGAGTGGTGCCCCTAAAGTTCGCGCCATGCAATTGATAAGTGAAATCGAACCTCACAATCGTGGTGCTTATGGCGGATGCATCGGTTTTATTGGTCTTAATGGCGATCTAAATCAAGCTATCACAATACGCACCTTTGTAAGTCGCAACAACGAACTTTGGTTTCAAGCTGGGGGTGGTATTGTGGCACGCAGTGTCGAAGAGAATGAATTGCAAGAGGTGAACAATAAACTCGGAGCGCTTAAAAAAGCCATCGACTTGGCGGTAACTTTAAAAAACTAAGTATTATGAAAATTCTATTATTAGATAATTACGACTCATTCACATATAATTTGCTACACATTGTAAAAGAGCTTGGTGCTACCGATGTGGAGGTAATTCGCAACGACCAAATAGCATTGAATGAGGTGGAACGTTTTGATAAGATTATACTTTCGCCCGGTCCGGGTATTCCATCTGAAGCGGGTTTATTATTGCCCATCATTAAGCAGTATGCACCCACCAAACCAATCTTAGGTGTTTGTTTGGGTCATCAAGCCATTGGCGAAGCATTTGGTGGTACACTCGAAAATTTGACTGATGTTTATCATGGCATTCAATCTTCTATTCGCTTACTTGGCGATAAACCGTTGTTTGCAGGTCTAGGCAACCAGATACTTGTTGGAAGATATCATTCGTGGGTAGTCAGTCCTGATAACTTTCCGACATGTTTAGAGATTACAGCCGAAAGTGAAGAGGGACAAATCATGGCCCTGCGTCATAAAGAGTATAATGTACATGGCATCCAATTTCATCCGGAGTCTGTGCTTACGCCTCAAGGCAAAACAATCATTCGTAACTTCTTAAATTTATAATGTTATGAAACAGATACTATATAATTTATTCGAACATCAATTTTTAGGACGAGATGAAGCTCGTGTTATCTTACAAAATATAGCCGAAGGCAAATACAATGATGCACAAATTGCTTCTTTAATTACTGTGTTCTTAATGCGTAACATCTCGGTTGAAGAGCTTTGTGGTTTTAGAGATGCATTGCTTGAAATGCGTATTCCGGTAGATCTTCACGAATATCAACCTATCGATATTGTAGGAACAGGTGGCGATGGCAAGAATACATTCAACATATCGACTGCAGCTTGCTTTACTGTGGCCGGGGCGGGTATTCCTGTAGTAAAACATGGCAATTATGGCGCAACATCTATCAGTGGTGCGAGCAATGTGATGGAACAACACGGCATTAAGTTTACTGCTGATAATGATAAACTAAAGCGCTCTATGGACGAATGTAATATTGCTTATCTGCATGCTCCGCTTTTCAATCCGGCATTGAAAGCAGTAGCCCCGATAAGAAAATCATTAGGCGTGAGAACGTTCTTCAATATGCTTGGTCCATTGGTCAATCCGGCTCTTCCGACCTATCAGTTATTGGGTGTATATAGTTTGCCTCTGCTTAGATTGTATAGTTATACTTATCAAGAAACAAATACTCGTTTTGCTGTTGTACACAGTCTAGATGGTTACGATGAAATATCGCTGACCGACGAGTTCAAGGTGGCTACTTCTGACAATGAAAAAATCTATACTCCTGAAAGTGTCGGGTTAAATAAATGTACAGAACAAGCACTCGAAGGAGGAAATACAATTGAGGATGCTGCACGTATATTCGACAATGTATTGAGTAATAAAGCAACCGAAGCACAAACGAACGCTGTTGTTATCAACGCTGCATTTGCCATTCGCGTTGTACATCCCAACAAATCAATAGAAGAATGTATTGCTATGGCACGAGAATCTTTAATTAGCGGCAAGGCTTACGATACACTCAAGAAGTTCATAAAACTAAACAGTTAACAGATAATGAAACAAGATATATTATCCGAAATAATCGCAAATAAGCGTTTTGAAGTTGACTTTCAGAAGCGGTCTATTTCGTTCGAACAACTGCAAGAGAGTGTTGATTTATCATCGCCTACTCGCTCTATGCGAGAGTCATTAATAAAATCTGATAGCGGTATTATTGCAGAGTTCAAACGCAGATCACCCTCTAAAGGATGGATTAATGAATATGCTCAACCTGAAGATATTATTCCTGGTTATGAAAAGGCGGGTGCTTCTGCCCTATCAATTCTGACTGATGAAAAGTTCTTTGGTGGAACAATGCGTGATGTTCGTACGGCTCGCCCATTAACCAACTTACCGATTTTGCGAAAAGAATTCATCATCGACCCTTATCAAGTGTATCAAGCACGCATCATCGGTGCAGATGCTATATTACTGATTGCTGCTGCGCTCGAAGTAAATCAATGTTCCGAATTGACTCAACAAGCCCATGAATTGGGATTGGAGGTATTATTAGAAATTCACAGTGAAGACGAACTTGTTTATATCAACAATGATATAGATATGGTGGGTATCAATAATCGTAATTTAGGATCGTTTCATACTGATATAGCCAATTCATTTCGCTTAGCAGAATTATTGCCTAACAATAAAGCTCTAATTTCTGAGAGTGGCATATCGGATACTGATACTGTAAGAAGATTGCAAATGGCGGGTTTTAAAGGTTTCTTGATGGGAGAAACATTTATGAAGACTTCGAATCCGGCTAATGCTTTAAGAGAATTTATTACTGCTCTATAAACTGATAAAACGACCTTTATGATTAACAACAAAATTATCAAAATATGCGGTATGCGTGATGGCGACAATATAACACAAGCCGAACTTCTGCCGATTGACATGATGGGATTTATTTTCTATCCTAAATCGCCTAGATATGTTTATGAAATGCCAGAATGTATGCCTAAACAAACGTTTCGAGTTGGCGTGTTTGTGAATGAGGATAAAGAGAGTATTAAAATGATGGCTGATCGTTTTGGTTTGCATTATATACAGCTACATGGTAACGAATCTCCCGAATATTGTCGAAGTCTACAAAAAGAAGGATATCAATTAATAAAAGCATTCGCTATAAAAAATGAGAAGGATTTGAAATCGGTCAAAGAATATGAACCGTATTGTAAAATGTTTCTGTTTGATACTAAATGCGAAGAATACGGAGGATCGGGCACTCAATTTGATTGGAATATTCTAAATAAATATCACGGTGATATTCCTTTTATGTTGAGTGGTGGAATTAATTCTTTTAGCGCATCTGCACTCAAAGAGTTCACTCATCCCCTACTTGTAGGATACGATATAAATAGCCGATTTGAGATTGAACCCGGATTGAAGGATATCAATAAGATTAAGTTATTCTTAGAAGAATTATCTGAAGAGTAATACATATATAATATAAGACGATTAGAATTATGAATAGAATAAATAAGCTTTTCAGCAGCAACAAAAACAATCTACTATCTATTTACTTCTGTGCTGGCGATCCTTGTTTGGACAATACAGCGAACGTTATAGACACTTTACAAAGAAATGGAGTTGACATGGTGGAGATAGGAATACCTTTTAGCGATCCAATGGCTGATGGTATTGTGATTCAAAATGCAGCTACACGTGCTCTTAAAAATGGTATGTCATTGAGATTATTGTTTGAACAGCTAACAAACATACGTGAAAGCGTTTCAATACCGCTTCTATTAATGGGATATCTCAATCCTATCATGCAATTTGGTTTCGAACGTTTTTGTGAGAAATGCAAAGCGTGCGGCATTGATGGAGTTATCATTCCCGATTTACCTTTCAAAGATTATCAAGAGAAGTATCGAGCAATAGCCGAATCATATGATGTGAAAATCATTATGCTTATTACACCCGAAACAAGCGATGAGCGCATCCACGAAATCGACAATAACACCGATGGCTTTATATATATGGTATCATCTGCTGCTACTACTGGTGCGCAATCTAATTTTGATGAATTAAAGCTAGACTACTTTAGAAGAATCAATAACATGAATTTGCGTAATCCTAGAATGGTGGGGTTCGGCATTTCAAATCATGCTACTTTTAAATCTGCATGCGAGTATTCTCGTGGTGCCATCATTGGTAGTAAATTTGTAAACTTATTAAATGAAGTTCAAAATCCTGAAAAAGCAATCACTCTTTTATTAAAAGCTATAAATGAATAACAAATCAAAATAGCAGACCTGTAATTAAACAATATTAGAACAATACAAGGTCTGCTATTTGTTATTAGCAATAAGAATAAATATCTTTGTAGAAAATTTACTAAGATTTTTCGGATAACATGCTAAAAAAATACCCTTCTGTTCTTTTAATTTACACCGGAGGTACAATCGGGATGATAGAAAACCCCGAAACCGGAGCTCTCGAGAATTTTAATTTCGATCAACTTCTACGCCATGTTCCCGAACTAAAGCGTTTTAATTATCGTATCTCGTCTTACCAATTTGATCCGCCTATTGACTCTTCTGATATGGAACCTTCATTTTGGGCTAAACTTGTAAAAATCATAAACTACAATTACGATAACTTTGATGGCTTTGTAATATTGCATGGTACAGACACGATGGCTTATACAGCATCGGCATTAAGTTTTATGCTCGAAAATCTAAGCAAACCTGTTATCTTAACCGGTTCACAGCTTCCGATAGGTACGCTAAGAACTGATGGTAAAGAGAACTTAATTACATCTATCGAGATTGCTGCAGCTAAAGACAATCATGGTAATGCCATGGTTCCTGAAGTGTGTATCTTCTTTGAGAATCATTTGATGAGAGGCAATAGAACAACTAAGATTAATGCTGAAAACTTTAATGCATTCCGTTCGTACAACTATCCTCCATTAGCTCGCGTTGGTATTCATATTAAATATGAGCCACATTTGATTAGACCAACTGATAAATTAAAACCACTTATTCCGCATTATCTATTTGATACTAATGTGGTCATTCTTACTCTATTCCCCGGAATACAAGAAAGAGTGGTTGAATCATTGCTTAAAGTAGAAGGATTAAAAGCAGTAGTTTTAAAAACATTTGGTTCTGGTAATGCACCTCAGAAGCCTTGGTTCTTGAATCTTCTCAAAGATGCTACCGATCGTGGAATAATTATTGTAAACATTACTCAATGTTCATCTGGTGCCGTTGAGATGGAAAGGTACGAGACTGGTATTCATCTTCTCGAATCGGGCGTTATTAGCGGTTATGACTCTACGCCAGAGTGTGCTATAACAAAACTTATGTTCTTGCTTGGTCATGGTTTAACGAACAAAGAAATAAGAATTAAGATGAATTCTTGCATCGTTGGAGAACTAACAAAACAAAGAAGATAAATATTACAACTATTCTATACTATTTAATATGAAGATAGAGTTCAAATTATATTTGAGTTACCTTTTAACATCCACAAAGCTCATATTTAACCAAATACGTCTCAAAAGTTTCGACACATGGGCTAATTTGGTTTAAATTCATCTTTTCTTTTACCTTTTATAAAGTTGTAGAAAACAACCAACATATTATTAATTAATGTTAATAAATAATCAAATTATAACACAAACACTATATTAATATAAGTATTAGCAATATATTTGCATGATAAAACATAATAATATATTGTAATAGTATGAAAACTGCTTTAAAACTATTTTTCTGCTCAGTAGGTTCTTCTCTTTTACTCACAAACTGTATTGACTCAAACAAGGATTTGTTTGATATGGACCAAACTGCTGGACTTTATGAAGAGACTTTCCCTGTAAAAAACATTGATCCAAACATGGACTGGGTTTCAATTGCAAGCGCAACTGCAGCTATTGGAATATCAGAAGATGAAGGCGTGGACTACAAAATCAGAATCTTTGATGAGTATCCACTAGTTGAAAATAGCAATGCTCGACTTTTGGCTGAAGGTATTGCTAATAACAAAATGCCATTTAACACCACTTTTGACCTTCCTAAAGCAATGGATGTAGTATATGTGGTGCGTACAGACGAAAAAAAACGCCATACAGTAAAAGTAGTTAGCGTTAAAAACAATGCTGTTACTGCAAACTTTTCTAATATAGCTGCTCAAACTCGTAATGGAAACAACGGTGATTTCGTTATTGCTCCTATGGATGCTCCATATAGCGACGCTGAAGCCCAAGCTCTTTTGAACAGCGCAGTAGAAGTTCAAGCTGGTTGGAATTTAAGTGCAGGTTTTGATTGGGATAATGGTAAGTATAAAGATTATCCAATATTTAACACACCAAACGACCAACCACGTTATTTCAAAATAACAACTCCGCAAACAAATACATTTAGCATTGGTCAGGATTTAATTGTTAAAGTACTAATCTCATCAAAATTGACCATAACAAATTGGACTCAATTTAATGGCAATACAGAACTGATAGTATTAAGTGGCGGTGAGATTGAGCTTAATAACACTTTAAACTTGCAAGGTTCTGGTCATATTACGGTTTTAAATGGTGGTAAAATTACTGGCACTGGAAGTATAACATTCAACAACGCCTCAGAAGGACTTAACAACTATAACGGAGGTGATATTACTCTCAACACTATTACATTGAATTGCAGCAATGGTTATTTTTACAATGCTGGTACATTAAATCTTACGAAATTAGATATCACTAATAAAGGCACTAAACTCGTGAACAAGAGCTATGCAAAAATTGATAATGTATCACACAGTAATACAACTATTGACAATGGTTGTGTCATGACAATAGAGCAATTCAAAGGCAATTTGAATGTAGGTCCTAACACAAATACAAAAATCAATAAGTTTAATGATAATACATGGGATAAAACTATCTCAATTAGCAGCAACGCTATACTAAACATCGAAGATGCATTTTTAAGCAAAGCCAAATTCATCAGTAATTCAAACGATTATGGTTTGGTTAAGATACAATCAATTACAGGCTGTAACGGTTTCTCGCACTCAGGTAAAATTTACTACGAAATTAATAATATCGCTAATAATGTGAATGATTGGGAACAAGGATTCTTAAATCCATTAAAGAACACAGATGGTCAGCTTTCTAAATTTGGTGACTCACCAATCTACATTCCTGCAGGCGATTGTACTGGCGAAGGTAATAGACCAAATGACATGGGCGAAGAAATTACAGATACAAACCCTATGAAGTTTACTTATACTTACGAAGACAATTTCCCATCACCAGGAGATTATGACTTCAATGATATTGTGATGGATGTTTCTACTACATACACAAAAGGTGAAGCAAATAAAATCCAAAAGATACATTACCACGTAACTTTAACAGCAGTTGGTTCATCAAAACAAGTAGGTGCTGCACTTAGACTGGTTGGTATCAACAAAAGCGATATTACAAACATTGAGTTTGGAGGCGATGTAAACATGAGAAATTCATTAGCTAACTCTGTATTCGAAAACACAACTACAGAAGAAGGTGACAACAACATTGTTATTCCATTGTTTGGTGATGCTCATGCTGTTTATGGATATGCAGATAAACGTACAATGTTGAATACTCAAACAGCTAAAACATCTGATATTTATACATTAGAAGTAATCTTAACATTGGCTGATCAAACTAAAACATCGCCACTATTAGGAAAAGACAATCTTGACTTCTTCATCGGTTACAAATCATTAACTAACAAACGTACAGAAGTACACTTGTTTGAGTTCTTGAAATATGACGCAACTGCAAAAGGGAATATTTATAAAGTAAATCTTGAAGCTGCCGGAAGACGTACATGGGCTGTTTGTGTTCCTGAATTCAAATACCCAAGAGAGAGTGTAAGTATCACTGAAGCATATCCTAGCTTTGAACAATGGGCTCAAAATATGGATACAAACCAAGATTGGTACAATCATCCAACTGATAAAACTGACAAAAAATATATCTACTAAGTAAATATTACAAATAGATTACATAGATATAAGTTTAAATTATAAATTCTAAAATAGGATTAGTTACTTCTTAAAAAGAATGACTAATCCTATTTTTTTTATGAACTTCGAAAAATATATCTATATTTGTATCTATAATAAGCAATTTGCCCATAACAAACTATAATACGTAACTATTTCATATCTATCAATCAATGAAGAAAATAGTACTAATTGATGACAAAGCTTCAATAGCTAAAGTTGTAGCAATCTATTTAAGTAAAGAATACGATTTCACTTATTTCGAAAATCCAATCAAAGCGATTGAGTATTTAAATGAAGGTAATATACCCGATTTAATTATTTCTGATATAAGAATGCCAGAAATGATGGGTGATGAATTTTTACATTATTTAAAAAACAACGCCTTTTTTAAATCAATACCAGTCATTATACTATCAAGTGAAGAGAGTACTACAGAACGCATAAGGCTCTTAGAAGAGGGTGCAGCTGACTATATCCTCAAACCATTCAACCCACTTGAGCTTAAAGTTAGAATTAAGAAAATAATTGACTAATAAAAAAGTATGCTTCATCTCATTTACATTGGGAGATATATTAACGCTATAAGAGAACTTTCTTCTTTACTTAAAGAAGAAAGTTTTTTTGCTACAGCAACATGCGATAAAGCAATTGAATACATCAACAATATAGACGATAAAAAAAATTGTATAATATTGTATGAACAAATCACCCATTCGATAGATATCAAGAATCTTAAACATCTCCATAGCAAACACCAACATATAGATATTGTTCTAGTGTACGATAATCTTTCTTCTAATCAGACCAAAGATTATTTATTGGCAGGAGTGATTAACACATTGCATATTGACTTTAAGGCTGAAGCTATCTCCGACTTGCTTACTTTTTATGACATAAAAAGAAAAAGCAAAAAAAACCATTCAAATAATAGCATCATTGTCTTTAGACTTCCACTATGGAAAAGGGCATTTGATATTGTATTTTCATCGTGTGCTATTTTGGCCTTATCACCTATCCTTATTGCTACCGCAATTGCTATCAGACTAGAGAGCAAAGGTAAGATTGTATATAAATCAAAAAGAGTAGGCAGCAATTACCAAGTATTCGATTTCTTGAAGTTTCGTTCTATGTATGAAAATGCAGACAAAAGACTTAAAGAGTTTAATGCGCTTAATCAATATCAAAATGACGAGGATGATTTAAGCGATATTATTCTTCCGGAAAGCGAAATGTTATTTGGAGACGATGATGATGACACTGTTTTGATTTCTGATGATTATGTAATTACAGAAGGTACTTACATCTCAAAGAAATCGAAAGAGCAAGGTAATGCTTTCGTAAAATTACAAAACGACCCACGTATTACACGTGTAGGGCATATTATTAGAAAGTACAGTATCGACGAATTGCCACAACTAATAAACATCTTAAAAGGAGATATGTCGATTGTTGGTAATCGCCCTCTCCCACTATATGAAGCAGAGCTTTTGACAAGCGATGAATACATTGATCGATTTATGGCTCCATCGGGTTTAACAGGCTTGTGGCAGGTAGAAAAAAGAGGAGACTCTGGTAAACTATCAGCGGAAGAACGTAAGATGCTTGATATCAAATATGCCAAAACATTCTCATTCTTATCTGATATAAAAATCATTCTTAAAACAGTAACAGCCTTTGTACAAAAAGAGGATGTTTAACATTTATACAATTAATAATGTCTTTAGACAATATAAAGAACTACATAAAGAAAAATCCTAAAGCGAAAAAGTGCTTTTTAAATTTTATAATGCACCCTATTAAAGCGCGACCCAATTGGTGGATTAGGATATTCTACTTCTTATATATCAAGAAGGGTAAAAAATCGGTTATTTATAGAAGCGTCAGACTAGATACACCTCCATTCAATAAATTCGTTTTAGGTGATTATTCTGTTATAGAAGATTTCTCTTGTTTGAATAATGCAGTTGGAGACATCATTATAGGTAATGAATCGAGAATTGGATTAAACAATACTGTAATAGGACCTATTACAATGGGAAACCATGTTCATATTGGCCAAAACGTTACATTATCGGGACTGAATCACAACTACGAAGATGTAAACACATCCATCGATAAACAGGGAGTTAGAACATCACTAATAAAAATTGATGATGATGTATGGATTGGCGCTAATTCGGTGATTACTGCTGGTGTAAATATAGGAAAGCACAGCGTAATAGGAGCCGGAAGCACTGTTACACACGATGTTCCACCATATACTGTTTGTGCAGGTTCGCCAGCTAAAGTCATAAAAAGATTTGATTTTGACAGCAAAGAGTGGATTAAAGTTTAATCCATCACCAATTGTAGTGAGAGCCACATTATCAATATACCCATTTTGAGGTATTGCGCCGGCTACAAAAACCCGCTATCTTTGCAGTATCAGAATTTAATTAATTAGTCATAATTTTATTACGTAGCCACGTTAAGTAAAAGAACAGCATCCCATCGAAGTGATTTCGCTGGGATGCTGTTTTTTTAATAAAGTAAGATTAGCTTATAAATCCTCTTCGGTTAATAATTCTTTCATGTATGTTGCCTTTGCCGCAACTTTTCCTGCAATATTAGCACCAGCCTCTTTTGTTTTATGCTTCGCACTAGACATAGCCTCTTCAGCTGCTACTTCTAAATCTTGCAATGAATCCAACAACTGAGCTTTTACCTGTTGCCCGTGAGCAGTACGCGAATAATGATAAACTAACGCGCCAATGGCAGTTCCTATACCAAGTCCTACCCAGAATTTTCCACTACTACATGCCATGAGTCAAAATAATTAGAGATTATATATTATTACTATTTCCGTTTAGCTGAAAAAAAGGAAGCAATCCAAAGAATGATTACAGCACCAACAACTGAGGTTATTAAACTTCCGATTATCCCACTAGCAGCAAAGCCGAATAATGAGAATACCCATCCACCAAGCAATCCACCAACAATTCCCAAAACCAAGTTGATAATTAAACCAAATCCGCCTCCACGCATTATTTTACCGGCTATAAAACCTGCTAATGCTCCTATTAATATAAACCATATAAAATCCATATCATCATTAATTTTAGTTTATAATACAACAGATGATGCGAACATAAAGTTCGAGAATTGATTTATTTTATCTTGTTATTCCAAACGGATTAAACGGATTAAATCCTTATCATCTATACTTATTATTATTGAATGTAACACTTAACAAAATAACTATTAACTATTATCGTGTAAAATGATACAATACATAGTGAGAAAACACCAAATGAATGTTGCACTCTATAAACAAAATAGCCTCTAAAGTTATTTGCTAACTTTAGAGGCTATAAAAATTTATTTAGATACTAAATGACGGAATTATCATTTATATTCTTCCCAGCTCTTAATTGAAATATCATCAATATTTAATGTACAGAAAGCACTAATGAATGCGCTAGCCAAACGAGCGTTGGTAATAAGTGGTGTGTTCAAGTCAATAGCAGCACGACGAATCTTATAACCATTATCAAGCTCACCTGCAGTTAAGTTCTTAGGAATATTAACAACCATATCAATCTCTTTATTTTGAAGCATTTCAAGAGCTTGTGGATGTTTTCCTTCTTCACTTGGCCAATACACTAATGTATTTTCGATATTGTTTTCTAGAAGGAATCTATGCGTACCACCAGTTGCAAATAGATTGTATCCTTTGTCAACCAACATACGAGCTGCATCAACCATATCGGCTTTTTGCTTCATCGTACCAGTCGATAAAAGAATATTCTTTTTAGGAATACGGTATCCAACAGATAACATCGCTTTAAGTACTGCACTCGAAGTATCTGATCCAATACAACCAACCTCGCCTGTAGAAGCCATATCTACACCCAATACAGGATCGGCACCTTGCAAACGATTGAAAGAGAATTGAGATGCTTTGATACCTACATAATCCAACTCGAACAAGTTCTTAGATGGTTTTTCTACAGGCAATCCCAACATTACCTTCGTAGCAAGTTCAATGAAGTTAATCTTCAATACTTTGCTCACAAATGGGAACGAACGGCTAGCACGTAGATTACACTCAATAACCTTAATATCATTATCTTTTGCAAGATATTGAATATTGAATGGGCCAGAGATATTTAATGCCTTAGCAATCTCTTTACTAATACGCTTGATACGACGTACAGTTTCTACATATAGTTTTTGAGGAGGGAATTGGATTGTAGCATCACCTGAATGCACACCCGCAAACTCAATATGTTCGCTGATTGCATAAGCTACGATTTCGCCATCTTTTGCAACAGCATCCATCTCTACCTCTTTAGCGTGTTCAATAAATTGACTTACTACAACAGGATGTTTCTTAGATACGTTTGCTGCCAATTTCAAGAATCTTTCTAGTTCTTCTTGGTTAGAGCATACATTCATGGCAGCTCCACTCAACACATACGAAGGACGAACTAGAACAGGGAAACCAACTTCATCAACGAAACCATTAATATCATCCATAGAAGTCAACTCTCTCCAACGTGGTTGGTCTACACCAATTCTATCTAGCATTGCAGAGAATTTCTCACGGTCTTCAGCATTATCAATACTCTTAGCATTTGTACCAAGGATATTAACATCCTGAGCATCTAAACGAAGAGCTAAGTTGTTTGGAATCTGACCACCTGTAGAGACAATCACACCATGAGGATTTTCAAGTTCAAGAATATCCATTACACGCTCGAATGTCAACTCATCAAAGTATAAACGATCGCACATATCGTAATCGGTAGAAACCGTTTCGGGATTATAGTTGATCATTACACTGCGGAAACCTTCTTTGCGGATAGTGTTTAGTGCTTGTACTCCACACCAGTCAAACTCTACTGATGAACCAATGCGATAAGCACCAGAACCCAAAACAACAATTGATTTATGGTCGCCAGTATAGTTTACATCGTTTGCAATACCACTATAAGTTAGATACAAATAGTTTGTTTGAGCTGGATATTCAGCAGCCAGTGTATCGATTTGCTTTACAACAGGTACAACACCTACTTGCTTACGATAATTACGAACCAACAAAATGCCATCTTCAATGTCGCCATCATAACCGATAGCACGTGTAACTTGAAAATCAGAGAAACCTTGAACCTTAGCTTTACGAAGAAGCTCAACCGGTAGATCAGCCAATTGCTTGTGATTATTACCCCAGTTGTGTAACTCTTCAGAAGTATTCATGATATTTTTCAACTTCTGCAAGAACCACTTATCGATTTTTGTTAAATCATGAATTTGATCAATGGTATAACCTGCACGCATTGCTTTCGAAATAACGAAGATACGCTTATCAGTTGGCTCA
Organism: uncultured Bacteroides sp.; assembly: GCA_947074345.1. Classification (GTDB taxonomy): domain Bacteria; phylum Bacteroidota; class Bacteroidia; order Bacteroidales; family Bacteroidaceae; genus Bacteroides. The sequence continues at coordinate 6,694 of CAMTPH010000047.1, read as the reverse complement.
CGAAGTGCTTTATCGATATCAGCAATTACTAATTCTTTATTCTCAACGAATCCGTGCATACCTTGACCAATCATACGTAAACCTTTTTGGATAGCTTCCTCAAAAGTACGTCCGATAGCCATAACTTCACCTACTGATTTCATTGATGAACCCAACTCTTTATCTACACCATGGAATTTACCTAAATCCCAACGAGGTATTTTACATACCACATAGTCAAGTGCTGGTTCGAAGAAAGCGCTTGTAGTTTTAGTTACCGAGTTCTTTAAATCGAACAATCCATAACCCAAACCAAGTTTTGCAGCTACAAAAGCCAAAGGATAACCAGTAGCTTTTGATGCCAAAGCTGAAGAACGGCTCAAGCGAGCATTTACTTCAATCACACGATAATCTTCAGATTCTGGATCGAATGCATATTGAACATTACACTCTCCTACGATACCAATGTGACGAATAATACGAATTGCTAACTCACGAAGTTTATGATATTCGTGGTTTGTCAATGTTTGAGAAGGAGCTATTACGATAGACTCACCTGTATGAATACCAAGTGGGTCAAAGTTTTCCATATTACAAACAGTAATACAGTTATCAAAACGGTCGCGCACTACCTCATATTCTACCTCTTTCCAACCACGAAGAGACTTTTCAACCAATACTTGAGGAGAAAAAGCAAACGCCTTCTCTACTAATGTATTTAGTTGTTCTTCGTTATCACAGAAACCAGAGCCTAAACCTCCTAGAGCATAAGCCGCACGAACAATAACAGGATAACCTAATTCTTTAGCAGCACGACGAGCATCAGCAGCATTCTCAACAGCTTCACTCTTGATTGTTTTTACATCAATCTCGTTTAGCTTTTCAATGAAAAGTTCACGGTCTTCTGTATCAATAATAGCTTGTACTGGAGTACCTAGTACTTTTACGTCATACTTTTCAAGAATTCCTTCTTTGTAAAGCTCCACACCACAGTTCAAAGCAGTTTGACCACCAAATGCCAACATAATACCATCTGGTTGTTCTTTTTGGATTACCTTTTCTACAAAATAAGGAGTTACAGGTAAGAAATATATTTGATCTGCTACACCTTCACTAGTTTGAACAGTAGCAATATTAGGATTAATAAGAATTGTCTCTATTCCTTCTTCTTTCAACGCTTTCAACGCTTGAGATCCAGAATAATCAAATTCACCAGCCTCACCGATTTTAAGGGCACCGGAACCCAATAATAATACTTTCTTAATAGTTGCTTCTTTCATCTTGGTTGGTTATTTTATCAATTTTACAAATTCATCAAACAAAAATTCTGTATCAGTTGGTCCACTTGCTGCTTCAGGATGGAATTGAGCAGAGAACCATGGATTAACTTTATGACGGATACCTTCGTTAGAACCATCATTCATATTGATAAATAGAGGTTCCCAGTTATCGCCCAAAGTATTATTATCAACTGCATAACCATGATTTTGAGAGGTAATAAAACAACGATTTGTTCCTACCATTCTTACAGGTTGGTTATGACTACGATGACCATATTTTAATTTATATATTGTTGCTCCACCAGCTTTAGACAACAACTGATTGCCCATGCAAATACCAAATATTGGTAATTTTTCATTTTGCATAGCCTTACGGATATTTTGAACTGCAGCATCGCATGTATCAGGATCGCCAGGACCGTTAGAAATGAAAAGAGCATCAAATTGCATGTCGTTAAAATCGTAATTCCATGGAACACGAATTACTTCTACACCACGCTTCAATAAGCAACGAATGATGTTTGTTTTTACACCACAGTCTACAAGAACAACTTTCTTCTTATCTTCTCCGGCATTGTAACGAATAACTTCTTTACAACTTACTTTATCAACATAATTAATGCCATCATAAGCAGCTTCAGGGATATTATCTGGTTCATCATCAAAAACGATTTTACCCATCATCACACCGTGCTCACGCAATACCTTAGTTAACTCACGTGTGTCAATACCTGTTATACCAGGAACTTTCTCGCGCTTCAACCATTCAGCAAGACTTTCAACAGCATTCCAATGGCTATATTCTTCTGAGTAATCACTTACGATAATTGCATCAGCATGAATTTTGCCACTCTCCATAAATGTAGCCAATCCATTTGATTCAAAAGTAAAGGCTGGAACGCCATAGTTACCGACCAAAGGATATGTAAGAGCCATTAATTGACCTGCGTATGAAGGGTCTGTTAAACTCTCTGGATACCCAGTCATGGCAGTATTAAAAACAACCTCGCCTGCCACTGGCTTCTCATAGCCAAACGACTTGCCATGAAAACGGCTCCCGTCGTCAAGGATTAAAGTTACATTTCTCATCTATTTCTATATATGATAATGTGCCAATATGTACATAAACCAAAACAACTCAACTTAATATAAGTTTAATCGGGTAAATGAACATATTGACACATATTGAATAATTATTTAGAATTGATATACTTGTTCAATATAATTAATAAATGCCTCATTCAGTAATTTCACACCACCAGGCGTCGGGTAATCACCACTAAAATACCAATCGCCCATATTGTTAGGACAAGCCTCATGCAAGCCTTCAATAGGTTGATAAACGATTTCAACTTTAGCTTTAGTACCCTTCGGAGTAAGTAATTCTACCATTTTAGCTGAAATTTCTTCATCAGTGAAAGGTGCATATATCTCTTTCACATAATTAACCATTTGCTCTTTAGGTAGACCGACTTGGTCTTTTGATTTACGATATGCAGCAGATATGACATCCTTCATGTCTCGTTCTTTCAACAGTTCGATAGCTGCTTTGAAAGCGATAAATTCACTCATCTTAGCCATATCAATACCATAATAGTCAGGGTATCTTACTTGAGGCGATGAACTTACTATAACGATCTTCTTAGGACCAAGTCTATCTAAAATACTAATGATACTTTGTTTTAGGGTAGTACCACGGACAATACTATCATCAATAATAACCAAATTATCGATTCCGGCTCTTAAACTACCATAAGTAATATCGTATACGTGAGCCGCTAAATCATTACGACTATTGCCTTCAGCAATAAAGGTACGCAACTTAATATCTTTAATGGCTACCTTTTCGCTACGAATACGATGTGATAAGATATATTCAAGTTCCTCTAAGCTAGGATTATGTCCTAACTCTGCGATTCTCTTTATTTTTTCTTGATTAAGATGATTATCCAATCCTTCAAGCATACCGTAAAAAGCTACTTCTGCTGTGTTTGGAATGAATGAGAAAACAGTATTATCAAGATCGTTATTAATCGATTTAAGAATACGTGGAATTAGTTTTTCACCTAATAGTTTTCTCTCTTTATAAATATCAACATCACTACCACGTGAAAAATAGATACGCTCAAAAGAACAAGCCTTTTTTTCTTTAGCTTTATTAATTTGTTGAGTTCTTACTTTTCCTGCTTTATTTATTAACAAAGCTTGCCCAGGTTGAAGTTCTTTAATGCTTTCGGCCGAGACATTGAAAGCTGTTTGAATAACAGGACGTTCTGAAGCCAAAACTGCTATTTCATCATCTTGGTACCAGAAAGCTGGACGAATAGCCCAAGGATCACGAAGAGCAAAAGACTCCCCACTACCTGTCATACCGCAAATAACATATCCGCCATCCCACTCTTTGCTTGAGCTACGTAAAACGTTTGCTAAATCAATATGATCTTCAATATAGTGAGTAATATCCATTCCAGTCAATCCCTCTGCTTCAGCCAAAGAGAAAAGACGTTCAACTTCACGGTCAAGTCTATGGCCAACTTGTTCAAGCATAATATATGTGTCGGCATATTTACGTGGATGTTGACCAATAGCAGTGATACGAGCAAAAATCTCATCCACATTGGTCATATTAAAGTTACCACATAGACTTAAGTTTTTTGCACGCCAGTTATTTCGTCTTAAAAAAGGGTGTACATAAGATATTCCAGATTTACCTGTTGTTGAATATCTCAAATGGCCCATATAAGCTTCGCCAGCAAATGGAAGAACACGCTTTGCGTAATCTGCATCATGCAATTGTTCTTTTGAGATTCCTTTAAATTGGTTTTGTACCTCAGAGAAAATCTCAGTAATCGCGCCAGATCCAAGTGCACGTTCTCTAAACATGTATTCTTCACCGGGATTTGCTTCTAATTTTACACATGCCAAACCAGCACCCTCTTGTCCACGGTTATGTTGCTTTTCCATTAAAAGATAAAGCTTATTCAAACCGTACATCCAAGTACCGTATTTTTTTTCGTAATACTCTAGCGGTTTCAGCAGACGTATCATTGCTACGCCGCATTCATGCTTTAATTGTTCCATTCAGATAGTTATTCTTTTATTCTACAGTTACAGACTTTGCTAAATTTCTTGGTTGATCGACATCTAACCCCTTACAAGCAGCAATATGATATGCTAAGAGTTGTAATGGTATTGTTGTGATTAATGGATCAAGACATTCTATTGTAGTTGGTAGTTCGATACAGTAATCAGCTATTTTACTAATTACATTATCACCTTTGTTAACAATTGCAATTACTTTCCCTTTGCGGGCTTTGATTTCTTGTATATTGCTTAACACTTTCTCGTAAAGAGCATTGTGAGTAGCAATTACAACCACAGGCATTTCGGCATCAATCAATGCAATAGGCCCATGTTTCATTTCTGCAGCAGGATACCCTTCTGCATGTATATATGATATTTCTTTTAATTTTAAAGCTCCTTCTAAAGCAACAGGAAATAAAAATCCTCTTCCTAAATATATAAAATTATGTGCATAAGTAAATATTTTAGAAAGTTCGGCTATTTCTCCATTCAGCTCAAGAACGTCTTTCATCTTTTCAGGAATAGAACTTAATTCCTTAACTATGCTTAGATATTCATTCTTATCTATTGTTTGCTTTTCTTTTGCCAATGTCAATGCTAACATCGCTAGAACAGTAACCTGCCCTGTGAAAGCTTTTGTTGAAGCAACACCAATTTCCGGACCTACGTGAATATAAGAACCAGTATCAGTTACGCGTGGAATAGATGAGCCCACAGAATTGCATATACCATAAATAAATGCTCCTTTACTTTTAGCAAGTTCAATCGCAGCTAAAGTATCGGCTGTCTCGCCACTCTGAGAAATGGCAATCACTACATCATTTGAATCTATTACAGGGTTTCTATATCTAAATTCTGAAGCATACTCTACTTCAACAGGAATACGACAGAAGTTTTCAATCAACTGTTTACCGATTAGAGCTGCATGCCAAGAAGTTCCACAAGCTACAATAATAAATCGTTTTGCATTTAGCAATTTATCTTTATGATCTATTACAGCAGAGAGTGTTATATTGTCAGATTCTACATTGATACGTCCACGCATACAGTCGAATATACAATCAGGTTGCTCAAAGATTTCTTTAAGCATAAAGTGAGGATAACCTCCTTTTTCCAATTGTCCTAGACTAAGAACTACAGTTTTTACTTCAGGCGTAATTTCAACATTGTGTAAATCTACAATTTTTAGAGGTTCACCTTTTTTCAAAACAGCAATCTCTTCATCTTTCAAATAAACAACTTGGTCTGTATATTCAACAATAGGAGTTGCATCTGATGCTAAAAACATTTCATCATTACCAACTCCTACAACTAAAGGACTACTTTTTCTTGCTGCAATTATCGTGTCAGGATTATCTTTCTCTAAAACGGCAATGGCATAAGCACCTATAACTTCTTTTAAAGCAAGTTGAACAGCAGTAAGTAAATCAAGATTATTAGTTTGTTTTATATATTCAATCAACTGAACAAGGACTTCAGTATCGGTTGTGCTCTTAAAAGCGAAACCTTTAGATTGTAATTTATCTTTTAAGACTGAATAGTTTTCAATAATACCGTTATGTATCAATGCTAACGATTCTGAAGAAGAGTAATGAGGATGAGCATTGGCTGAACAGGGCTCTCCATGCGTAGCCCAACGAGTATGAGCAATACCAATATTGCCCGAAGTATCTTTCTGCAAAGCAAAATCTTCTAATTCAGAAACTTTGCCCTTTGCTTTATATACATTTAAGTGTTGATTTTCTCCAATTAATGCTACCCCGGCGCTATCATAACCACGATACTCCAATCGTTTAAGCCCCTTTATCAAAATGGGATAGGCTTCTTTTGTTCCAATATAGCCTACAATTCCACACATAGTATTTTATATTTTATTTTTTGCGATGCAAATTTAGACAATATAACAAAAACATGTTTATAAATAGGCCAATTATTTGACAATATATAAGTATTAAACAAAATATATATCAAATTTTTTATATGAAAAGAAAATCACAAAACACTTAACTTATCTTTCTGTTCATCACATCATACAGGCGTTTACATTCTAATTTGATCTAAAAATACTTCACTATTATAAAACGTATCTTTTGATTTCTTTTCAGTAATTTTCATTTGAAAATTTATAAAAGAAATCGATAATAATACTGAAACTAATAATGTTACCAATCCAATTGCTACTATGACCATAACTAAAGCCATACCTTTATTATTTAATTTTTCTTTCTTTTTAAATAATTTCATATTGGACTCCTTTTAAAACATTAATTTCTAATACTTCCTTCTAGGGTTGCTTTTAAAGTACCAGCATCATTGATAAAATCTGTTACATCAGTTGCTACTGCTGCATC
>CAMTPH010000046.1 GCA_947074345.1 uncultured Bacteroides sp. | reverse complement strand
TGGCAATCTCTTAAATGATACTCTCTATCCGATTAAGGATGTATATGCTTTTATTTGTTTATAATCACGTTCATCAAAGTTCAAACTCTTTACTCGCTGATAATAAGTTTGATAGTTGGTTTCCATCTCTTGTATAGCCTCTTGAAAGCTCTCTGAACTGTCATAAGTAAATACAATACCTGTTTTTAGATTGGTAACCAGGTCTTTAGACGAACCTACTTGGCTGCTAACTATAACCGGTAGCCCAAAATAGAGTGCTTCATCAACAACCAATCCCCATGGTTCAGTTTTAGATGGAAGGATGAAAACATCGTGTTGCAGATAAACCTCCTTCAGCTTTTCGTTGGCGATAAATCCCGTAAAACAGATATTTGGTTTAGCCATAGCACGAAGTTGCTCTCTGAGTACACCATCACCAACAATGGTTAGTGATTTTCCCGAACGATTGAACTCTTCTATTAAGAATGGAAGATTCTTACAATCAATTAATCGTCCTATATATAGATACTTCTTGCTCGAAGTATTCTTCTTTTCTATTTTTTGATAAGGTTGCTTATTAAAGATGCCTACGCCCCCAGTCTTCGATACTCTACCTTTGTAATGTATGTTGTCGAATATCTCTTGTTGCAATTCACCCGATGGCAATGCGATAGACATACGGTTGATTATTCTCTTTTTTAACCATCCTTTAATGCCATTGAAGTAAGACTCCTTGGCCGATGATTCACAAATAATGCAGTTCTTGTTTTTGGGCGATAAGAAAGCGTATAAATTGTATTCGGGTACGAACCAACCCGAGAATAAAACTTTCTGATGTTTTACTTCAGACATCAACTTCATGAGGGCTATAAAAGTCTTAAGTTTATTGCGCTGTTCTGAAGCTCCTTCATGAAGGAATGTATAGTCAAACAGATAGTTGTCTGATGATTTCAGCGGAGTATTTACGGCTTCTTCTCCATAACCGTATAATACAAGCAACAGACTATTGGTTTTGGCTATCTGATTACAAAGATTAATCTTGTAAAAAGAAGGCGTATTGGTGAGAAATATAAAGTCATATTCTTTTTTCATAATCGTAGTCATTAAGCATTAATAGCCTTGAGATAGTTTTTAATCAATAGGTTGATGTCAAACGATGTAGTAAATACTTGCTGATCGTGTGTCTCTATTTGACGATCAATTAATTTCACCAATTGATTGACGTCTTGTGCAGGGAACAACCATTTTCTTCTATCTTCTATGGGGATATAAGTTTCTATTCCTTGATTCTCGCAAGTGATGAATGGTATGCCACACGAAGCAGCCTCGGCTAAAACACAGCCAAACCCTTCGAAGAATGATGGGAGTACAAACAAGTTGAGTGAATGATAATAGGCTGTTAGGTCTCTATGTGCTACCTCCGGTTCGAAGGTGACGTAAGATTCTAACTGATTATTGATGACATACTCTTTGCATCCATTTAATAATGGTCCTGAGCCGATTAATGATAAATGGATATTCTGATATCTCTTTTCTTGAATCAAAATACGAATAGCTTCCAACAAGGTATTGTGGCCTTTTAAATCGACAAAATTGGCAATACATCCTATTGTAAATGTTGATTTATAGTTAACCTCTGTTTTGCTAAATATCTGTTTGTTTACTCCATTGAATAGAACCAGCGCTTTTTTAATATTAGCTGATGGCAAGTTTTCTATCTTCTTTAGTTTGGATAGATAAGATTGATAGATTTCTCCTTTTCGTGGTCTAGGAAAAGCCAACAGGCTCTCTTTCACCTTATCGCTTACGCAGAGATGATAATCCATACGTTCAAATATCCGCTTGTTACGGTTGTATTTATAGCGTAAGTTCCAGTATTTGTCTGCCCACCTACCATTGCGAATGGTATAAGGATCTAAATCATGGTGTTGAATGACAGTTTTGATTGCCGGATTCATCTCCTTCAATAAGAGTGGATAGATGGCAAATGTGGATACATGTGCATGAACTACCTCAACATCTTCAATAGAGTACTTGAAATTGCTCTTAAACCAACTCTTGAATAATATGCAGTTGATGGAGTCGAAGATACCATTCATGATATATGAAGGTGATTGTATACATGGAAATTTATAAACTTGAATATCCTCATAGATATACGATTTCTCCTTATCATATAGAGTGGTGGGTCTCAAAACCAATATATCACTAAACTTACCTGTGTTCTTCAACGCTTTCACCTGGTCGTAGATGAAAGGGCCACGAAAACAATCTTTCGTAGGGAAGAATGGAGTAATTTCTATGTAGATAGAGCGTTTCATGATTACCAGTTTTTTGTTGAAATTCGTGATCCTTTCATATAGATGAATAGGAATACAAACACCTTTCCTTTTATTCCAGCTAAGTAATGACGTATCTTCTGTAGATTGCTCTTTTGATAATTGTTGTGTTGAGATGTCCCTATCTCTCCCAATCCATCAGGGTAACTAATAAGATGTGGAACAACTCCAAAGATTTTAACCCCTATATTTATAATTTCATTCCATTGATCGGCTAAATATTGAATAGGGAACAGCTCTTCTTTCAATAATACGGCTGCCGCTTGGTTTAAAATATAACCTGAATTCATAATTCCATTATTCAAACGATATACATCGTAGTTATCAAATGATTCGACTTTATCATTTGTAGAGTAGACAAACTCGGGCGTTAACAATATTGCGACAGGATCGTTTTTTAGTAGTAGCGGTTCTAATTGCTTTATCTTATTGGCCAAATCACTCGATAATAAAGCGTCATCTTCTAATATTAGTGCATAACGATCTTGTTGAGTAATCATTAGCTTATACACATTCCAATGACTTAGTGCGCAACCAATGGCTGGCAGAGTAACGAAATTATGATATCGTTTGGTCATAGCAGGCATGTCTACCCACTCAGATAGCTCTTTCTCGGTTAGTTTTTTGCCTTCTATCGCTTTAAAGAAATAGACATCTAGCTCTTTTTGATGCTCTAATTGCGATTTAATAATGGCACGCTTACGAACATCTTTCTCCATATTTAGTATATACGTTTTAATCATAGCTTTAGGTTTTAATGTGAAGATTGTGATACATAAAGTTTAAGTAATGCTACGTAAATACGTACGTCTAGATAGGCCATCATAAACCCAATACGATCTTTGATCGATTGTGTACTGATGAGCGGATAGATAGAGCGATAATCATTGTTTATTTGACTTACTTCTTGGCCTTGAGGCTTGTTATTAATAAAGAACGAAAAGTAAGACTTAACGAGTTTGGTTATTTGTCTATTGACAAAGCTGATAACCTCTTCATTTTTGTTAGTCGTATATTCGGCTAAATTGCGAATTGCAATCAAATGATCTGCCACTTGCTGATAGCTGTGGAGATTGGCCATAGCTGATTGTGAATGTAAACGTAAGTAATAGAATGTGGCTGATAATACGCCAAGTCTGTTTGAGTGTGTGATGCATTTTGTTATAAACTCGATATCTTCAGCATATCTTACACCTTCTGTGAATGTTTCGAGTGTATAGATATTGCGTTGCAACAAATATCCCCATACTCCATATTGGAATGAGTTGTATTGACTTAAATCATTATAAATAGTTAGTTTGAATGAACCTTTTGAGGTGGTTTTTACCTTCGATTCATTTTGATAACTCCTAATCCCGAACTGAAGGATAGACAACTTGTTGGTTTGAGCAATATTGACAAGATTATCTAGTGCAGATCTTTCTAAACAGTCGTCTGCATCAACAAAAATAAGATACTCTCCTTTTGCTATGCGTAGTCCTTTGTTGCGTGCAGCCGAAACACCTTTGTTTTCTTGGTGATACACATTGATTCGTTGGTCGATTATGGCATACGCATCACAAAGGTCTCCCGAACTATCGGTAGAGCCGTCATTGATAAGTATCAACTCCCAATTATTATAATCTTGAGCAAGGATACTTTCAATGCAACAACCTACATACTTCTCGGCCTGGTAAACAGGCACAACTATTGTTACAAGATTTTCCATAATTTATTTATTTGTTTTTTGTCTGACGGCGATCCGGCCATCTTTATTCTCTAACTAAACAGCTGCGCTCTGATATTCTTGTGATAATCTATAAATGAGTTTGTTGTTTAGTGATTTGATATTATACTCTGCTTCTACCTTCTTACGGGCATTCTTTGAAATCATCTTAACCAATGGATAATTCTTGCTGATGATGGTTAGTTTTTCTGTTATATCATCATGATTCTTCTCTTCACATAAAAAACCGGATATTCCATCATCAATGATTTCGGGTATGCCTGAGTGGAAAGTAGAAATAACTGGTAACCCAATGGCCATTGATTCCATGATAGCTACAGGTATACCTTCCATTAACCCATACTGATCGCTTATAGATGGCAATAAGAACACATCGGCTTTTGCTAACTCTTTCTTTACGACTTCGAGCGGTTGAGGTCCTATAAAATGAATAATGTCATCTACTCCTAAGTCTTTCACCATCTGTTTTAGTTTTCGCTCGATGGTTCCAGCTCCAATGATTCGATAGCTTATGTTGAGAGGAGTCCTTTTTCTAAAATCGGCTACCCCTTTGATGGCGTATTCATATCCTTTTTGTCCCGTAAGTCTACCCACTGATAATATATTTATCTTACGATTAATTTTGCGTGGGGCTGTATATACAAATTGTTCTATATCTACTCCCATACGATGTACTATTACTCTGGATGGGTTGGCTCCGCATTTCACAAGTTTCTTCTTCCAGTAATTGCTTATTGGGAAAAGTAAATCGTTTTGATCGAATAGCACTTTATATCTTTTTGCTGTCTCCTCAATGGTGTACGGAGAGATTTCATGTGCGTGAAAGAAAGTTACGAAAGGTACATTTAGTGCTTTCATCTCTTTCCAGCAAGCTGGATACAATCCTAAACATCCAAAATGTGTAACAGCTATATCGGGTATCCAATTGAGTTTTAAGAATAATAGGGTAGAATAGAACAGATTACCATTCTTGGCATATTCACCAAACTTAAATCTATTTAGTACTGAAAGTGCATTCAACCCATAACGTCTTACCAATCTTGGGAAATAATTAATGAAATCGTGATATTTATCTTTCTTGGAACAAGGTATCTCTACTATTGGGTAAAAGGTTTTTTCGATAAGATTATATTTGATAATATCCTCATGCAAAATCGATGTATCGGGTTTGCCTAATGCATATATACGAACATCATGACCAGCATCGATAAGACCGGTTATCTGATTCAAGATAAATGTTTCTGAAAGACATGGGAAATGTTGAACAACAAATAATACTTTCATAATTAATTCATTTTGATGTAATTACTTGCGAACTTAGCATTGTGGCTTAGTAAATCAACTTGGCTAAAAAGCTCATCTCTTTTATCGTCAATCTCTTCTACAAAATGTGAGTACTTATCCAAAATTAAATCAGGAGAGATATTGTCTATAGAGACTACATGCTTATCTAATCCTAGACTTGTAAATAACTCTTTGGTCTTAAATTCATAAGCTATTGGTAAAACAGGAGTCCCAACAATCAACGACAGAATAGTCATATGCAAACGTGTGCCTATTAATAGATCTACATCTTTGAGCTGCTCCATAATCTTTTTAAAATGTACATACTCGTTTTGAATGATTACTTTTTCGCTAATACTACTAGGTAAGAACTTCATTATTTCACAAGCTTCTTTCGAGTCATCAGTATATTCTTTTACGCCTTGACAGGTTGAAAAGAATGATACTTCATGTCCTTGCTCAACGAAATATCTAACTAGAGTTGCAATCGATTCACGATAGGTCTTGACTCCGTTTTCTTTTGTTCGTCCCTTAAAAATACTCCACTCGCGTACTGAGAATGCTATTTTTAGTTTCTTGGGTAGTCTTCTTTCTTTACCACGAATTAAATCTTCTTTCTTCGCCAAACTAAAGGCTGCATCGGCTATGCGGATGACCTTGGGTGAAGGTTGTATATTCAATTCTTTGATATTTGCATACGATTGCTGATCTCTCACTAAAATACATGGGGAGGAGGAAAACACATTTCGCATCCACTCTTTGCTCCATGATTGAGTAAATGGTCCCAATGATTGTGTATAAAAGAATACTCGCTTATTTAGATGATTACAGATGGTATAATCTGTATATTGAGTTACTAATCCATACGGTTCAATTAAATACGTACCACCACTACTAACGATTACATCAGCAGTTGCGTAATCGTTTAAAGAGATCCGACTCTCTTTGGGGATGAGATATTTAAATCCATGAAAACCCTTACCACACATTCTGGAAACCAACAAATAACGGTTTCTTTGAATAATGCGAATTAATCGTCCTATATATCTCACTTTGGAGAGAGGTCCTCTGTTTGCAACTAAACCAATCGTTTCTCTGAATTTGAATTCAGGATATAGTTTTTTGCACACATTGGGTTCGCTAGCATATATATGTATATCGACATTCTTTCCAAAAGTTTCTCGTAGAGAATTAATCATACCATACATTATAGCGGCATCTCCACCATTTAGAGCCACAATATTTGTAATAAGGATTTTCATAGATTTTATGAGCGTATATTACGACCTTTTTCTTCTTTGGTTTTTATAATCACCGTAGGCATAATTATAACCATAATACTTACTGTGGTTGTAATAACCATAGTAGTTTTGGCTATAGAACTGGCAATTGTTCAAGATAATATTTAGATTCTTGAATTGTCCTTCGCGATATATTTTCTCTAGCTCAGGCAAGAATCGTCTATCTAGCATTCGTTCGCGGATAACATAAAGTGTCATATCGGCTACTCGATTCATGATTAATGTATCTGCTAATCCTATCGCAGGAACACTATCTATAATAATGCAATCGTACTGCTTACGTAAAATAGACATCATCTCATCTAAATGATTACTCATGAATAATTTGGTAGGATCTGATACGATATTTCCTGATGGAAGAACATCGGGCATAAATTCCTCCTTAGAGCTAAGAATCAATTCGTCTAAATTGGTAATATCGCCCTTTAAATAGTCTGTTACTCCAGCTTTTTGCTCTGACTTCAATAAACCAGTCTTGGCTTTTTTACGAATATCTAAATCGACCAATATTACTTTCTTCCCGATCATTGATAGAGATGCTGCCAAGTTCATTGATACAAATGATTTTCCTTCGCCTGAAGTTGTAGAAGTAAGCATTATAACCTTCTGGTCTTTTAAAGCAAAATTCAATTGAGTACATAATACTCTAAAGTTTTCGCTCAATACATCATTTCCCTTATATTCTACTGCAACTAGATTTTTCTTGTTCATTTTAGTTGCAACAAATTGTGGGATCTCACCAATAATATTTAAAGAAGTTATCGCTTCTATATCTCCACGATTTCTAACTTTCATATCTAACGAAACCATAATCCACCAAATCAATACAGGGATTACTAAGGCTACTATTAAAGCAAATAATAAGTTCTTTGGATAAATAGGTTTAGTAGGCGAACTACTATAAGGTGCATCTATTAATTTGCTTGCTGCATCGGTAACAATCATGCTCAATGCATTTTCTTCTTGTTTCTTCAAGATTAGCTCATGAAGTGATTTCTTAATCTCTTTTTGGCGGTAGACATCATAAGCTCCATTGTCGCTTGTTAGACTATATTGCGCAGCTTTTTCTTGTCTCCTCGCATGATTAAGTTTCATCTCTAGCCCCTGTATGTAACCATTCAGTGAGTTTAACATTGCATTATGGGTAGTCTCCATGGTTCTTTCAATTTTAGAAACCACATAATTACCTGCTCCTGAGTTTTCAATTAATCGATCTCTTTGAACGACCATATTGTTGTACGACTCTATTTGGCCACTTATGCCTAACTCATCCATGCCTCCTAAATTGGGTAACATTGAATATCTGTTCGTATTATCGGCTAGATAACCTTTGATGTATTGTGCCATGGTTAAAGAAGATTCAAGTTGAATTGCTTCTTCTCTACCCTTTTTTGCATCATTAAAATAAGAGGAACGACCATTAACCTCGAGAGTTGCAACCTTTTTTTGCATCCAGTCGGGGATATCTGAAGATAGGTTTTGAAGCTCATTGCTGACTAGAGATAAACGATCTTCAAGGAATCTAGCTGTGTTTTCGCTTATTTTACGTCTGTCCGACTCACAATAATAATTAAATTCATCGAATAATCCATTTAATATCTGATCGGCTCTTTTGACAGATGTTCCCTCATATGCTAGATTAATCGTATTACTTCCATTATTAGCTTTTGCAGTTAAGTTCTCTTTATAGAGCAATGCAGCTTTCTCTGGTGAGACACGGGTAACTTCTATTGGATCATTAATAGATTCTTTGTTAAAGAAATCGGTTTTACTGATATAGAATTTATTGTTACTTATATTCAATGTATCACCATATTCTGCATCATATCTCTTTTCGTTAACAACCAATTGATATTTATTACTATTCAATGGTGTTACCTCAAGGTGGATAGATTCTGTATACTCATCTATAAAATTAGCTTGAACTGGGGTATTGTCATATCTATCATGCTTTCTCAATAACGAATAGCTATTATATAATACATCCAGATTATTAAGGGCAATAACCTTCTTCATTAACCCACTTGATGTTAGTATTCTAACTTTATTTTCCAAATCATTGTTTTTTTCTGATTTGATGGTTAGAATGTATGCATCACCACGTGTAGACCTGTCATCTTGGATTAATAGTGTAGCAGTACGCTCGTATACAGGTAGCTGCATGCTTAGATATAAATACATGCCTCCTATGCAAATGGTGATTGATAATAAGAACCAATACCACCTACCGGCTACGAATTCATATATATCTCTTATAGATATACCTTCTTGTTTTTTTCTTTGATAAGTGCTCATATTCATTTATTTTGTTACTGCAATTAAAGTAATAATCGATATTACTAAAGAGAGTACTGTTCCTCCAATACTTAAACCTGTAAGCCATGGACTACTTTTCGCTCCAATACTCTTGTTGGGCTCAACATATATAATATCATTTTGAGTTAAATAGTAATAAGGAGAATCTAACAGATTAGCACTTGTAAGATCGACCTTATATATATTGCGTTTACCATCTACTTCGCGCAATATTTTTATATTCTTGCGCTTTGCTGTCGGTTTTAAATCACCACTGCGGCTAATAGCCTCAAGTATGGTGATTCTATTGCCAAGTACATCTATTTCACCTGGGCTGCCTACTTCGCCTAATACAGTCACCTTGAAATTCCCGATTCTAACTGCTACAACTGGATCTTTAATATAATTGCCTTTTATTAATAGTTCCTCTATTTGATTAGCAGCTTCGCTACATGTTAGGCCTGTTACCTTGATTTGCCCTAATGAAGGAATATTGATGTACCCCTTATTATTCACCAGAAATCCGGTTGCTACACTCGTCGTTGTACTTGTTGAACCTATTAAAATTGAATTCTTAAAGGGATCAATCAGTTCTGCATCTTTACTACTAATGGTTATATAGAGTAAATCATCGTTCTGAATCTTTAGCTCAACCGCATTAGTAATTGTCTTGTTAGTAACTAAGTCCTTTTTCTTTTCTTGTAAATAAACCAACTTCTTAGAAGAAGTACATGAGCTTAGTAATAACATTGCCCATAATGTCATAATAACTAATCGTTTCATTTTCTCAATTTTTTATTTATTTGTTTTTTGTCTTATTGCCTTCTTAATGTTCAATCTCGAACTATGATTGTCGTGGAAATACCTTTTTCTGTTTCTGCCTTTTCATCCTTAAGCTTGAATTCGCGTAGAATTCGATTATTCATCCATAAATGGAATGTTATCCATGCCAGGATATTTATTATCATGATGATATGTATATCAATGTTATAGATTAATATCGCATTAAGTATAACAAAGAACACTGCAAGTGAAAGAATACAAACCAACGATTTATGTGGGCTGTAGTTAATCAATAGGAATTTATGGTGTATATGATTTCTATCAGGTAGAAATGGTGATTTCCGGTTTCTTAATCGAACGAGTACTACTCGTACAACATCGAAGCATGGAATAAGTAATGTAGAATATGCTATAATTGTTGCAACATGAGTCTCTATTATTGGTGTATGTGTTATCGGCATACTAAAATGTATTATTAGGAAACTAATGATGTATCCCAACGTCAAACTACCGGTGTCGCCCATAAATAATTTCCTACATCTCTCTGCTTTACCAAATACATTGAAATAGAAAAATGGTATTAACAGGCCGAGTAATACAAATGCTAATAGAGATAACATGTGTTGACCATTTATAAAGAAGCAAACTCCAATAACAACCAATGACAAAGCAGAAATACCTGATGCTAAACCATCTATGCCATCTATTAAGTTTATGGAGTTAATGATGTATACAACCAAGAATACAGTCAGCGGGATACCAATCCATGGGCTTACTTCATAAATATTAAATATCCCTCCTAGATTTTTAATATATACACCCGAGAGTGGAAGTAAGCAAGCGGCAATCAATTGAGCTGCTAATTTGTTTTTGTAATTTATCCCAATTAAGTCGTCTGCTATTCCTATCATAAATAGAATCATCATTCCACTAAACATAAAGACAAATTCTAGAATAGTATTACTACTATCTGGGTGTTCAAACCCATTTCCAAATATATATCTTACTCCAGAGCTTAGCAGCAAGATAAGTATTACAATCAATGGAAAACACACACCGCCTAGTCGAGGTATCTGTTGTGTATGTATTTTGCGATCATCTATTTCATCGAATAGCTTTTTCTTATATGAAATAAGAAGTATCCTCGGTAAGATGAAATATGATAATACCATCGCTAATACAAATGCTATTATGATATACAAGTAGTTCAAAATAATCCTTTCTTTATAGTGATATTCAATATCACTTGGTTAATTACGAAGCTAAAGCCCTTTAAGAATATTTCTCTTGTGACTAAAGCTGTTTGTTTTGTTTGTTATTTGTATGATTAGCATCATTTATTGTTGTGCAATATAATTCTGCTAATCAATAATGAAACAGAAAGTTTTTTATTCTCCCAATCTTCTTTTATCCTGCATTCTTTCTGTTGCAATTCTTTTGAAACTAGTACATCTTAATTCATGTGTGATAATAGAGAAACGTTTTTTTCAATAGAGAATTAGATGTTGTGAGCTACAGATTCAGTAATTATTGATAATTATAAATCTTAATTCAAATCCCTAATTATGAGCTATTCTTCATCATTATAAAACTGTTTTAGTTTAGATTATTATTTATGATAGTTAAGGAAAACGGTTATACTACTGTTTTGAAATAGGTAGAATAAGCTAAGTTTACAGCTTCAGACCCATGCTTATTCTTTAAAATATAAATAGGTATAGACTCTGCTATATGAACTATTGTTCGAACGATGCAATTGAATGATTCTTTCTCTTCTTGAATCATAGAACAAATAGAAAGAAGCTTGCAAAAACTGGTAAAGTTTGAAGCTTTTGTTATCACATTCATTTCAGCTTGTTCTAAAATAAAAATTGTATCAAGTGTCAATGAATTATCCTCGTACTGTGTATTTCTAATGCTCCAAGGAGTTCTTGATATGGTTATATCATCATCTAATATCCTAATGGCTGTTTGTCCATCGCATAATAAAGAAGACTCTTTAATTTGTTCTAACCATAACTTAGAGTGAGTTGTTTTTCCTACTCCAGGCTCTCCTAAGAATGCAATGCCCTCTTTATCTATCATTACAGATGACGCATCAAAAAATACAGTATTATAAAAGGATGAACTATAGATAAACATGAACATGATAGCATGACTTAGTATAGTATATTCAACCTGATTTATAAATTTCAAATTAGTTTTAATCTCAGCCCATTGATAATCGGATTTAAACAGATACTCTTTTTCTGTCACTTCTGAATATATTTTTATATAACAGGCTCTTTTCTTCAATAGATAGATATAAATAATAGAATCACCTATTTTATATTGTCGAGTTGGGATTTCGATAACGTCATTTAAATCTTGATATGACACCGAAAATAACAATGTAGATACTATCTCTTCTTCAATCCTAAATGGGATGAAATTGAATAAATAAATTGGATTAAGATCTTTCAAATCTAATTTAATATCCAATAATGCTATTCGATAGTACGCTTTACTCATATCAATTTTTGTTACTTAGACAAATTTGAGTAATAAATCCCGTTTTGTTTATCACAATTCGTGTTACATGTGTCTCAAAACGTCATCTTATCTGTTTCGTTCAATATATTAATTAACATTTAAACATTGCTAGAAAATCTGAATTATGAAATAATGGTCGGATTTCTTGTATTTCTTTGTTGTTATCGTAAGTGTTTGATAAACAAAATTATAATAAGTGTTTTATCTTATTTTTTTAGGGAGACATTCTAGGTGACAGTGTTAAATAGACGAATTGTTATAAATTAAATCGTCTATTTCTTGTTTAAAATATTACTAAAAATTATATTTGTGAATAAAATATTAACGCAGTGTTTAGTTTTCTATTTAATTCATTGTAATAACACTGTTTATTTCTGCACTAAAACGTCGTCACAACTCAAAATCGACATCTGTAAACAAATACTACTTTATTAATTATTCATTGTGTTGAAAGCAATTGTTAGGCTTAATACAAGATTTTATTCCAAGTCTGTATTGCTTAATGCTTTTTGCACTTTATACAGTGTCACATAAACAAACAATAATAATATTCAAAGTAAAGTCTTTGAATGAGCAATGTCATTAATGGCATTTTTTCAATGAATGTTTTTATATCTATATAATGTAGATATGATTGGTAAAATTGGCAGAGAGTTACTCTATTTAAATAATTATTGAGATGTAACTTCTTTGTTGTTCACTCTAAAATAGATAGATTATTCTATCATACTTGTTTATTAACCATTAACCTAAAACAAATCATTTATCAGTATAAGCTTATAGCAATTTTACTAGAAATCTCTATTTTATTTTAAGTCTCTATCTCTCAACGAAAAAAACGTGTACATTATGATTTATATTAACCTATTCTCTTTTACGGGTGAACTGCCTCTAAGCATAATTATATTTGACGCAACACTAGTTATCTGTTTGGCCTTGTTGATTACTCTATTATATATAAAGTATAATCAAAGTAAGTTCAAGAGCTATCTCAGTAACTTGATGTCTTTAATTCCCTTCCGTCAAAAAGAACAATCGTCTAGCAATGGATTTAATAATGCGTTGGAGTTAGATAAAAAACTCATTAACCATGAGAAAAATATTCTTTACTCCTCTATCTATCGTGAGTTAACTCACATGATGGAGGTTGATAAATTATATCATGATCCAAGATTAACAAGAGACGGAGTTGTAGAGCGTATCGGTACAAGTAAAAAAGTATTTCTTGAGGCGCTACAGAATAATGTTAATATGAACTTCATCGATTATGTCAATACTTTTAGATTGAATGAAGCAATAGCATTATTAGAAAATGGAGATTATACGAATGAAACGATAGCGGAAATCGTTGGATTTGGCAGCGCTAACACTTTCTATAGACAATTCAAATTGAAGTATGGATTATCTCCATTTGAATATAAGAAGAATCTAAATATGCTACTCATTGATAACGAACAATATAAAATATAATCGTTATGAAAATCTCAGTGATAACAGTATGCTACAATAGTGCTGCTACAATTTCTGACTGTATCGAAAGCGTGTTACAGCAAACCTATTTGGATATAGAGTATATCATAGTAGATGGCAAATCGTCTGATGATACTCCTACGATTATACAATCTTTTGAGGAAAAATTCAATGGTCGTTTAAATTGGGTACATGAAAAAGATTTGGGTTTGTACGATGCCATGAATAAAGGAATTAAGATGGCTACTGGTGATGTGGTCGGAGTTCTTAATTCTGACGATTTCTTTACCTCAAATACTGTTTTAGAAAGTGTTGCTAATGCTTTTAAACAGAATAATGTTGATGCAATTTATGGCGATATACATTATGTAAATCCACATAACTTGAATCAATGCGTACGTTACTACTCTTCTGCTATTTTTAAACCTTTTATGTTGCGTTTTGGTCTACAGCCAGCCCATCCTTCTTTCTATTGCAAGAGAGAGTTTTTTGAACAATATGGAGGCTATAGGCTCGATTTGAAAATAGCAGCTGATTTTGAACTATTCACTCGCTTCTTCTTACGTAAGAAACTTAGAGCCCACTATTTAAAGTTGGATTTTGTAACCATGCGTACCGGCGGATTAAGCACAGCCTCAATTAAAAGTAGACACATACTTAATATGGAGGATGTTAAAGCTTGTAAGCTAAATAATGTATGGACTACCTATCCGCTAGTTTGCCTAAAGTATCTCGTTAAGATCTTTGAAATTAAACCTACAACTTTTCTATAGATTTTTATTCTTCCTTTTAATGTCTAATTTATTCAAATTAAAGTTATGAAGAAATTATTTAATGTTTTAATTCTTGGTGCTATTTGCACCTTTGGATTCTTCTCTTGTACAGAGAAAGAAATCGTTGATCTTGATGTGCCTGAAGTATTAGACCCCGAAGCTCCTATTAATGTTTCTTACGAAACAATTAAGCCTACATCATTTTTTAATGTACCAGTGAAGGAAGGTCTTATTACTGTTGTAATGCAAGGTGATGAACTACTTGGATATACTTCTGAAGAAACAACTATTGAAGTACTTAATACTACTGGATCTAGTTTTACCAGATCAAAGAACAAAGGTCTTAATTGCGTTTACGTAACCCCTGAACAATTAGCAACAATTTTGCCTGACAATGGAAGCTGGAATGAGGCAGATGCTAGTTCGGGTTGGACTATGTACAAAACCATTATGTTTGAAGACTTAGTGTCTAAGTCTGACTACGACTATAATGACTTGATCATTCATGTTCAACAAATGAAAAAGGGCAATGCGCTTCGTCTTTATATACACCCAATTGCTATGGGTAATTATGACGAATTATCTTTAGGTGCTGATATATTTTTAATAGATGAATACGGATTGGGAAATAAATGCGCTTCTGTATTATTCTCTAATGATGTAAGAGCTGATTTATTCCCAGGTAAACCTACAAAGACATTTATTAATACTGATTTTGAAGATACATATACTGACAATAATGTTCTTGATCAACTTCCAACCTATTTTGTACCTGCAGTGAGTATAACTGAACAGACTGATGGATTTAAAGTTGGTGGTAAAGAAAATCATTGGTTTGAGGTTGACCAAAATAGCATGAAGGGAAAAACATTTGGTATTAATTGGTTTATTATCAATAATGAGAAAGATCCTGATAAGAAACTTTATGCAGTTCCAGCTATTATGGATAATATTCGTTGGAGAGATGGTACCGGACGCCCTTATGGTATAATAAGTGCTGATACACGTCTTACTCAGTGGCCACTTTCTGATGGTGATACTGCTGGTCATGACTGGATAAATTATCCGAAAGAAAAGGTAAATATCAATGAAGTTTATATAGACTTTGATAAATGGTTAGCAGGTACAGGAAATGCTGATTGGGATAATCCTAATATAACTAAGTCTATTAACGCTATTGGTTATTCTAAACCAGTTGGTGGTATTCCAGGGCAATTGAGTGGAAATAAGGCTTTGTACGATATTAATGGTTGTTTCGAAGCATATCCAGAATATATTGGTAAGAATATATGGAATAATGGTAATCCAGACGAAACAACATTCCCAGTTGCTAGAAAATAGAAATATATTTGTGATATAAATCCGCCATTGCGGTATGAATAATTGATTTTATATGGTTAGTCCATGAATAGTACTGCTATTTATGGACTAACTTTTTTTTGCATGATAGCTTTCTATCTCTCATATTCTTTTGATGAATTATAACTCTTTGACTACTTATAAATAAATGATTTTCTGCTCTGATTCTATAGCTTAATAATTTTGGTGACAATGTGTTACTATAGCTAGATAAATCGTGGTAAATTCGGGCTTTATCCATTTGCTTAATCTCTTTTCAATACTTAATTTTATATAAAATTTATCACAAAAAGGGTGCTAGATAAAGTATAGCATATAGATACTAAATATTACACATTCAGTTAACGTGATTGTTTTAGGAAAGTAAAAATTCAAACATAACTTTGATTTTTATATATGTATTAATTTCAAACAATTCTTTATGAAAAAACTATTTATGTGGGGTGCTTTATGCACTCTTGGATTATTCTCGTGCACAGAGAAAAATCTTGTAGAAGTCCCTGATGATGTGGACTATGATGGACCAATAGTTGCTTCTTATGAAGCAATTAAACCGAGTGAATTTATTAATGTACCAGTTAAAGAAGGTTTTGTGACTGTTGTAAAGCAGGGTAATAAAACACTTTTGGTCACTAACGAAGAAACTACATTGGAGGTAACGAATCCTCAATACTCAATTTTCACAAGAGCTGATAAAGTTGGCGTGGATTTCTCTTATCTTCCTGATGATGGAAGTTGGAATGTAGCTAATATGAATGTAGGTTATACGATGTACAAAACAATTATGTTTGAAGACTTAGTTGATTATTCGGATTATGATTACAATGATTTGATTATCCATGTTCAACAATATAAATTGGGTAATAAACTTCGTATTTATATTCATCCTATTGCTTTAGGTAGTTACGATCAACTTTCTTTGGGAGCTGATATCTTCTTAATTGATGGTGGAACTAAATTGGGGACTAAATGCGCGAGTATTACTTTCTCAAAAGATGTGAGAAATGATTTATTTAGAAGTCAACGTCTTAATTATGTAGTTCCTGAAAAGACATTTGTTAACACCACTACTGAGAATACAAAAAATGGTGATACATATGTTTATGGAAACAATGAACTATTTGAGTATCCTACTTATTTTATACCTCCAGTAATTGGCGGTTTTGAATCGATTGCTGATGGTGCTAAGTGGGAAAAAGGTTCGCAATGGATAGAAGTTGATGTTGATGCTATTAAAGGAAAAACATTTGGTATAAATTGGTTTATTGTAAACAATGATAAAGATCCAGATACTAAACTGTATGCCGTTCCTGCTATAGAAGATAATCTAAAATGGAGAGATAATAAAGGTTACCCTTATGGTATCATTAGTTCAAGAACACGCGAAGAGAACTGGCCATTGAGTGATACAGACTTAGCAGGACATGACTGGATTAATTATGCTAAGGAGAAAGTTCATTTGAAGAGTGTCTATAAGAATTTTCTTCTTTGGCTTGAAGGTAAGGCTAACGCAAATTGGGATACACCTTCTGTTTCAACTTCTATCAATGCTATCGGTTATATCAGAGGTACTTTTGGTCTTCCTTCAGGAAGTAAAGCTTTGTATGATATGGAAGGATGTTACAGAAGTTTAGGTTATTCTTCTGAAGAAACAAATATTTGGAATAACGGTAATCCTGTTCATGAAAACATACCATTGCCTGACGGTAGAGATTGGTAATCGTTATAATCTTTGAATAAACAGAAATTGTGAAATTCAAGTAATAATTAGTTTCTAAATAGCTCGATGGTTCTCATCGGGCTATTTTTATTTACTGACTAATGATAATCTGTCATTCAATATTGTTTAAAATATATAGAGATTGATTTCCTTTCATAGTAAGCTATATTTCTTTTGTTTTATGATTATAACGGGCTTTAAATTTATCAAATATAGTGTCTTGTTTCTTCTCTTTTCTCCCTTTATAAATCTCTTTCTTAAGTACTATTTATATCTATTCATACTCACAAAACGTGCGTTTTAATAATTATGTGACGATATGTTATTCTGGAAGGACAAATCGTTATATAATTATTTGTCATTCGTTTGATTCTTTTACCTCCGAAGTGTAATTTTATGTAAAAATTATTAATATACTCTTCTGAGTACAATTAATACTTATTATTTGTTTGGCAACATTTATTAGTATACTCATCTCTTATTATTATAGTATTGATTGAAAATTAACGAACCAGTGATTGTGTAGGATATAGCTGGTTATAAGATAACTTTAATTTGAAAAAGGAAGTATTAATTATTAAAGACTGCTTTATGAAAAAACTATTTAGAAATTTTTTGTGGAGCACACTTTGTGCTCTTGGGCTTTTTTCATGTACTGAAAAAGACGTTATTGAGGTTCCCGTTGATCCGGAACCAAATTATGAGATTGATGTAGACTATGATGCAATCGCTCCAACAAATTTTATCGAAGTCCCTGCCAAGGATGGATATATTACATTTGTTACTCAAGGAACCGATACATTGATAGCTACGCGAGAAGCAACTGTGCTTGAGGTGTTAAATCCTCAATATTCTATTTTGACTCGCAGAACCACTGCTAAACCGATATGCTCTTATGTGGCCGAACAGGATGATTTTGCTTGGAATACTGCTGACTATGAATATGGATGGACTATGTACAAAACAATGATGTTTGAAGATGTTAAAGGCAATAGTTCTGACTTTGACTACAATGATTTAGTTGTTCATGTGCAACAGAAAAGAAAAGGCAATAAACTTCGTATTTATATTCATCCTATTGCGATGGGTAACACCATTAATATTCAGTTGGGAGCCGATATCCTTCTTGTAAATAGTCAAGGTAAAGGTGAAAAATGTGCTGAGATAATCTTCTCTGAAAACGTAAAGAAAGATCTATTTGGAGTTGATGATCAAGCACAATTTATCAATACTTATCAGATTGATAGAGGTTATCCTGCTTATTTTGTAAAACCTCGTTCTTTTACTTCTGTAGCTAAGTTTGACGCAAAATATGAAGGTCATTGGCTTGAGGTTAAGAAAGATTTCTTAGTATTCAAGACATTCGGTATCAACTGGTTTATAATCAATGCTAAGGGTGAAAAGATCTATGCGGTGCCAGCTGTTAAAGACAATATTGAGTGGAGACATGAATCTGGTAGACCATATGGTATCGTTAGTGGTAAGACCCGCCTTACTAATTGGCCATTGAGCGATACAGACCAAGCAGGTCATGATTGGATAAACTATCCAAAAGAAAAGGTTAACATCAAAAAGGTTTATCCTGACTTTGATGATTGGTTGGCAGGTAAAGCTAATGCTAATTGGGATAATCCAAATGATGGTACATTTATCAATGCTATTGGTTATGTAAGAGGCATATTGACTCCTGTAACCGATCCTCTGTATGATATTCATTACTGGATGCCTACTTGGAACCATGGCGAACCAACATACATTGAAACGAAGTAAAATTTCTACTACTTCTCAATAAGTAGGCCGCAATTGAAGTTAATTCTCAATTGCGGCCATTCTTTTTTAGATATTATTTTAATCCTCTCCTTTATAATCGAACCATTCAAAATCTATGCTTCCTTTTTGCTTATTTGGAGCTGCTGCATAGAGCCCAAACATGATTCCTGTAAATCCTCCGGCTGTTTCGCTGCTCAAGAAACGTACATCCATTTTCTCTAAGAATGTATAGTCATTGCCATTAGTCGAATAGTAGAAGTTATAATAATCATTTTCGGCTTTTACTCTCAGGTAGACTTTACCGTTAGGTACTATCACCTCTTTCTCAGTATGCCCCATATTCCCTAATCGATAGTATAGAACCACAGCTTGTTGATTATTAGCTAGTTGTTTTACAAATAGATCATAATGATATGCATGTGTCATGTATACTGTCAAACCACCTTCTTCGCCTATTGATGTTTTGTTTAGCTCTACAGCGGTGGTTGCTTCACAGTTAATGTGTTGTTGTCTGCGACCAACAAATGTTGGACTTCCCCATCCGTCTAAACCAATATTAGTTCCCTTCAATGATAAATAGCCGGGGCGATTGGTTAATGAATAGTTCTCCATATGAGGATTAAACAGGTAGTTCCAATCCAAATCCATCTCTTTTTTATTAAACGTAGTTCTTATTGGCTTTTCAGGAACCGCTACCAAAGGCAATGTTTTGCACTCCATATTTAAGTCGATTGTTCCATCACCATTCACTACAGGCCAAGCATTCTTTTCCCATGTTACAGGTGCTACGAATGTTTCTCTACCTAGCATATGATGTAAATATGATTGCGGGCGGAAACCTAAGCAAACAGTCCACCAACTGCCATCGGGTGCTTGTACGAAGTCGGCATGTCCAATACCTTGTATGGGGTTACTTTGCGCATTCATGTTGATATGTGTCATGATAGGATTTGCAGGGTTTGACTCGTAAGGTCCATAGATATCCTTGCTGCGTGCAATGGTTATCTTATGTCCATATTCAGTTCCCCCTTCAGCTATTAAAAGATAGTACCATCCATCTTTCTTGTAAATATGTGGGCCTTCAGGATATCTTCCTCCAGTGCCGTTCCATATTTTTTTGGTCTCGGTGAGTTGCTTACCTGTTTTAATATCAATCTCGCAAATAGAGATGCCTTGACCGGGTATTGATGTGAAATAACACTTACCATCTTCGAAATAGAGTGATGGATCTATACCGCCTTGTTCGAGCCAAATAGGTTCAGACCACTCCCCACTAGGATCGTCTGTATATACATAGAAGTTTCCTTTGTCTGATACGTTTGTAGTTATCATGTAAAATACACCATCGTTATATCGTATGGTTGGCGCATAGATTCCACCCGATGGATAGGTATCGCTCAACTTCAATTGCGAAGGTCTGGTTAAACAGTTCCCTATTTGTTGCCAGTTAATAAGGTCTTTACTTTGAAAGACTGGTACTCCCGGAAAGAAATGGAAAGTACTATTTACTAAATAAAAGTCATCACCTACTCTGCATACACTTGGGTCTGGATAAAAACCTGGTATTACAGGGTTTTTGTATCCTTGTTGAGCCACACTGTGTGTGGCGACAATAATTAAAAGAAATAGTAAAGCAAGTTTGTTTTTCATGATTTATAATTATAAAGTTAATGTCGATGTGTGTTGAGCAGTTTTTTCTCTTACCTCTTAGCTGAGTTGGTAATCGTTTAAAATCTGCCACATAAGTGCGAGATACGATATTGATAAATACAAAGCTAGCAATGTTTATGCTTTCAAATGAGACTTATTGATAAGTTTAATAGTTCGATAAGTTAAAGTAGGTAGATAAAATGTTATATCGAGGGGTATAAATTGTATCGTATAGATTGAATGATTGCTTTGTCCATCTCTCTGATTTAGCATATATAGCATCTTATTCCCTCATATCACTCATTCATTGCTTTTGCATAGTAAATGATAATAGTTAACTATTATCAGCTTGAGTATATATAAATAGTCTGATAACTGTTAACAGTTATCAGGTGGTTTTTATGCCATTAGATTGTAGTTTATTATCTCTAAATATTCTTTATATGGCTGATTATCAAATTAAAAACGGATATACATATTGATATGTATATCCGTTTACTGATGTTGAGAAAAAAAAGTATGATAGTTTAATAGTTCTCTTTCTTGATCTCAAAATAAGCTTGTGGGTGTAAGCATGCCGGACATAGTTCAGGTGCTTTAGTGTCCACTGTAATGTAACCGCAATTTCTACATTGCCATATCACTTCGCCTTCGCGTGCAAACACAGATGCTGTCTCTATGTTACTAATGAATGCACGATAGCGTGCTTCGTGTCCTTTTTCGGCAACGATAATATGACGATACATTGCAGCAATGGCAGGGAATCCTTCTTTTTCGGCTACATCGGCAAAGTATGGATACAATTGATCCCACTCTTCGTACTCACCTGCTGCGGCTTCTTGTAAGTTTTCGATTGTAGTGCGTATAACACCAGCTGGATATGAAGCGGTAATTTCTATCTCGCCTCCTTCTAAGAACTTAAACATACGTTTAGCATGTTCTTTTTCTTGATCTGCTGTTTCGAGGAATATAGCAGCTATTTGTTCATAACCTTCTTTTTTAGCTACGCTTGCATAATAGGTATATCTCATACGAGCTTGCGATTCGCCAGCAAACGATTTAAGTAGATTTTTTTCGGTTTCTGTTCCTTTTACACTTTTGGCCATAGTACTTCTGGTTTTTGATTGTTTATAGATTACTTATTATAATATAACAATAAACATAGTGATTTAGTTTCATTTTCAATCAAATTCTTACTGAATTCAGATTACATGTTAAATTAATTGCTTCATCAGATAAAAATATATGTTTCAAAACATATATAGCTTGTTTATTATGTGTAATTTTGCACCCACTTTTCTTAATGTGTCTAATAAAGAAAAACGAACATATAATTTATTTCTTCGTGTAATATCTAAATATACACAGTTCAGTATGAAAACATTCGAGTTCAAACCCAAGTTGGTTTCGTGTTTAAAAAATTATTCAAAAGCAACATTCATGTCCGACCTCATGGCGGGTGTTATTGTTGGTATCGTTGCTTTACCTCTTGCTATCGCTTTTGGTATCGCTTCAGGTGTTTCGCCCGAAAAAGGGATTATCACTGCAATTATTGCTGGTTTTATCATCTCATGTTTAGGGGGTAGTAAAGTACAGATTGGTGGGCCTACAGGTGCATTTATCGTTATTGTTTATGGCGTTATCCA
>CAMTPH010000045.1 GCA_947074345.1 uncultured Bacteroides sp. | reverse complement strand
TTCATAATATTGCATCTTACGCAATATTATGTTTACAAATTTGATATATTATTTTTTAATACGCAAATTTTTCGTTTATATTTTTTTTTAAAACAGTTAACATTTAGGCATTTATCTTGCTAATAATATTCATTACAAGAATATTTAACATTAATACTTGACCAAAAAGAGGGTATTAGAGGTTTTTTACACAAAAAAACATTTTAAAATCAAGCTCATCAAAGGAATATTTTAAGAACTGATTTCCTTATGTTTAACTTAATCAAATTTAGTTTTTATCATTATATTTGAATTAGTAATAAAAAATCAAAAGTATAATTAAAAATAAACACGCTTTTAAGACAAAGATTATACATTTTCCATTAACAAATTCTTTTTTTAATCTCCAAGAAGCAAAAAATGTTCTATTTTTAATATACGAAATAAGAAATATAATTACCACAAAAGAAAACAAGAAAAAGAGTACATCAAAAAAAACACTACCTTTGCAAAATACTATTACTTCATTCATATGATTCAAACTCTCAAAAATTATTTTGGCTACGAAACGTTTAGACCACTTCAGAAAGACATCATAGAATATGTTCTTCAAAAGAAAGATTGTCTGGTTCTAATGCCAACCGGAGGAGGAAAATCAATATGCTACCAATTGCCAGCTTTAATGTGTGATGGTACAGCAGTAGTAGTATCGCCTCTTATCTCTTTAATGAAAGATCAAGTGGAGGCTTTGAAAGCTAATGGAGTTGCTGCAGGCGCATTAAACAGCAATAACAATGAAACCGAAAATGCCGAAATAAAACGTGCTTGTTTAGCTGGCAAGTTAAAACTTTTGTACATTTCGCCAGAAAGATTACTATCTGAAATAGATTATTTATTACGTGACATAAAGATATCTCTTTTTGCCGTTGACGAAGCTCACTGTATATCACAATGGGGACATGATTTTCGTCCTGAGTATACGCAGATGGGGGTATTACATCAAAGATTTCCTAATGTACCAATCATTGCTTTGACTGCTACCGCCGATAAAATAACTCGTCAAGATATTGTTAAACAACTACACCTGAAAGATCCTCAAACATTTATATCTTCGTTTGATAGACCAAACCTTAGCTTAGATGTAAAAAGAGGTTACCAACAAAAAGAGAAGCATAAAACTATTCTAGATTTCATAGACAAACATCATGGCGAAAGTGGTATAATCTACTGCATGAGTAGAAGCAAAACTGAATCGGTAGCTCAGATGCTTGAAAAGAATGGAATTAGATGTGGTGTCTATCATGCCGGACTTTCTGCACAAAACAGAGATAAAACTCAAAATGACTTTATTAATGACCGCGTACAAGTGGTTTGTGCAACCATTGCTTTTGGAATGGGTATTGACAAATCAAATGTTCGATGGGTGATGCATTATAACCTACCTAAAAGCATTGAAAGTTTTTATCAAGAAATTGGTAGAGCCGGTCGCGATGGAATGACTGCAGATACTGTTTTATTCTATTCGCTTGCCGACTTGATATTGCTAACCAAGTTTGCAACCGAAAGCAATCAGCAAGCTATCAATGTAGAGAAGTTACAACGCATGCAACAATATGCAGAGTCTGATATTTGCCGAAGAAGAATCTTATTAAGTTATTTTGGAGAAGTATCTGAACAAGATTGTGGCAATTGTGATGTTTGCAAGAATCCACCCGAGAAATTTGATGGAACCATTATCGTACAAAAAGCATTAAGTGCCATAGTGCGCACAAATCAACAGATAGGTGTAAGTACATTGGTAGAAATATTGCGTGGTTCATTTTCTGCTGATATCGTAGAAAAAGGATACAGTGAATTAAAAACATTTGGCGCAGGAAGAGACATACCCGGTAGAGATTGGCACGATTATTTATTACAGATGCTACAGTTAGGCTATTTTGAAATTGCTTACAATGATAAAAACCATCTCAGAATCACTGAAAGTGGTAAGAATGTACTATTTGGCCGTTCGCAAGCCTCATTAGTTACTATTGTAAGAAGTGAGCCGGTAACTACAAAGAAAAGAACAAAGAAAGTTGTTGTCGAAAAAGAGCTTGCATTATCTTTGCCACCAACTGAGAATGAAAATCTATACGAAGCATTACGCTCATTAAGAAAAGAATTGGCAGCACAAGAAGCACTACCAGCTTATATCGTATTAACAGATAAAGTATTGCATTTACTCTCAATATCTCGTCCTACAACCATCGAAGCATTTGGAAATATCAGCGGTATCGGTGAATACAAGAAGCAAAAATACGGCAAAGATTTTATCCAAGTAATTAAGCAATACGTAGAAGAATAAGTTATTTACACATATTCAATCGATCGCCTAATTGTGAAGTAGGTATACCCAACTTAATTGCTTTTTCGAAATCACTTTTTGCAAGCATCTTTTTACCTTGAAGTAGATAGATATCACCTCTCAACAGATAAGCATCGGTCGAGTTCGAATTCAATTTTATTGCTTCATCTAAGTCAGTAAGAGCCAAATCGATGTGATTCATTTCGCGCTCAATATCGGCACGTGCAACATAAAGAAAGGCATCATGTGGGTATTCAAGAATCAAATTATTGATCTCTTCTAAAGCCTCTTTATATCTTTTCTCATTCTGCTCTAATGTAACCATCCCTAAGCGGGCATTTATGTTATCAGGATCAACTTCAAGTAGTTTTTTAAAGTCTTCGCGTGCTAGCTTGTAGTCTCTATTCGTCATATTAATATAAGCGCGCATCAACAGAGCCTCTTTATTGCGAGCATCTATATCAAGTACTTTTACATAATCATAATATGCTTGCATATTCATCCCTAGCTCCATGTACAGAGCAGCTCTATCCAATATGATAGGCAAAGTAGTTGGTGCCATATTGATGGCATATGTGTACGATTCTACAGCCTGTTCATATTTACCCATCTTCTTTTGAATGAATCCTAAGTTAGTAAACAACAAAGCATTGTACGGATTTGCCGGTTCAAGAGCCATTGCCTCTTTCAGCAAGACTTCCGCTTGCGGTAAACTATCATTCTCGATAAGCCCTATTGCTTTTTCGGATAGTTCGCGATAAGTATTTTGTGCGATTGCTGTGCCTAACAAAAGGCTAAAAAGAAGAAAGAAAGAGACCTTTTTCATAATCATATTTTATATAATCGATAGGCAAAGATAAGGAAAAGAGTATTACCTTTGTGTACGTTCAATCTTTTTAAACAATTAATAATGAAAAGGAGGATTTCTCTACTTATATCTATCTATTTATTATTTACACTTATTTTCGCTCTTCAGAAACCAATATTCATGTTGTACTATCAACAGTTGTTTGAGCGCGTATCATTATTAGAATGGTTTCAAGTAATAATAAACGGATTGCCTCTAGATTTTTCATTTGCCGGCTACTTAACCATTATACCTGGTCTTTTGCTCATAACCTCTGTGTGGATGACCAGTCAGAAGTTACTCAAAACAATATTTAAGTGTTATTATCTTATTATCTCCTTATTCATCTCAATTATTTTTGTTGCCGATTTGGGGTTATATGAGTATTGGGGTTTTAGATTAGATTCCACTCCCCTATTTTATTTTCTTACCTCACCCAAAGATGCCTTGGCAAGCATGACAATTTGGATGGCCATACTAGGATTTATTACTTTGATTGGCTATACCGCCATCATATATAATTTACTGTACAGATTTACTGCGGTCTTTATCAACCGATTTAAATTCCCATTTCACCGTATCAACCAGAGTCTCATTATCTTATTGCTAACCGGATTATTATTCATCCCTATAAGAGGCGGATTTACAGTATCGACAATGAACATTGGTAAAGTCTATTTTAGCGAAAACCAACGTCTTAATCATGCAGCCATCAATCCATGCTTTAGCTTTACCGATTCATTTATGCGTCAATCGAACTTTGACAAGCAATATCGTTTTTTAGATAAAGATGAAGCAGATACAATATTCAGTCAACTTACCGAAACAACAACTTCAACAGATACAGAAAAGCTACTAACCAACAATCGCCCCAATATCATCATGATTATCATGGAGAGTTTCTCGTCATATTTGCTTGAAACATTGGGTGGCGAACCGGGCATAGCTCCACAAGTGAATAAACTAGCCGATGAAGGAGTACTTTTCACTAACATGTATGCAAATAGTTTCAGAACAGATAGAGGCATTGTCTCCATATTGAGTGGATATCCAGCTCAGCCCACTACCAGCATTATGAAATATGCTCGCAAAACACAATCATTGCCATCTATTCCTAAAACCCTCAAAGAAGAAGGTTATCATCTCTATTATTATTATGGTGGTGATGCCGATTTTACCAATATGCGTTCATATTTGGTATCGATGGGTATTGACAATATTGTTTGCGACAAAGACTTTCCCGCTTCGCAACGTCTCAGTAAATGGGGCGCACACGATGAAGTGGTATTCAATAAACTTTGGGATAACTTGAAAGAAGATGAAATAGCATCTCCATTCTTTATTGCATTTCAAACATCTAGCAGCCACGAACCATTTGAGGTTCCCTACGATAAGCTTGAAGATAAAAAGCTCAATGCCTTTGCTTATACCGACGAGTGCATCGGCCAGTTTATTGACGAACTAAAAGCCTCTTCATATTGGGATAATACGTTAGTACTATTAGTACCCGACCATCTAGGTGTTTATCCTTACGATTTAAATAATCAATCATCCGAACGATATAAAATACCAATGATTATGACTGGTGGAGTGGTTGCTGAACCTAAACGCATCGACACCATTGGTTCACAAATAGATATAGCAGCAACCCTATTAGGTCAGCTAGACATTGTATACGATGATTTTACATTTAGTAAAAATATGCTTAACCCGGATGCTCCACACTTTGCGTTCTTCACAATGCCCAACTTCTTGGGGTGGCTATCAAATGATGGCGAAGTAGTATTCGATTGCGAATCAAATACAGTAGTCAAGCAAGAGGGTTCAAATATAGACGAGAATTTAAAGAAAGGTCAAACCTATCTACAAAAACTCTACGACGATATAGCAAAAAGATAAAAAACAAAAACAATACACAATATGGTAAACGAGCTTGTACAATCGCTGGCAGAAGCCGATCAAAGCGCATTCTTATTCTTAAATAGTTTTCACAATAGTTTCTGGGACTTCTTTATGACTGCCTATACAGGAAAATTCATTTGGATTCCGATGTATGCAAGTATTCTGTTTGTGTTATTTCGCAACTATCA
Organism: uncultured Bacteroides sp.; assembly: GCA_947074345.1. Lineage (GTDB taxonomy): Bacteria > Bacteroidota > Bacteroidia > Bacteroidales > Bacteroidaceae > Bacteroides. The sequence goes on along the minus strand of CAMTPH010000045.1, from coordinate 18,422 downwards.
TTGGAAAACAGTTTTGTTTTGCTTAATCGCCATTGCCTTGACCATTACTTTTGCCGATCAAGTTTGTGCCACACTCATTCGTCCAATTGTAGAACGTCCACGTCCAGCCAACCTATCAAGTCCAATTGCCGATTTAGTATATATTGTAAACGGTCATCGTGGTGGATCTTATGGATTTCCATCTTGTCATGCATCCAACTCCTTCGGACTAGCATTCTTTTTGATATTACTATTCCGCAAACAGTGGTTAAGCCTTTTCATCTGTTGTTGGGCCATCGTTAACTGCTACACTCGCATCTACTTAGGTTTACACTATCCAGGAGATTTATTAGTTGGTATGTTGGTAGGGTGCATAGGTGCAAGCATCATGTACGGATTGCTCAGAGTTGTATCAAAAGAGAACTTCACCAAAGCACGAAATACAGAAACAATCAGTTATGTAGGTCTCATTACGATACTTGGTATTATCATCTATGCATTTATCAAAGCATAAACAATACAATATTTTATAAGCTATAAACCTTATAAAAGCGCATTATAAGGTAATAGCCTTATAAAATACCATTATAAGGTTTTAACCTTATAATTTTGCTATTCAAAACAGATTTGTTATCTTTGATATACAAAACATAAAAGAGATAGCTATGATAGCAACTATTTCGGCAGACATTATTTCATCTACAGCACTATCGGTAGATGAAATAATAAAAGCAAAACAACAATTAGCAGAGTTATTCGAACAGTTAGAAAAGCTCTATCCTGGATTTTGGGGACGCATCGTAAAGGGTGATTCTATAGAATGTATCATTCCAGAATCTAAATATGCATTGCGCATTGCACTACTCATCAAATCTCGTCTTAAATCGTTGGATATAGATAACAGTGAAGACAAGCGGTTCTTCCAAATTTATGCACTACGTACAGCTATCGGCATAGGTTCGATGCGACTTATCGATCGCGAAAACGATATGATGGATGGAGAAGCGATATACCTATCTGGGCGAAAACTCGAAGATATGGGAAGCCCCATAAAAGGCACACTACAAATAGTCAGCCTATCCAAAGAGCAAGAGGCACTTCAAGCTATTGGTATATTAGCAGATGCTATTGTAAACAATGCCACCCAACGCCAAAGCCAGGTAATTTTCTATAAACTATTGGGAAAGAATGAACATGAGATTGCCGAGATATTGAATATAAAGCAATCGGGAGTCAACCAACGTTCTACCTCAGCTCAATGGTATGCAATAGACGCAGCGGTCGATTATTTCGAACAAGTCAATTTCTCATGAAAACATCTATTTGAAACACATCATTATGAATCTAACTTTATTTCTAAGTCTATTATTAGTGCATTTCATTGGAGATTTCTATCTGCAAACAGACAAGCTGTGCGAACAGAAGGAGCAAAAACGCATCTATAGTTGGTTTCTATATTCCCATGCATTGCTTATCGGATTATTATCATGGTTAATAGTAGGTGAGAGCATGTTTTGGGGGTATGCATTAATTATTACCATTACACACCTTATTATAGATGCAATTAAAAGTTATTGCAAATCATGTTTTGCAGCCTTTGTCATTGACCAACTATTGCATATAGCCATTATTGGAGCAGTAGCAATTCTGTATACCGGACCATCTTGCTGTTGGTTCAACGTATTTTCAGACTATGCATCTCCCTTTGCTTTACCATTATTGCTAGCAATCCTTATTTGCCTAAAGCCAACCAATATCTTCATCAAGTTACTACTCGATAAGTACAAAATTGGTATTCAACCCGAATGTGTTGAGATAAAAAATGCAGGAGCTTTGATTGGAAACCTCGAACGTATACTTACGCTTGTATTCGTTTTAGTGGGGCACTGGGAAGCCATTGGATTTATCATAGCAGCCAAGTCTCTACTAAGATTTAAAGATAGCGATACTGCCAAAACAGAATATGTATTGGCAGGGACCTTCTTAAGTTTTGGTATTGCTGTAGTAGTAGGTATTATAATTAAATATTGCCTATAGTACTTACAAGAATCACTTTACATATTGCACAAACCATTCATGAAAACGATTGATACCGTCTTGAATAGAAGTAGATGGTTTATAACCGAAGTCTCTTTGCAAGTGTGATGTATCTGCATAAGTTGCAACCACATCTCCCGGTTGCATATCCATCATGTTGAGGGTTGCTTTCTTACCCGATGCAGTTTCGATAGCCGATATGAAATCCATCAAATCAACCGGATCGGAGTTGCCGATATTATATATTTTGAATGGTACACTACCTGTTGGAGCATGCGAAGCTATTTTTACTACCCCACTCACAATGTCATCTATATAAGTAAAGTCGCGCTTCATGTGTCCATGATTGAATACTTTGATAGGTTCATCTTTCAAGATGGCATTCATAAACAAGAATGGAGCCATATCGGGTCTACCCCATGGACCATATACCGTAAAGAAGCGCATACCTGTAGTTGGTATATTATAAAGTTTACTATAAGCATGAGCCATCAGTTCGTTCGACTTTTTGGTTGCTGCATATAGGCTAACGGGCGAATCTGTTTTATCTTCTTCAGCGTATGGTACTTTCTCGTTCATACCATATACACTACTAGAACTAGCATAAACAAAATGTTTAACCGGATAATGACGACAGTTTTCTAACAAATTTAAAAAACCAATCAAGTTAGATTGCGCATAAGCATAAGGGTTTTCGATAGAATAACGCACACCGGCTTGTCCCGCAAGATTGATAACAACATCAAACTTTTCATCTTTAAAAAGAGAAGTCAATTGAGCCTGATCAGTCAAGTCTAACTTTAAGAAGCGATAGTTAACATTGGTAACACTCTGTACTAATTGGCCATTAACAAACTCGTTGGTTTCAATACCACATAGTTTCAAGCGGTCATATTTAAGTTGAGTCATGTAGTAATCATTCAGATTATCCATACCAACAACTTCATTACCTTCACTTAGCAAAGCCTTTACGGTATACATACCAATAAAGCCAGCTGCACCAGTCACCAAAACTTTCATCTTCGAATTCCTCTATTTTCTAAATACGTTTATAAACTACGTTTTTCTCATTTCATTAGATAGTCAATCGCTTGCAGTTTTCTCAACTACAAACCCACGACTATATAATTGCCAACCTTTTCAGTTGGTTTTTCAGCAATATATTGTTGCAACGCTTCATTGTCGCGCAAGCGTCTTTCTGTTATTATTAATACAGAGTTAGCATATATATTGTTTAAAATATCATCGGGTTCTACCTTGAATATATCATGATTTAAAAATACATCCATACTATCAGGGCGACGAATACCGTATGAATAGAAAGTGGTTGTATTTTGTTTCTCAGCCATCTCAACAGCTTTCTTTCCTACAGCCTCAAATCCTATCTCCTGATTGATTGATGGAAACGAGAATCCAGCAAAAAAGACAGTACATAGTACTCCCATCGCCAGCGAGTTTATAGCATTATTCAAGTGTTTAAAACGATACAAGAACCACAAAGTCAATATGCCGCTAATCATCAAAAAGAATGTACCAACATAGATTGCCCAATGACTATACATAGCCAATTCGCCAGTTACCACCAATACGATAAAAGCAGCCAACGAACAACTAAATATAATGGCTGGAATAGCAATAGCCAACGCAACCCAACGATTCCACTTCATTCGTGAAAGAACCAACATAGCCCAATAGACAAAGAAGGCATAAGCCGGAGCCAAGTATACAGCGATCTTTGAACTGATTATTGATAGCATAATCACAGTGGTGACTGTTATCGTAATAAAGAAACGCTCTAAATCGGTAATCACATATTTGGCGGTTGCAAAGATGATAACCCCTACAATAAGCAATGACCATGGTGCCAATGAGTACCATACAGCAATGCCATAATAATAAAATGGTTCTTTATGATGGAATGAATCGACTGCGCGATTGATGGTTTGATTGAAAAGTAAGTTATCCAGGTATGGCTGACCACCTTCTAAGTAAACTGCTAGGAACCAAAGAGAGCATAGTCCCAACAATACGCCCCATGTTTTCCATCCCCAGTAACGACCAATTGTTCTAATTTCGCCCGAAATAGCAAGAAAAACAATGGTAGAAAGAAGCGGAACCAATATACCTACCGGCCCTTTCGAGAAGATGGCAAGAAATACATAAATAGGAAACAGCCAAGGGTTAAGCCTCTTATTGCCCCATCCTTTTCGTATTTTATAGAAGGTATATAGCGATAAAGTGATAAACATACACATCAGCATATCCATGCGCAGTGTAAGTGCCAATCCAAAGAATAAACCGGTTGTCATCAACATCATACGTGCCGAGTTTCTATTCTCGGTATTTAGCTGATTTCCTACCCATTTATCCATTGTGTTAATGATAACAAGTGCGGGTATAAACGAGAATAGTGATAAGAACCACATGTAGTGATTGCCAAACATCCATTTGCCTAGCATCACAATCCAAAGATACAAAGGTGGTTTATCGGCATAAGCAATGCCTTGATTATAGAAAGCAAAAAAGTGTCCATCACTCAATGCTTCATTGGCTATACTCAGATAACGCAACTCATTGTCGGGCGTATAATCACGAAATATCATTGCCGGCAAAGCAGCAATTATAAAAGCAATCCACCAATAACTATTCTTCATTTTTCAAAGTTTTAGCATGTCGATAACCGATAATCAAGTTGCGTGTGTAAGCCACGAAACCAACCGATTGACCTAAGATTAACACCGGGTCTAAACGTATTACACCATAAGCAATAATGATAAATGATCCTATCAAACTAATCATCCAGAAACCGGATGGTAAGATTGATTCATTGCGCTTATATGAGTAATACCATTGATATATAAAACGTAATGTAAAAACGATTTGCCCAATTGATCCGAACACAAGTAGCCATAATGGCAAATGTTGACTTCTGAAAAAGTTATCAACGAAATTAGGTAAATCATTTAATGCAAATCCCGCTGCTACAATAGGAGTTATTATAAGCAACGTCTTGAAAAGCCAATGTATTTTATCCCAAATACCCTTTTCATTCAGATTCCACATATATATATAATATGAAATAAATTGCCCTAAAATAATGGCAAAGTCATTTCGCATCCATCCATAAATACATAGCAAATAGGAACCGGCAATACTTAATACCCAAAAAATAGTAGGCGATACTACCTCTTTGGCACGCTCCGACAAAATCCATTGACAGAGAATACGGCCCGAAAAGAAAATTTGAGCCAAAAAGCCGATACCAAATATCAAATAACCATTATCTCCTACCATTAAGACTCAATATTGCTGTTGCCAATCTGATAATTAATATAACGTTTTCTCATCCATCGATAGGCAAAACAGTCAATAAATGGCGCTACCAAACGATTCCATAAATGGTATTTCGACTCGCCGGCTACACGTGGGAAATGACGAACAGGAGTTTGCTTAATCTTTCCCTCTTGCAACATAATCAAAGCAGGCATAAAGCGATGCATACCTGTGAAAAAAGGAATTCTTTTGGCATAATCGGTATGAAGTACTTTCAATGGACATCCTGTATCTTGTACATTGTCATTGGTCATCATACGACGGAAACCATTAGCAATTTTAGACTGTACTTTCTTGAAACCTGAATCTTTACGATTGGCACGAATACCCATCACCAACTCATACTCTTTAATATCTTGAAGCAACAAGTTAAAATCTTCGGGAGTAGTTTGCAAGTCGGCATCCATATAACCTACATAAGGCGATTGTGCCATGTCGATACCCGCTTTCATAGCAGCACTTAAACCGGCATTTTTAGCTAAGTCTATATAAAAGAAATCTTTATTGCGATTGCATATCTCTATAATACGCTCACTACTCTTGTCTGTAGAACCATCGTTTACAAACAATACGCAAGCTGAATAGATTGATTGTGGTAAAAATTGGCTTAGCTTTTCTTCTAATGTATATATATTATCTTCCTCGTTGTAAACAGGCACAACTATGGTAAATTGGTAGTTACTTGTCTTATTCATTTTCAACATATTAATAAGTGCACACCTCGTGAAATTTATAGTGTATGAAATGCAAAAATAGAAACTAATTTTCAATTGGCCCAAAAACGCTTCATATATTATAAATTAAACGTACATTTACATTTGCTATTCGATCATTAAATAGCTAACTATTAAATAATTATTTCAAAAGACAAACACTATGACAAAACCATTTGAAGCATCTTCTATTCCATTCAACTATCCCATGTGCCTTAATGAATCATGCTCACAGAGCAGTACTTGCCTGCATCAATTGGCAATGCAAAATTCATCTGATAGTTTGGAAACATGTGTGATATTAAACCCTAAACTGTTGGCCAAAACCAAAGAGTCGTGCACGTTTTATCGTTCTAACAAAAAGAGTGAATATGCGAAAGGCATGACAGAGATGCTCAACGAACTACCACATCGCATTACAAAAACATTTAGAAATGCATTAATTAATCATTTTAGCAGTCGTACGTTTTATCGTATTCGCAGCGGAGAAAGATTAATTTCGCCTAAAGAGCAACAAGAGATTGCTACTTTATTAAACAATTGTGGCATCAACAAAACACCATCATATGACAGTTACGTGATGGAATATGATTGGTAATTCTTGTAATTAATAATCGTTTAAAGCTCCCATTAAAAATTTGACAAAAGTCGATTTTTAATGGGAGCTTCTATTTCAAATAACGTGATGAGATTAAACGAATCTATAATACCATTATTTGTAGCTTATTTAAAAACCAAAACCTTTATTTATTGGTTAGAATATAAAGAGATAAACAGAAAAGAAACTCTATGAAAACAAAAAGAAACTTTCTAGTTATCATTGCGTTAGCATTTATAGGAGTTTTACTAGTCATCACTGGCATGTCGCGATCTAGTTCAGATTTGCCACAGCATACTCCACAAGGCAAATATATAGCGGGCGATTTTCACCAGCATACAGCTTATACAGATGGGTTGTGGAACATCAGCGGGTTAATGCGTAAAAACAACTATTATGGGTTAGACTGGTGGGCCAATAGTGAGCATGGTGGTTCATTCGCCTCTTCGGGACATCACAGTGGTTGGGACAATATCAATGGAAGCGACATCAGATGTGATGTAACTTGGAGCAATCTGAAAGAGCGCAATGGCAAACCTATTATCAAAGGTGACAATGCCGAATCGGGCAGAATGTGGAGATGGCAATCACTGTCAGAATATTCATTCTATGATGTATTAGATGCACGCAAGCGTTATTCTGACAAACTAATTATTCAAGGTTTAGAATTCAATCCACCTGGTCATGAACATGCTAACGTAGCAATCATCACCAATCAATTTGGTAAAAATGCTTCGGCCGAAGACCTTGCACAATTCGAATATATGTTTGATGCAGTCGACACAGATGTATCGGGAGGCGCCGCAAAAGGATGGACCAAAAGTACCAAAACAGGAAAAGAGAAGACACTAGAGGCATTGAAATGGTTGCAAGATAACTACAAAGGTTTATCATATATGATACCTACGCACCCAGAGCGTCAAAATAAATATTCGATAGCCGATTTTAGAAATATGAACAACATAGCGCCTGATGTATGCTTTGGATTTGATTCTCAACCAGGACATCATAAAGGTAGTAATCGTGGCGGTTACTCTGTTTCATCATTTGAAGCAACCACTACCGGAGCTACTTGGGGTGGAACAGGTGCAATGGCTGCACGCATCGGTGGTTTATGGGATGCATTACTCTCTGAAGGGCGCGATTGGTGGTTGTCGGCCAATAGTGATTTTCACAATATATCTGGAGGTTTCTTTCCTGGCGAATATCAAAGAACTTATACGTATGTTGATAAGGCAAATGACGCAAAAGCATTGATTGCCGGACTTCGTTCGGGTAACTCATGGATTGTAACGGGCGATTTGATTGATTCATTGAATTTTACAATTGAAGATAATGCGATGGGTAGCCACTTTGAATTGCCTAATGAAAGTGAGGCAACTATCAGAATCATTGTACGCGACCCCGATACCAACAACTTCAATAGGTATAGCGATTACACCAATCCTACTCTCGACCATATTGACCTGATAGCAGGTGAGGTAACTAACAAAATTGATCCTAGCGATACTCGTTATAATGATCCGAATGTATCGACCACAAAAGTGATAGCTCGTTTTGATGCTCTCGGTGGTGTAATAGATGGCAATGGAGTTATCTCTACAGCATGGAACGAGCTAGGCAATGGTATCAAAGAGATAACTCATAAGATTACCATCGATCGGCCTATGTATTTTCGCCTTAGAGGTACGAACCATGGACTAAATGAAGAAGGTGAAACAGATGAGAATGGTAACCCAACAGTTGACGTGTTTGGCGAGAACACTGCTAAAAAAGCATTTAGTGATCTATGGTTTTACTCTAATCCTATATTTATAAATGTAGCAAACGCTACAAGTGTAAAGCCTGAATACAAAGATATTGATTTCAAACAAGAGGGTAATTTCATCACTATTACTGCTGCTAATGGTAGTATCACTGATGCCCGTTTGATAACAACGAATGGTGAACAGGTAACCGACTTCAATCTGAACCCCAACGACAAGAAGCATACCATCAACCTAAATGGCATGGCTTCCAACATCTATCTTCTATCATTAAACTACAATGGGAAAGTGATTAGTAAGAAGATACAAGTGAAGTAAAATGCATCATTTGATTTCTTGCCTATATATAGGCAAGGTGTTGCCAGTGGGATGAAAAGTTATTGCCAGTGGGATGGCAAGAAGCTAAAAGATAAAGACTATACAAACGTTTATATTAACAACAAAAGGGATAAAGCGTAATTTATACACTTAATATCCCTTTTGTATTCTATGAATTATCAACAAATCACCATGGTCTACCACCTCCTCCAGTTGTCACATTGCCAACTGATGTTACCATTGAGCTAACAGAAAATGTAGTAGCTTTCGTACCCGATTGATGTACAGCATCGGTATACAAACCGTAGAAAGTTGTACCTCCCTCAATGCTGCCACCGGTATAAATTGAATAATTACCTGTTTGTAATTGTGGACTGCTAAATAGTAAAGTCATCTTACTATATGTTCGTGGCATTTGATATATCAGAATCGATTCGTTGTTACTATTCTGTATCGAGATGTATTGCCCAGCAGTGCCCGAAGCACCGTAAACTACACTTCTTTGAGTACAAGCATTAGTAGTTGGCATACTTGTTGAGCCTCCAACACCTAGCACAACTCCACCAGTTATTTTAAATGTATTTTGATCACAATCAATGCCGTCTTCAGGAGATGTAGCACCCGAAGCTACTACTACACCACCATTGATGGTTATTGTACCGTTTGAGTCTATTCCATCATTAGTAATACTATAACTATAGATATTACCGCCATTTATTTCGATATGATTGCTAGCGTTTAAGCCATCATCATAAGCATATACAGCGACTTCACCACCATTAATAGTCATCACATCTTTACTTTCGATTCCTTCACTACCCTCATCTCCGGTGGCTTTCACCCAAATAGTACCACCATTAATGGTTACATTGGCTTTACTCTTTATTCCTTTGGCAGATGAGTCTAGTTTCTGATAAATATATTGTTTACCGGTTGTTATTACACCAAGTGTACCTTTATCGATTGTGATATCGCCATCACAATTCAATCCTTTTCCGGCCGAACCGGTACTTTTCAACAAAACTGTACCATTGTTCATTTTAAATGCCGCACCGCCATTTATGGCCGAAGAAGAAGATATATCATTATCTTCATATACACCATTTCCTATTGTCAACACAGTTGTTCGCCCACCAGTAACTACTATATCTCCCTCTTCACTTTGCAATCCATCGTCTGTAGCTTGGATATTTAGTATGCCACCACCAATAATGATACCATCATTTGTATGGATACCGTCTTTTGCCGCTTGGCGAATATTGAGCTTCACACCTTTACGAAAACGAATATAATCGTCACTACACAAAGCATGTCTATAGTTTCCGGCAATATTCAATGTACCTTGACCGCTAAATATCAGTTGGGCTTCGCTAAAGAAACAACCTTTCATATCTTCACCATCGACTATGGTATAGTTTGTACCATCTGCTAGATTATTTTCTGTTCCGTCTGCAAGTACAACAAAGAGACGTTTCTTGCTCTGAATATTAATAGCAGCTCCTATAGGATTGGTTATTGTAACACCTCCTAAAGTAAGTTTAAATTTATTGCTACTATACATTTTGAACGAACCGTTTGTTGTTGAGCCAGACAATACATATTCTACTTCTTTGACTGTAGAATTTACAACGACATGTGCACCATCTGTATCAACTGTGACACCCTCTACCTCATTACTTACATTTACTGAAGCACCATTGTAGTGTATTGTAACTGTCTTTGTGAAAGTGGAGTTTTCTATAAAATCATCATATCCTTCTGCTTCTTTATCAGTTACAACGACCTCATCAAAATCATCTCCTTGGATATTTGATTCATCAATCAAAACATCAAAATCGAGTAATGCGCCATCGATACCATCATTGGATGATCCTCCACCTTCGCCCTGACCAGGAATAATAGGCTGACCATCTTCATTCCAATCTAAATCTTGAGTTTTAGAACAACTGCAAACCACAATCAAAGCTATTGCTATTGCTGCATACAAATTCAAATTAATCTTTCTCATATGTTCATTAAGAATCATTATTAAATAATTTATATCATTGTTTTTATCGTGTCAATCATAGATACCAAATTAACAGTCACTGTTTTATTTAACTGTACGTGAAATACATTTTGAAGAACTAAATGTAGTGCAGATATAGAATATGCGAAAAGAAAATCTACAAATGAGGTGATTTTGTCTACAAATTCGATTATAATAACTCTGTGGTTATCACTTCAAAATAGCTCTTTTGTGGTTTAATTCGTATGAGTTTGTTAACGAGAATAAAAAAGCGCCACCAACTTCTATTTAAAGAGTTAATGACGCATATATTAAAATTATAAAGGGGTGTCTGATTTAGATAACAGCGTTATTGATGTAATCAACAATCCATGCTCCTACTTCTTTTGTGCCAAACTTCTCACCACCTTCAATTTGAATTTCGGGTGTGCGAACGTTTGCATCCAATGAAGCATCTACCGCTTGACGAATCAATGCGCCTTCGGCTTTTAGGTCGAAGTATTCGAACAACATAGCTACCGAAAGGATTTGAGCCAATGGGTTAGCAATATTCAATCCTTTGGCTTGTGGCCAAGAACCGTGAATTGGTTCAAATACCGGAGTGCTATCGCCTGTTGATGCAGAAGGTAGCAATCCCATTGAACCACTGATTACAGAACCTTCATCGGTAAGGATATCACCAAACGTATTTTCTGTTACCATCACATCAAAGAAGGTTGGTTCTTGAATCATACGCATCGCTGCATTGTCTACATACATATAGTCTGTATTTACCTCAGGATATTGAGGAGCCATTTCTTGTGCTACTTTTCTCCATAGACGAGATGATGCTAGTACATTGGCCTTATCTACAACAGTTAAATGCTTGTTGCGCTTCATAGCATATTCGAAAGCTACTTTTAAGATACGCTCAATTTCTGGACGAGTATAGTAGTTGGTATCCCAAGCTTTTTCATCATCTTGATATTTTTCGCCGAAGTACATACCGCCTGTCAACTCGCGAATGCAAATAAAGTCAGCGTTTTCTACCAATTCTGCACGAAGTGGTGATTTATGAATTAAACATTTGAATGTTTGTACAGGACGAATATTTGCAAATAAGCCTAGTTTTTTACGCATAGCCAAAAGACCTTGTTCTGGGCGAACAGTAGCTGTTGGGTCATTGTCGAACTTTGGATCACCTACTGCCGAAAATAATACTGCATCTGCATTTTTGCAAACTTCGTAACTTGCTTCTGGGAATGGATCGCCTACTTTGTCGATTGCATCTGCACCACAAAGAGCATGTTCGTAACTTACTTTGTGACCAAACTTATCGCAAACTGCGCTCATTACGTTTACGCCTTGCACAGCTATCTCAGGACCGATACCATCGCCGGCCAATACTGCAATTTTAAAATCCATAGTGTATTGTTATTTTTTTATTGTTTTATTGATGTATTCTAAAAGATAAAAAACAGGAACTAAAAAGGCTGCTTGTAGTAACCCATAAAGAAGCGTTTCACCAAAGGTTTCTTCAGTTGCACCCATCCAATAACGAATTATCACTCTCAAAAGAATTGAAGCAATGCATAACCCTATTATTATAAGAAGATTCTTAATTACTTTCCTGCTTTTCATAATAGACTATTTGTTTCGTCGATTATAGTTATAATACTCCCACCATGTGAAAATAATCATAGGAAGTATACCAATGATAGAACCATAAATTAATGAATCATGCCACGGTTCTTCGGGCTTATCTGCCATCCATCGCATCAATATTCTGATACCGATAGCCAATACCCATATGATAATGGGAAGCAGAATAATCCAAAAACTATTTCTTTTCTTCATAAGTATCTTCTATTATATTTAGCATCTTAATGGTAGCCTTGATAGCCGCTTCGGTTTGATCGGCATCAAGTCCGCGAGTACGAAATACTTTATCATTATAATTCCAAGTGATAATGGTTTGCACAAAAGCATCTGTACGACCACCAGGTGGAATAGTTACCGCATAGTTAATAAGCATTGGGAACTTACGGTTGAGTGTCGTTTTATAAATCTTGCGCAAAGCACGCACAAAAGCATCATACTGACCATCACCCGAAGAACTTTCTTGGTAAACTTGTCCGTTGATCTCGATGCTCAACGTAGCCATTGGTTTTAATCCATGGGTAAGACTGACAAAGTAACTCAATAGTTTGACTTTATTGTTAATTCCTTCGTGCTTTAACACATCAGAAATAATATAAGGTAAATCTTCGGGAGTAACCAACTCTTTTTTATCGCCCAACTCAATGATTCGCTCTGTAACTCGCTTCATAGAATTTTCATCTAAATTGAGTCCCATGCCTTCTAGGTTCTTACGAATATTGGCCTTACCGGATGTTTTTCCTAGAGCATATTCGCGTTTACGTCCGAAACGCTCGGGCAACAAATCATTATAATATAGATTATTCTTATTATCACCATCGGCATGCACACCGGCTACTTGGGTAAATACATTTTCGCCAACAATTGGTTTATTTGCAGGAATCATAATACTTGAGTATGACTCGACTACACGACTTACATCATTCAATCGGCTTTCGTCGATATTGGTTACAGCATTAAAATGGTCTTTTAATATAGCTTGAACACTAGCCAAAGGTGCATTTCCTGCTCGTTCGCCCAAACCGTTGATAGTAGTATGAAGTCCACGAACACCACTCAATACGGCTGCCAAGACATTACTCACCGCTAAATCGTAATCATTGTGTGCATGAAAATCAAAATGAGTTGTTGGGTAGCGTTTTTTCATTTTACGCATAAACTCAATAACCTGCAACGGGTTAAGTATGCCCAACGTATCGGGAAGCATAAAACGTTTGATTGACGTATCTTTCAAAGCATCTACCATATTGAATACATATTCGGGAGAGTCCTTCATGCCGTTGCTCCAATCTTCGAGATATACATTAACTTCGATATCTAGTTCGTTGGCATAATCGACTACTGCTTTGATATCCTCGATATGCTCTTCGGGCGTTTTTCGGAGTTGACAGGTACAGTGTTTTAACGAACCTTTGCAAAGCAAATTGATAACACGGCAACCGGTTGAATGAATCCAATCGAGTGAATTATGTCCATCGACAAAACCAAGAACCTCGACTTTGTGTAGGAGATTGCGACGAGCGGCCCAGTCACAGATCATTTTAACCGCATCAAACTCACCCTCCGACACACGTGCCGAAGCTATTTCAATACGATCTACTTTTAGTTCTTCTAATAGTAATCGAGCTATCATTAGTTTTTCATGAGGCACAAACGATACTCCGCTGGTTTGTTCACCATCGCGGAGTGTTGTGTCCATGATTTCTATTTTGACGCTTCTTCCCATTTTTCTATTTTATCTTTATTAGTCAACAAGAAATCGATATCATCTAAGCCATTCATCAAACAATGTTTCTTATAGGTATTGATCTCGAATTGCTCTGATTTGCCTGTTGCCTTATTGGTTATAGTCTGCTCAGGAAGGTTTACTTCAACTTCCATCTTTGGATTTGCTGCAATAGATTCGAACAACTCTGCCAAGAATGGTTCTGTAACTACTACTGGAAGTACGAAGTTATTTAGTTCGTTGTTCTTGTGAATATCTGCAAAAAAGCTACTTACCACGACACGAAAGCCGTAATCGGCAATAGCCCAAGCTGCATGCTCGCGACTAGAACCTGAACCGAAGTTTTTGCCGGCTACTAGTATTTGTCCTCCATAAGTTGAGTCGTTCAAAACGAACGATTCTATCTTATTACCTTGTTTATCGTAACGCCAATCGCGAAAAAGATTTTCACCGAAGCCTTCGCGTGTGGTAGCTTTTAGAAATCGCGCTGGGATAATTTGATCGGTATCAACATTCTCTAACGGAAGAGGTACACATGTGCTGTTGATTATATTGAATTTTTGTTTCATCTTGTTTATTATCAGTAGGGATTTTACAATAATGTACGTGGATCGGTGATAACACCGGTGATAGCTGCAGCGGCAGCAACCAATGGACTAGCGAGCAATGTACGAGAACCAGGGCCTTGACGACCTTCGAAATTACGATTACTGGTTGATACTGCATACTTGCCAGCAGGTACTTTATCATCGTTCATTGCCAAACATGCTGAACAACCTGGTTGACGAATCTCAAATCCTGCTTCGGCTAAAATTTTATCCAATCCTTCTTCGCGTATTTGTTCATCTACCATCCATGAGCCTGGTACTAACCATGCGATAATATTATCAGCTTTCTTGTGACCTTTAACTAATAAAGTGAAGGCTCTGAAGTCTTCGATACGACCATTGGTACATGCACCTAGAAATACGTAATCTACTTTTTTGCCTAAAATCGTTTCTCCTGGTTCAAATCCCATATATTCTAACGATTTTAAGAAGGTAGTTTTCTCAGTTTCGTTCATACCATCGGTTGTTGGAATATGTTCAGTAATGCCCATACCCATACCTGGATTGGTACCATAAGTTATCATTGGTTCGATATCGGCAGCATTATACTCCACTTCTTTATCAAACGTTGCACCCTCATCTGTCTTGAGTGTTTTCCAATAAGCAAGTGCTTTATCCCACTCTTCGCCTGTTGGTGCATTCTCTCTTCCTTTGATATATTCGAAAGTTGTTTCATCTGGAGCAATCATACCTCCACGAGCACCCATCTCGATAGATAGATTGCAAAGGGTTAAACGACCTTCCATTGACAAATTGCGAACAGCTTCGCCGGCATACTCGATAAAATAACCTGTTGCTCCGGCTGTTGTCAATTTTGACATCATATACAAGGCCATGTCTTTTGCTGTAACACCGTGTCCTAACTGTCCGTCGACTGTGATACGCATTGTTTTAGGTCGCGATTGAAGAATACATTGAGAAGCCATTACCATTTCTACTTCACTAGTACCGATACCAAAAGCAATAGCTCCCATTGCACCGTGTGTAGATGTGTGCGAATCTCCACAAACAATAGTCATACCAGGCAAAGTTAACCCTCTTTCGGGGCCAACTACGTGGATAATACCATTGCGTTTGTTCAACATGCCGTAATGAGTCAATCCAAACTCTTTGGCATTATTTTCTAATGCATCTACTTGCGCTTTAGAGATTGGGTCTTCGATTGGTTTATCTTGATCGTGTGTAGGGGTATTATGATCGGGCATACAGTAAATCTTATCCGGACGGAAACATTTAATACCGCGAGCACGCATTCCATCGAACGCTTGTGGACTTGTTACTTCATGACAATATAGTCTGTCAATGTATAATTGTGTTGGGCCATCAGTAACGGTTGTTACTACATGGGCATCCCATATTTTATCAAATAATGTATTCATTTTAATATGTTAAGGAAATAAATTATGATCTGAATTTGTTGATACAATCAATATATGCTTCTACAGAAGCGGCAATAATATCTGTGTTTGCACCGAAACCATAATACATTTGGTTATCGTATTCTACTTGCATATGAACTTTACCGACATCGTCACTTCCTTTACTAATTGCTTGGATGGTGAACTCTTTAAGTGACATATGACGATCGATGATTTTCTTCAAGGCTTTGATAGCAGCATCAACCGGACCATTACCACTTGCACAAGCTTCAAATTTTTCGCCTGAGATATTTAAACCTAAACTAGCTACAGACTGTACTCCTACGCCACTTGTTACTTGTAGGTATTCTAACTTGATACGCTGGTTATTTGTTCTGTCGGCACCTGCTAATACCAAGATATCATCATCGTGAATATCTTTTTTGCGGTCGGCCAACTTCAAGAACTCTTCATATACTTTATCTAATTTTTCTTGACTCAACTCAACTCCCAAAACAGAGAATCGATTTTTTAAGGCAGCTCTTCCACTACGAGCAGTCAAAACTATTGAGTTATCGTCAATACCTACTTCTTTAGGATCAATGATTTCATATGTTTCTACATTCTTCAATACCCCATCTTGATGAATTCCCGATGAATGGGCGAATGCATTGCGACCAACAATGGCTTTATTTGGTTGAACAGGCATGTTCATCAAACTCGAAACTAAACGGCTAGTTGGATATATCTTTTGAGTATTGATATTAGTATCAATCTTAATTTCATGGTGACTTTTCAATATCATTGCTACTTCTTCCAATGCGGTATTTCCGGCACGTTCACCAATTCCATTGATTGTTACCTCAACTTGGCGAGCACCATTTAACACTCCTGCAATGGTGTTGGCAGTAGCCATACCCAAATCATTGTGACAGTGTGTCGAAAGAATTGCATTGTGAACACCATTTACATGCTCCATCAAATATTTGATTTTAGCACCATATTCTGAAGGTAGGCAATAACCTGTGGTATCAGGTATATTGATTACAGTAGCGCCCGCTTTAATAACAGCTTCAACCACACGAGCAAGATATTCATTATCAGTACGACCGGCGTCTTCTGCATAAAACTCTACATCTTCTACATAGCGTTTAGCATACTTTACTGCAGCTACAGCTCTTTCGATTATCTCTTCACGATTAGAATTGAATTTATATTTGATATGTGAATCAGATGTACCTATGCCAGTGTGAATTCTCTTGTGTTTAGCATATTGCAAAGCTTCTGCAGCAACATCTATATCCTTCTGTACAGCACGTGTCAATGCACAAATTGAAGGCCAAGTTACAGCTTTTGATATTTCAATCACTGAATTAAAATCACCAGGACTAGAAATTGGAAATCCAGCTTCTATTACATCAACACCCAAAGCCTCTAACGCTTTGGCTACTTGAATCTTTTCAATTGTATTCAATTGACATCCTGGAACTTGCTCCCCATCACGCAACGTGGTATCGAAAATGAATAATCTATCGCTCATTGTTTATTGTATTAGTATTTGTTAAATCATATATTAAAAAAAGCCTTTCACACAAGGAAGTGAGAAAGGCTTTTAGTATTTCTATTATATTGATATTTATACATAAAACTCACTTCCGCTAACTTGTGTCAGTAGAATAATAATACCACAGAGTAAAATATGTATAAATGTATTGTTCATTACAAATCTTCTTTTAGATGCTGCAAAGGTATAGAATATTTTGTATTAACCAAATAATACGTAACTATTTTAGTAGATAAAATATCATTTCATCATTATTTAATCCTCAATATATCAATTTTATTACATATTCTTGCATTTTACTTAATACATAAAACGAGAGAATAGCCTATAGATGAATCCATAAGCTATTCTCTCATTAAATATGACAATACTAGTTGTTAGATAACAATTATTTTTTGTCTGTGCAACCAGTACTCTTTTTGCAAGTAGAATCTTTACTGCATGTAGACTTTTCGCCTGTAGATACTTTAGTTGAGTCACAATGTTTCTCACTTACAGAATCACAATGGCTTGTTTTAGTAGAATCAAGCTTGCAACATGATACAACTTCTTCTACAACAACTTCACCGTCAACTACAGTCTCATTGTTAGCCTTGTTTCCAGCACAAGAGAAAACTGTAAAAGATAAAAGACATAATCCAAATAATGCTGATAAATGTTTTTTCATAACGCAAATAATTAATATTAATAAAATATGTATGATACAAATATAGTAATAAAGTATATACAAAACAAAAAAGCCTCTCAAGCGTGATGCTTAAGAGGCTCTTGAAAAA
>CAMTPH010000044.1 GCA_947074345.1 uncultured Bacteroides sp. | reverse complement strand
CCCGCTTTTTTCTTTGGTTCCGTTTCTTTTGCAGCAGGGGCAAAAGAAATGAACAGAACACACTGCAGAGCCACCACACAATCAAAACAAAATAAAAAAGGTACAACTTAGCGAACTAAATTGTACCTTGAATATAATGTATCTTGTATATATTAATAAACCTCTACTTGATTAGCTAGACGTTTCACTTTATCGCGAAGCGTATTCAAATCTGAGTCGATAGGCGCATAACAAAGAACAACACCCATGCGACGTTTGATACGAGTAAATGGTTTACCGAAGATGCGAAGATAAGTATCTTCTTCTGCAGCCACAGACTCAAGACCACGATAGTTGGGTACGCCCTGACTAGTAATATTTGAAAGAACAACTGCACTAGCGCCCATGCGTTCTAACTTGATGCATGGAATAGGTAAGCCAAGCACGGCACGTAGGTGAAGTTCGAACTCATTGAGGTTTTGTGTTCCTGCAAGTGTAACCATACCTGTATCGTGTGGACGTGGAGATAATTCAGAGAAATAAACACCATTCTCGTGACTTAAGAAGAATTCAACACCCCATAAGCCGGCACCTGTTAGGGCTTCGGTTACTTTTGCTGCCATATCTTGTGCCTCTTTTAAATGTAAAGGATCGATTGGAGCTGGTTGAAAGCTTTCTTGATAGTCTCCTCCTTTTTGGATGTGACCAATTGGAGGACAGAAAAGAGTTGGTCCTTCTTTTTGCGTAACAGTAAGCAATGTAATCTCGCTATCGAACTTAATAAATTCTTCGATAATTAGTTCGCGGATATCGCCACGACTTCCACTACATCCGTATTCCCAAGCAGCATCTAGTTCTTCAGCGCTTTTCACTAATGATTGTCCTTTGCCCGATGATGACATAAGAGGTTTTACTACACAAGGAAAACCAATATCTTCGGCAGCTGTTTTAAGTTCATCAAGAGTTGTTGCGTAATAATAACGAGCTGTTTTAAGTCCTAGTTCTTTTGCAGCCAAATCGCGAATGGCTTTGCGGTTCATTGTAAAATTGGCAGCACGAGCACTTGGCACTACTTGAATGCCTAGCTTTTCGTAATCGTAAAGACGCTCAGTACGGATTGCTTCAATTTCGGGAACAATAATATCAGGACGATGTTTGCGTACAACTTGGTCAAGATCGTCACCATGCAACATGTTGATAACCTCGTACTCATTGGCTACTTGCATAGCCGGTGCATTTTCGTATGAATCGCAAGCAATCACATATTGACCTTTGCGTTGAGCCGAGATAACAAACTCTTTGCCGAGTTCGCCCGAGCCAAGTAGAAGTATTTTTTTCATTTATTTCTGAATTTTAAATTCACTCTGCAAAAGTAACACAATTCGATTATATTTTATCATTAATGAAATATAAAACCGAATATGTAAGCAATTCTTTTAAAATTAAGATTTATCGATTGTGATTAAAACGATACCCTATTCCGAGCATTAAGAAGTTAGGAATATTAAAGTTATGAAGGTTGTATCCTATATTAAGGTAAGAGCCTTTAAATAGTTTTATCTTTAGGGCCAATTGCTGATAGGAACCGCGTGTATCGCCTTTGGCATAGAGAAAATTGTATCCTACTCCTACATTGATACTGAAGAAGGGCATTACATATTCTGCACGTAGTGATGCCCCAAGTGCTACTTGGCGGTTAAAAGGAGCTTGATGAAAAAGGAATTGGTTGAGATCAATTGATGAATCATCATTTTTTGTTCTATGCAACTCGACAGTCAACTCTTCGGCTGTTACATTGGAACTAGCATCGTAAACACCATCTATTCCTATCCCTGCTCGAAAACGGTAGCAGAAATTATACATCGGCACAAAGCTAAAGCCAGCTACAGCATAATGAATTGGATCTGCCAAGAATCGATCTTCAAAAGGTACTCCCTTGCGGCGCCAAGAGCCAAACATCATTAAGTCGTATGTCATGTGACGATGAAAAGGAGGAATATATGCTTTATCTTGTGCGCCATTTATTTGTTCCTCGGTACGATTGAAATAATAGGCTACACCTAAACGAAATCCTCCATTATTGATACCTGCATTGGGATATTTTGTATTACCATTGGAGAAATGACTTAATGTAAAGCCGGTGATTAGATCGATGTGTTGGGTAACTGAATAATTGACATATAAACCTAGATTAATGTAGGCATTGAGCGCAGTACCTACTCCACCATTATTGGGATTGGTAATCGAATTATAGGGTTTCCAGCCTGAGGAAACACCAAAATTCCATTCGTAATTGAGATGAATTCGTTTAGTGAATTGTAAAAGGCGTGCTCCTTGGAAAACATAAAACGCAATGGGATTACCCATTTCGGCAGTATTATTGAAAGTGTAACTACCTATACCTATGCCTTGGTAAGGGTTTCCGTATATGCGCCCGATAGTGCTAGCCTCATCATACTGAAAAGAATAGGATAAATGAAAAGCATATGCCTGATCGATACATGCATGGTGATCATTCTCACCTCTCAAAAAGTCATTTGTCTGAAACACATATTCCGGACGGAAATCGGCGGAAAGTTTATGAAGCAAAGGTTTATATACCTGAATAGTATCTTGGGCATTAACGGGTAGGAAGTATAGACAGGATGCTATACTTCCTACTAAAATCTTTTGAAATAAATGATTTATCCTATCCAAGATACATTCATTTTATTGATGCTGTTCGCGAAGTAAATCGTTGACTGTTTTAACAGGATTGAATGTAGTCAAAGGAACCTCTACAAAAACAGTATTCCAATCACTCATTGCCCCATTCCACAATCCAGGAAGCTCAAGTGCTTTGAGCTCTTTTCCATTTTTTGATTTATAGGAGATGAAACCTGTTTCGGGATCAACATATTTGGTTAAATCGAATTTTTGACCTTTATAATTGCGCACTGCACAAACTAAATCGACCGGATTGAAGTGTGTACCTCCTTCGAACATTGCTTTTTTTGTCGGATCACTCATATCAATCTGTGAGCTTTCTAAGATTTGAAGAGAGATAGTACCATCGTGATTGTATGCAAGGAATGGACCACCACCTGGTTCGCCTACATTCTTCACCATACCACATACACGCATAGGGCGATTGAGTTTATTTTTTAGGTAAAGTACCAGCTCCGCATCTTCGAGATTCTTTATATCAGGATTCTTGCAATATAGTTTCTTTTGTAAGAATTGAACAATCTCCATGACCTGTTCGTGGGTATATTCACCGCTCTCGAGTAGCTCGAGGTATTGGAAAGTTTGACGTTGAAGTTCTACTAACACTCCTGCAATCAGTTTTTTGTATTGTATAGTATCTCCCTTAAGACGATCGGGTACTACATTATCAATATTCTTAATGAATACAACATCGGTATCTAGGTCGTTTAAGTTCTCTATCAATGCACCATGACCACCGGGACGGAAAAGCAATTTGCCTTTATCACGAAAAGGCTGATTATTCATATCGGCAGCAATAGTATCTGTGTTTGACTTTTGTTCCGAGAAAGTAACGCGATAGTTTACATTATATTCTTTCTCGTATTTGCCTGCATTATCGGCTACCAAATACTCGAACATAGAGCGATGTTCCGGTGAAACGGTGAAGTGCACATCAACGCAACCATTAGCATCGGCAGCATAGAGTGCACCTTCTACAAGATGTTCTTCGAGCGGCGTACGAGCACCATCGGGGTAATTGTGAAACAACAATAAGCCTTTTGGCAATTGTCCATAACCTAAACCATCTGCATCGAGCAACACAGCAACAATCTTCTTGTATTCGCCTTCGAGAATAAGTTGAGGGATATCTTTGTCGAACAAACGCACGCATGCTGAATTAAGATCTCCATAGAATGCAAAATGAGTAATATTTGCAAAGAACTTCTGCTCAAAGGGTTTTGTTGGTTCATTATAGGGAGCTTCGAGGAATTCAAATAGATCTTTGAACATACGACTAGCTGCACCCGATGCCGGCACAAGTTTCATAATACTCTTACCACTTTGTGTATATTCATCCCAAGCACTAAGAAAAGCTTGTTGTTGATCATTATCGAGACGAACGATTCCTTTCTCTACCGATGCTGCTGCATAAAGTTGTAAATAGGGAAATCCTTTTGCAAAGCTTGCTAATTGTGATTCTATTTGAGCCTCAGTGATGCCTTTAGCCGCTAATTGTTCTTTGTCTTCTAGCGTAATCATAATATTTTATATTTCTTAATTTTTGTATTGTTGTCAAATGTACAAAAAATGTTATTTATTAGCTGTTTATATAGAATAAAAAAATAGCACTCTATTGTTATATAACTAATTGCTACGATTAAACATAAGATAACGAAATTGCTTTTAACATAACTCTTTCTTATTTTTGCAGTATGAAAAATCTAGAGATACTTTCAATAGACATATCAAGCAGCCTACCTCTACCCTATGCAGAGGAAGGAATACGTGCAGGATTTCCCAGTCCGGCACAAGACTACTTGGAACAATCGATTGATCTAAACAAGACATTAATTGATCATCCAGCAAGTACCTTTTATGGTCGTGTTGTAGGCGATTCAATGAAAGATGAAGGAATATTTGAAGGTGATGTATTGGTGATTGATAAATCGCTCGAGCTCCAAGATGATGATTTGGCAGTATGCTATCTAGATGGTGAGTTTACTTTGAAACGTGTACGCATGGAAGATAACATCGCTTATCTAGTGCCAAGCAATCCTAAATATCCGACTATTAAAGTTACCGAAGATAATGACTTCACAGTATGGGGTATTGTGACCTATACCATAAAGAAAAATAGAAGAAAACGCTGATGTACGGCCTCATCGATTGCAATAATTTTTATGCATCGTGCGAAAGGGTATTTAATCCTTCTCTCAACGATAAGCCCATTGTTGTGTTAAGCAATAATGACGGATGCGTAATAGCTCGTTCGAACGAGAGCAAGGCACTTGGTATTAAGATGGGCGTACCGGCTTATCAAATTAAGGATATTGCCGAGAAGCATAACGTCTCTATTTTTTCGAGCAACTATACCCTTTATGGTGATATGTCGAGTCGCGTTATGTCTATTATCGCCGAAAATGTTCCGGAGCTAGAAATATACTCTATCGATGAAGCCTTTATTAACTTTGAGGGCATACAAGATATCATCAAGCTGGGGAGTGAGGTAGTGAGAAAAGTATATAAAGGAACGGGAATTCCTGTTAGCTTGGGCATAGCGCACACCAAGACATTGGCAAAGTTAGCCAATAAATTCGCTAAGAAGTATACGGCATACAAACGTGTGTGCATAATAGACACAGATGAGAAAAGGATTAAGGCTCTTCAACTAACTAAGATAGGTGATGTATGGGGAATTGGTAGACGACAAACACGAAAGCTAGCGCAACAAGGCGTAATAACGGCATACGATTTTACATTACTATCACAAGCATGGGTAAGAAAGAATATGACAGTCGTAGGTGAGCGAACATGGAAAGAGTTACGCGGAGTTGCTTGTTTTGACATGGAATCGGCCCCACCTGCTAAAAAGCAGATTTGTACATCGAGAAGTTTTGGAAAAATGATTGATGATTATGATAATCTATCAGAAGCAATTGCTACACATGCCGCTACGTGTGCCAGAAAATTGCGTCAACAGAAAGGATATGCAAGTTCGCTATTGGTATTTATTCATACTAATGGGGTTAGAGTAGACTTGCCGCAATATTGGAAGAACACATTAGTAAAATTTCCTATACCGACCTGCGACACTTTAGAGATTGTGCATTATGCGTTGCTTGGATTGAAACAAATATTTATGAATGGATATCAATACAAGAAAGTAGGAGTAATCATTACGGAGATAACGAACACTTCTCAACTAGGTCTTTTTGATGAAATGGATAGAGAAAAACGAGAACGATTGATGGAGACAGTTGATAGAATTAATGGTAAACACGGACAACTGTTGAAAGTAGCTGCTCAAGGCAATGGATGCAAATGGAAGCTCAAACAGGAGTTACTATCACAGCATTTTACCACAAATTATAAAGAGGTAATTTCCATTAATTGTAAACCAAAATAAAAACCCAGCGTGATAGATCATTAAATCATCAGCTGGGTTTATTGCTTATAGAATAGACTAATTCACTTCGTCTGTTATTTGTTGTTTAGTGTAATAAGTGTTATTTCGGGCCATGCACCAAAACGGAATGGAACATTACCACCAGTACCTGTATTTACATGAAGTACTCTATCATCCTCATAGTAAGTACCACCCCATTCGTTGTAAGTCCACATTGATGGAGAGAAATCCCCTATGCGGAACTGCATGGAGTGTGTATGTCCAGCCAATGTAAGATCAATGTTCGTGTTTGGCAATACATCTCTACGCCAATGTGTAGGATCGTGACTAAGTAATACCTTATATGTATCATCCTCGATTCCTTTTAAAGCTTTTGGCATATTCGCATACGAAGGGAATGGAGGTGTTCCATCGTTTTCTACACCAACAAGCGCTATACTATCATTACCTCGACGAAGGATTCTATTTTCATTTAATAACAGATCCCAACCAAGTTCTTTTTGACGAGCAATTACCTCTTTTAAATTTCCTGCCTGTACTGAAGCATCTTTATAGCGTCCATAAATACAATAATCGTGATTACCTAAGACAGAGAAGACTCCATCTTTTGATTTAAATTGAGAAAGAACATCCATAAATGGATCTAGCTCATCAGGAGTAAGATTGACTAAGTCGCCCGTAAAAACAATGGCATCAGCATTGAGACCATTAACCATCTTTACGAGTTTGTCGATAGTTTGAGGTGATAAGTGAAAAGTAGAGATATGCAAATCGGATAATTGAACGATACGATATCCATTAAAAGAATCAGGTATACGCTGTGAAGAGATAGTCATATCTTTAACCGTCAATTTTCGCCAACCAACTGTCAATCCATAGATAGCTCCACATACAGTAAGTGCAACAACTGCTACACCAACAACATTTGCTATGTATGCAGCTGGAGATATTATATAAGAGACTAAGCGTCCAGATAAAGAGACTGCAGCAAATAAAAGCTTAGGGATGGCAGTAGTAAGCAGCAAAACAAAAAACAAGTTGAGGAAAAAGGTTGGAGCTACTCCGCCCCAAAACCCCATGACAAGAGAAAGGATAATAAGTGCCAAAGGAATCCAATAAAGGATGTTCCACCATATATTTTGTCCGTGAATAAATTGACTCCAAATGTAAAGATCGGGTAATACCGTTATTGCGAAAGCGATAAGAAGAAACTTCATAATTATAATAAAATTGTATTGATTTGACAGCAAATATAGTTGTTTATATATTATCTGATTCTAGCCATAAGCTTCTTTAGTACAAACAGCATAAAAACCATGCAATGAAATAGATGGCAAAAGTAAACCAACTTTTTAGAACCATAATTAAAATAATTACTGAAAGTAGTATACAAATTACATATATAACTTTATTCAAAATGGCATTGTTATAATAATTATCTTCCCTTAGAGTCGGTTATAGTATAATAGCCATAGGCATATTAAAATGTATCATGAATAAAGGATATTTTAAATAAAAAAGTATATTTTTACGGCATAATAATCCACATGGTAGAATAAATAAGATGGATAATATAACTTATAGAACCGATATCGAGAAACGAGAATTCTTGTCATTATATAAGCAGCTATATCTTTTGGCTGCCGACAGTGTTTCTTCAGATAATATTCGTAATCTGAAAAAATACTTGACTGATAGTGTTATCAACAAAAAACTTACCCGCAACAACTTTGGAATGCACCCTATCATACATGATATGCGAACAGCAATGATTGTAGCAAATGAGATAGGAATGAAAGGGTCAGGATTGACTGGCATTATGTTGCATCCGGTAGTTAAACAAGGCATTTTATCGCTCGATGATGTTAAAAAAGAATTTGACGATGATGTAGCGGGAATCATTAAAGGATTGCTCAAAACAAATGAGCTTTATGAGAAGAGTCCGGCCATTCAATCAGAGAACTTTAGAAACCTGCTTTTATCGTTTGCCGAGGATATGCGTGTAATCTTAATCATGATTGCAGATAGATTGAACTTGATGCGTCATATTAAAGATACAGACAACGAAGAAGATCGATTGAAGGTAGCCAATGAAGCAGCCTACTTATATGCTCCCCTCGCACACAAATTGGGACTCTACAAGATAAAATCTGAACTAGAAGATTTATCTTTAAAATACATGCGCAAAGAGATGTATTATCTCATCAAGGATAAGTTGAATGAGACAAAAGCATCGCGCGATAAATACATTGCTTCATTCATTGAACCAATAAAAAATAAAGTGGGAGCTTCAGGATTGAAGTTCGATATCAAGGGGCGTACGAAATCTATTCATTCGATTTGGAATAAAATGCAGAAGCAGAAAACTGCTTTTGAAAACATATACGATTTATTTGCTATTCGTATCATTATAGACTCGGACGATGATAAAGAAAAGCAAGAGTGTTGGCAAGCCTATTCGATTGTTACAGATATGTATCAACCGAACCCTAAACGTTTGCGCGATTGGCTTTCTATTCCTAAGAGCAATGGATATGAATCTCTGCATATTACCGTTATGGGTCCTGAAGGGAAATGGGTAGAGGTACAGATACGCACCAAACGTATGGACGAGATTGCAGAACGAGGACTTGCTGCACACTGGAGATACAAAGGTGTAAAAGGAGAGAATGGATTGGACGAGTGGTTAACGTCGGTACGTGAAGCACTTGAAAATTCAGACAGCGACTCTTTACAAATGATGGACCAGTTTAAAATGGATCTTTATGAGGATGAAGTATTTGTATTCACGCCTAAAGGTGATTTGTTTAAACTACCCAAAGGCGCAACCGTACTTGACTTTGCTTTTCATATACATAGTAAACTTGGTAGCAAATGCATTGGCGCCAAAGTTAACGGAAAGAATGTACAGCTCAAACAAATATTGAATAGTGGCGATCAGGTGGAAATCATGACTTCAAATACTCAAACGCCTAAACGCGATTGGTTGAAGATTGTAACGACCTCCAAAGCACGCAATAAAATTCGTCAGGCTTTGAAAGAGATGGCAGCTACTCAGTTAGATTTTGCCAAAGAAACATTGGAGCGTAAGTTTAAAAACAGAAAATTAGACTACGATGAAGGTGTAATGATGAGAATGATAAAACGCATGGGCTTTAAAGTCGTTACTGAATTTTATCAAGCCATTGCCGATGAAAAATTAGATGTAAATGATGTATTAGATAAATACATTGAGCAAAAGAAGCGTGAAAGCGATTCGCACGATGAAATAACTTACAGAAGTGCTGAGGGGTATAATTTACAACCCCAAGCAGATGAAACCAGCAATAGTAAAGAAGATGTTTTGGTTATAGACCAAGACTTAAAAGGCATCGACTTTAAGTTGGCTAAGTGTTGTAATCCTATTTATGGTGATGATGTATTTGGTTTCGTAACCGTTTCGGGAGGTATCAAAGTACATCGTACTGACTGTCCGAATGCTGATCAAATGCGCGATCGTTTTGGTTATCGTTTCGTTAAAGCTAAATGGGCCGGAAAATCACAAGGAACTCAATATCCAATTACTCTGCGTGTAGTAGGACATGATGATATTGGTATCGTAACCAATATCACCTCCATCATCTCTAAAGAGAACGATATCTCATTGCGTGCAATTGGTATCGATTCGAACGATGGATTGTTTTCGGGAACATTGACTATTATGGTTGGTGATACTGGACGATTGGAGGCACTAATAAAGAAGTTACGTACTGTGAAAGGGGTGAAACAAGTGAGCAGAACTTAAAAGTCTCATTTCAATTGTAACTTCAGCTAATAATATAATTGAAACCAATATAATGAGTAAGAAATCATTTAGTATACGCAAAAGGTTAGAAAGTTTTGTATATGCCTTTCGTGGCTTGAGATGGCTGTTTGACGAACATAACGCCTGGATACACCTTGTTGCCATGGTTGGAGTTATAACAGCCGGTTTTCTCTTTAGTATCACACAAGGAGAATGGATTGCTATCATCTTATGCATTGGTATCGTATTTGCAGCAGAAGCATTTAATACAGCAATTGAGAAATTGGCCAACGTAGTTTCTCCACAATGGAATAAAGATATAGGCAAAGTAAAAGATTTGGCTGCAGGAGCAGTATTGATATGTGCTATTGCAGCCGCCATAGTAGGATTGATTATTTTCATCCCCTACTTATAACCTTAAAATATAAATATAAAACTACTATGAAATTCATCCTCAAACTCAGTTATCTGAGTAGTCTTTTAATCTTACTATCGTGTACAAGACAATCTATTAAATCTAACTCTGAAGA
Source organism: uncultured Bacteroides sp. (assembly GCA_947074345.1). Classification (GTDB taxonomy): domain Bacteria; phylum Bacteroidota; class Bacteroidia; order Bacteroidales; family Bacteroidaceae; genus Bacteroides. Next base: position 13,357 of record CAMTPH010000044.1, on the reverse strand, counting down.
GAGATTGATGTTTAAACAACCTGCCATGCAATGGGAAGAGACAATTCCCCTTGGTAACGGCCGACTTGGCATGATGCCAGATGGTGGGGTTGACAAAGAGCGAATTGTACTGAACGAGATAAGTATGTGGAGCGGTTCTGAAGCTGACTATAGTAACAATGATGCTGCTAGTTGTTTGCCCAAAATACAACAATTGCTTTTTAATGGCAAGAATAAAGAGGCACAAGAATTAATGTATAAAAGCTTTGTACCACGTAAGCCTGAGAAAGGAGGTACTTATGGTACGTTCCAACTTTTGGCTAATCTTGATATAGACTATGCATATTCGGCTAATGATACTACCCTACTTTACGAACGAGGATTAGACCTGACAACATCTTTGGCTTATACCAATTATTCGCGTGGAAAGAATAGATATACTCGTCGTTATTTCGTGTCTAGAGACCAAGATGTAATGTTGATTCATTTGAAGTCAAATCTACCAGGACAGCTCAATCTCGAATTCAACATTAGTAGACCGATTAATAGTAAAGAAAACGATCTAGCTACAACTACTTCAAACGGCATGTTACTTTTGACTGGCAATTTAGATAGTGGTGTAGCAAATACGCCAGGAATAGGTTATGCAATCTGTGCAGATGCCCTAATAATCGGCAAAGGTAACAAACAGGAAACGGAGCATAGCATAAAGATTGAAGAGGCAGATGAAATATGGATAATTGCAACAGCAGCAACATCATTCTTTGAGAAAGAGAGATATTTGCAACATGCAAAAGAGTTACTCGCTAATGCCATGCAACGTGATATAAAAGATATCGAGAAAGAGGCTATTGATAGCTATAAATCTTTATACAATCGTGCCGGAATATCAATTGAAGGAGTTGCTTCGAATCAGAGTCTACCAACAGATCAACGAATTATCAATTTCCAGAAAGACGAAGATCCTACTATGGCAGCTCTATACTATAACTATGGCAGATATTTATTGATTAGTTCTACTCGTCCGGGATCACTTCCTCCCAATCTACAAGGATTGTGGGCAAACGATATTTCTACTCCGTGGAATGGTGATTACCATACCAACATTAATGTACAGATGAACCATTGGCCAGCTGAGCAAGGTAATCTTTCAGAACTTCACTTACCATTAATAGAGCTAACTAATGGGTTGGTAGAAAGTGGTACAAAGAGTGCAAAAGCATTTTATGGAGATAAAGCAAAAGGATGGGTAGCGCACATGATGACCAATGTTTGGAACTACACAGCACCCGGTGAACATCCATCGTGGGGAGCAACAAATACCGGAGGTGCATGGTTATGTGCTCATTTATGGGAACATTATCTATATACACAAGATAAGGCTTATCTTCAAGAGATATATCCAACGTTAAAAGGAGCATCAGAATTCTTCCTAACTACTATGGTAGAAGAGCCATCAAACGGATGGTTAGTAACTGCTCCTACTTCCTCTCCAGAAAACACTTTCTATGTAGGTGATGACCGCACACCTGTAAGTATTTGCATGGGACCAACGATGGATATTCAATTGGTTAGCGAGCTATATAAAAATGTTATTGAAGCTGCCACTATTTTAAATCAAGATCACGAGTATAGTAATCAACTTGCTACTGCTTTACAGAAGTTCCCTCCCAATCAAATAAGTAATAAAGGTTATTTGATGGAATGGTTGGAAGATTACGAAGAGGCAGAGCCTCAACATCGTCACGTTTCTCATTTATATGGTTTACATCCCGGAAATCAAATATCGACAACATTTACTCCTGAACTTGCTAAAGCTTGCAAAACAACATTAGAAAATAGAGGTGATGGTGGAACTGGTTGGAGCCGAGCTTGGAAAATCAATTTCTGGGCACGATTGGGTGATGGGAATAGAGCATACAAGCTTTTTAAAAGTTTACTTGTGCCTGCATATACAGCAGAAAATCCCAAACAACATGGCAGTGGTACATTTCCCAATTTATTCTGTTCGCATCCTCCATTTCAGATAGATGGTAATTGGGGAGGCACAGCAGGTATTGGAGAGATGCTACTACAAAGCCAAGATGGTTTTATACATCTACTACCCGCCCTACCCGATAGTTGGGCAAATGGTAAATTTCATGGATTGAAAGTCCGCGGGGGCGCAACTGTAGATTTAGAATGGAAGGATGGCAAAGCTCAACAAGCAATAATAAAAGCAGTAAATGATGGCATTTACAGATTGAAAAGACCAACTAATACGCATAATTTAGTCATCGACTTAGATGGAAAGAAAACACAAAATGATTCAGCAATGGTAGAACTGAATCTGAAAGCCGGTGGAGAAGCTAAGATAACATTCAACAATTAATATACAAAGAAAGGGCATTTAAGATGAGTTATCTTAAATGCCCTTTTAGCTTATAATATGTTATTAATTATCTAACGCGCTTGCTCTTAAAATATGGATAAGTTACAGCAAGAAAGAATATCAAAGCCACAACGGATGCAATAATAGCATAGGAAACGATTGAATTCCCTTGGTTATTATGTTGAAGATAACAAGCAAGAGCTATGCCCGATGCGATACCTAAACTCCATGATAAGAAATGAGTAGTATTAGCTGTTCCACGCTGGCAATGATGAGAGAGCTTAACAAAAACCAAAAGAAACTCCGGAGCTACCAATCCCATTCCTATCCCCAAAAGTATAGGAGAATATACTCCCAATGAAAATTGTTGGAAAAGCATGGATAAGAACATCAAAGCCAATCCTATCGATATTGCAACAAATGACTTATCGTTTTTAAAAAAGAGACGATAAAGAATCAAAGCAAAAGGAAATCCTATCATTACAAAAGTGTAATATGGCAATTCAATGTCAGCAATAACTATCCCATAGGTATAATGATGGAAGATTGGAATAACCAATCCTGGAACTAACGCTATAATTATTAAATTGATAGCAGGTATCCATCCTCTAACTAGGAAAAAGCGATCGGTAGAGCACATACAAGTAACGATTGGTGCTCTAAATGGGACATAAACTCTCGAAAGGAATAAAATACCCAACAATCCAAATGCAACTGATGCATATAAAAGTAATTGAAAACTATACCATTGGTATATCCATACACCTAAAGCTATTCCAACAAACATGCCCATTCTAACCATCCAAGAAAATGTTAGGTTGCCATAACTGCGCATATTAGTATGCGTGATATCGATGGCTAATGTAACACCTGATATCGTACCCATCCCAACAAACAGTCCTTGCACAGCACATAGAATCATCAACTGTGGGTATGTTTGAACAAAGAAATAACCAATTGTACATCCGAGCATTGCCAAAGAAGAAATGATACAAACATTCTTTCGTTTATAAGCATCAATTATATAAGCAGAAAACGGACCTACAACAAACATCCCAGCCGTGAGCAATAGAAACAAGCTTCCTGTATCGGCAATTGATATGCTTAGACGATCAGTCATCTCTAATGGGATAACCGGAAAAAGCATATATAAGGATATAAAAAATAACAAATTAGCAATACATACCCGCATAAATTGAGTTGTACACAAATTGTTTACCATATTATTAATTAATACTGTTCTTTCTCGTTAGGGAAATAGCAGTTTTTCACATCAGAAATATAACGACTAAGCGCATCGGTCATTACGGCATGCAAATCTGCATAACGACGCAAGAAGCGTGGACGGAATCCATGATTCATACCCAACATATCTTGAACAACAAGAACTTGGCCATCTACATCACCTCCGGCTCCAATTCCAATTACAGGAATCGTCAATTCTTTAGAAACTCTAGCTGCAAGAGATGCAGGAATTTTCTCTAATACAATTGCGAAACAGCCCGCTTCTTCAAGTAATTTCGCATCACTGATTAGTTTTTCAGCTTCAGTATCATCTTTGGCACGTACTGTATATGTACCATATTTATTGATTGATTGTGGCATTAATCCAAGATGTCCCATCACAGGAATACCAGCACTCAAGATACGTTTAACCGTTTCAATAATTTCTTCTCCACCTTCTAGTTTCAAAGCATCAGCGTGACTCTCTTTCATAATACGAATAGCAGATGCAAGACCTTCTAGTTCGTTTCCTTGATAAGAGCCAAAAGGCATATCTACTACAACCATTGCACGTTTCACACCACGTACAACTGATTTACCATGATAAATCATCTGATCGAGTGTAATAGGTAGTGTGGTTACATTACCAGCCATTACGTTTGATGCAGAATCGCCTACTAATATAACATCCATTCCAGCACCATCTACGATTTGTGCCATTGTATAATCGTATGCAGTAAGCATAGAAATCTTTTCACCTCTTTGCTTCATCTCAATAAGACGATGCGTTGTTACTTTTCGGGTATCATCTGATATATAACCAGCCATAATTGAAAAATGTTTAATTAAAAAAATTGGCTGCAAAGTTACTATTTTATATTAGTAACTTGCAAAAATTCATTCTGAAAGTATTTAACTAAGCTTTAAAAGCCCTTGATAACTCATATTTTCGAAGTTATCTATTACTAAACATGCCTTATCGGCAATAGATTCGCGTGAGTTTGTAGTAGCCAACCCAATAACGATTGCTCCAGATCTTCTACCAGCTTCCAATCCATGAAAGGAATCCTCAAAAACAAAACTATTTTCGGGAGAGGTATTAAAGATTTCCATTCCTTTTAAAAAACAATCTGGATTGGGTTTTGATCGTTCAAACATGTCGCCAGTTAAAATAACGTCGAATTGATTCTTAAAATCTGGATGTGCATGATATACATTCTCCATCTTTTTCTGATTTGAACTAGTTACAACAGCTATTTTCGCTCCATTTCTTTTTAAGTCAGCAATAAATTCTTGTGCTCCTGAAATGTATTCATAACTCATTTTACTCTCAAATTCAACCAAGTCGATAGTTATTTGAGTTCGATACTGCTCGTACTCTCCTGCAAAATGTTTATCAAAGATTTGAGTAAGTGTCTGTCCCTTGATGGTTGCACAGAAGTCTTCTATGTTTAAATACTTGAGCCCTTGTTTATCCCAAAATACGGTATACTGGCTCTCAGTATCAAGCACTACTCCATCCAAATCGAATAAAGCAGCTATTGTTTTATTGTTATCCATTATATAATTAATACCTTATTGAAGCTGCAAATTTCTAAATAATTGGTGTATCTGACAAATAATAACATCTTAAACTTTCTTATCGAGACAATGAAGAGTTCCGACGACAAATAAATAGGCTTTGTCTATCTAATTTTATCAATAAGATTAGGCCCTCTACATTTGTAATATAAACCAAGCCAATAATTAGGTAGAAAGATGAAACAGATAAAAAAAAATATATTAATCGTACTTTGTTTGACAAGCATCAATTGTGGATTTAATTCTATTCAGGCTCAAACAGTCACTGAAAATGAATTATCCGCAATTGATCTTAATACAAACAGCCGTCCTAGAATATGGACTTTGAATGAATGTATTCAGTATGCATTGAATAATAACATTAATTTGCGCAAAGATCGTATTAGTGCGAAAAGCGCTTATGTTGATCAGTTGACTGCCAAGTCTGCATTATTCCCAAGCTTGTCGTTCTCTACGAGTCAAAATGTGGTAAATAGACCTTTTCAAGAATCGACTGATTATGTCAGCAATGGAGAGATTCTAAAGAGCAACAGTAAAACAAGTTATAATGGTAATTACGGTCTAAATGCACAATGGGTTATATACAACGGTGGTAAACGATTGAAAACAATTGAGCAAGAGAAAATAAACACCAATGTCTCTTTGCTTGAAGTAAGCTCGTCTGAAAATAGTATTGAGGAGACCATTCTGCAATCTTATGTACAAATTATGTATGCCATGGAATCGGTTATCATCAATGAAAATACATTAGCAGTAAGTAGGGCTCAACATGAACGTGGTAAAGAGCTATTGGCTGCCGGAAGTTTATCAAGAGTAGATGTAGCTCAATTGGAGTCACAAGTGAGTTCCGATAATTATCAATTGGTAACCGCGCAAATGACATTAGAGAATTACAAACTTCAATTGAAACAACTTCTCGAAATTGATGAAGACGAAGAGATGAATATCTATATGATTGAGATAGATAACAATGTCATACTAGCTCCTCTTCAAGATAAATCGGAAGTATATCAAGCAGCATTGGCTATGAGACCTGAGATTGAAGCTAGCAGATTGAATATTGAAGCATCTGTATTAGGTATCGATATCGCTCGATCTGGATATATGCCAACCATCAGTTTAACCGCCGGTGTCGGCACCAACAATACTAGCGGGACAGATTATACGTTTTCCAATCAGGTAAAAAACGGATGGAATAACTCGGCGGGTATAACAGTAAGCGTTCCCATCTTTAATAACAGACAAACTAAAAGTGCAGTAGAGAAAGCCAAACTACAACACGAGACGAGTGTCTTGAACTTGCAAGATCAGCAAAAAGAGTTGTATCGTATTATTGAAGGGTATTGGCAAGATGCATATAGCGCACAACAAAAGTATGTTGCTGCCGAGATGAATGAATCGAGCGCTCAAACTAGTTACGAATTAATATCTGAGCAATTTAATCTTGGTATGAAAAATATTTTAGATCTGCTAACCGAGAAAAACAACTATGCGAGTGCACGTCAAGAAGCTCTTCAGGCCAAGTATCTCGCTCTTTTGAATACACAGCTTCTACGTTTCTATCAGGGTGAAAAGATTAATCTATAAAACCCATCAACCAATATATCATTTTGAATATTCAACATTAGTCTATAACAATAATAAGATATGAAGAAGAAAAAAACTATTCTCATTGTTCTAACCATACTCGCTGTGGTGGTAGTCGCCCTAGTGTTTTTGGTAGGGAGAAAAGATAAAACACAGATATCCTTTGTAACCGTAAAGGTTAATAAAGAAGATATTTCTAACTCTGTAACAGCTACCGGAACCATAGAACCTGTTACCGAAGTTGAAGTTGGTACACAAGTCTCTGGTATTGTCGATAAGTTGTATGCTGACTATAATTCGGTAGTTACAAAAGGACAGCTTATTGCCGAGATGGATAAAATCACTTTGCAAAGCGAAATGGCATCTGCCCAGGCTTCGTATGATGGTAATAAAGCAGAATATGATTATCAATTGCGTAATTATGAACGTAGTAAAACACTTCACGATAAAAAATTGATCAGTGAAACAGATTATGAACTAGCCCTTTATAATTATGAAAAGTCAAAAAGCTTATTCGATAGCAGTAAGGCAGCATTAGCGAAGGCTCAACGCAATTTATCTTATGCTACTATCACATCACCTATCGACGGTGTAGTTATCAATCGCGCTGTAGAAGAAGGTCAAACGGTTGCTGCTGGGTTCGAGACTCCTACTCTATTTACCATTGCCGCCGATTTAACTCAAATGCAAGTTGTGGCTGATGTAGATGAGGCTGATATAGGCGAAGTAAAAGAAGGACAAAGAGTAGCTTTTACTGTAGATGCATATCCTAATGATACATTCGATGGACAAGTTACACAGATCCGTTTAGGAAGTGCAAGCAACAGTTCTTCCGGTTCGTCAAGCGAAAGTGTTGTAACCTACGAAGTGGTTATCTCAGCACAAAATCCAGACTTAAAATTAAAACCCCGTTTAACAGCAAATGTCACCATCTTCACACTCGATAAAAAAGATGTATTGAGTGTTCCGACTAAAGCATTACGTTTTAATCCAGAAATTCCATTGATATCAGAAGAAGATATTGTAAATGACATAAACGCCGAGCATAAACTTTGGACAAAAGACAATAATGTATTTACTGCTCATCCTGTTAAGATTGGTATTAGCAATGGCATCCAAACTGAAATTATTGACGGAGTATCAGAAGGATTTCCTGTAATCTTAGAAGGTAATATTGTTACTACAAGCGCACAAGAAATTAAAGGACAAGGCTCAGAACAAAGTCCGTTTATGCCAGGCCCTCCAGGAAGCAAAAAGAAATAAGTATCATGAATAAGAAAATTATAGAGTTGCATAATATTCGTAGAGATTTCTTGGTAGGCGATGAGATTGTTCATGCACTTCGTGGAGTGAACTTTGATATCCATCAAGGCGAGTTTGTTACGATTATGGGCACATCCGGTTCGGGCAAATCAACTCTCCTCAACACCTTAGGATGCCTTGACACACCTACAGAAGGAGAATTTCTTCTTGATGGAACTCCTGTTAAGTCTATGAGCAAAGCACAAAGAGCTGTGTTACGTAATCGTAAAATTGGCTTTGTGTTTCAAAGTTATAACCTGCTTCCTAAAACTACAGCTGTAGAGAATGTAGAGTTACCTTTGATGTATAATTCAACTATAAGTGCAAGCGTGCGTCGCAAAAAGGCAATCGATGCATTAATCGCTGTTGGCTTAGGCGATCGTTTAGAACATAAGTCCAATCAAATGTCAGGTGGTCAGATGCAGCGTGTAGCTATAGCACGTGCTTTAGTGAACGATCCTGCTGTTATCTTAGCCGATGAAGCAACCGGTAACTTGGATACGCGTACTTCATATGAGATATTGATGTTATTCCAGAAGCTCCATTCCGAAGGTCGTACGATTATTTTCGTAACTCACAACCCTGAAATTGCTCAATATAGCAGTCGTAATATTTGGTTGAAAGACGGAAGAGTAATTGAAGATACCATCAATCCAGCAATTCAATCAGCAGCAGAAGCTTATAACTTACTGCCTAAGAATAATGATTAGTTAGAAGCTACCTAATAGAAAACAATGAACGGAACCAATTTATTTAAAATAGCATTGCGCGCTCTTGCCAACAATAAGATGCGCGCATTCTTAACCATGCTCGGCATCATTATTGGAGTTGCTTCGGTAATTACGATGTTGGCTATTGGTCAAGGCTCTAAACAAAGCATTCAGAGTCAAATAGCCGAGATGGGCTCGAATATGATTATGATTCATCCCGGAGGTGACACACGTGGTGGTGTACGCAGAGATGCATCTGAGATGCAAACGCTTAAACTTGATAATTATGAAAAGCTAAGAGATGAGACCAACTATTTAGCCGGTATTAGCCCTAATGTATCTTCATCGGGTCAGTTTGTGAATGGTAATAACAACTATCCATCATCAGTTAGTGGTGTTGGCTTAGACTATTTAGATATCCGACAATTATCAATCGATAATGGTGATATGTTTACTGAATCGGATATACAAAGTTCGGCTAAAGTATGTGTGATAGGTAAAACGATTGCCGATAATCTATTTCCTGATGGCACTGATCCAGTAGGAAGAATAATACGTTTCAATAAAATACCTTTCCGCATTACGGGTGTATTGAAGACGAAAGGATATAACTCAATGGGAATGGACCAAGATGATATTGTTCTTGCTCCTTATACTACGGTGATGAAACGACTTTTAGCAGCTACTTCTCTTCAAGGCATTTACGCATCGGCATTATCAGAAGATATGACCGAAAACGCTATCGACGAAATCACTGCCATATTACGAAAAGAGCATAAATTAAAAGAGTCTGATGCAGACGATTTCACGATACGCAGTCAACAAGAGTTGAGCACTATGCTTAATTCAACAACCGATTTAATGACTACTTTGTTAGCATGTATCGCGAGTATTTCTCTAATTGTAGGAGGTATCGGCATCATGAATATCATGTATGTATCTGTCACAGAGCGTACACGCGAAATAGGTCTACGCATGTCAGTTGGGGCACGTGGCATTGATATTTTAAATCAATTTTTAATTGAAGCAATTTTAATCAGCATCACCGGAGGTATCATTGGGGTATTGATAGGTTGCGGAGCAAGTTATATAGTAAAAGCTGTTGCACGATGGCCAATCTTAATACAACCATGGAGTGTATTTTTATCATTTGCCGTGTGTACAATTACAGGTGTTTTCTTTGGATGGTATCCGGCTAAAAAAGCAGCAGATCTAGATCCAATAGAAGCTATAAGATATGAATAAAATGTTATCTTTGTGAATATGAAGTCAACAGATCATAACAGAATAAGATTAGCCGAGATTATAACTCATATCATTGGTTGGGGTATTGTTTTCGGATTTCCTATCTTTTTCATGAATAAAGGTAATGGGCCCTCAAATATGTTAGATTATTTCAAACATATAGTTATCCCACTATCTTTCTGTATCATCTTTTATATTAATTATTTATTCTTCATCCCACAACTTATATTTAAGCAGAAAATCAAGGAGTTTTTAATATTCAACGCATTATTGGTATTATTGTTGAGCTTAGGGGTGCATCTATGGCAGACATTATTGTTTCCTCCAGCACCAATGAATCATAAATTCATGAAAGATGATTTTAAATTCCCTTCACCTCTTTCATTTATCCTTAGAGATATGTTATCGATGGTACTCACAATTGGGTTGGCGGTAGCAATTAAGATGATTGGTCGTTGGAGCCAGATAGAAGATGAACGTAGAGAGACTGAAAAAAGCAGAACAGAGGCGGAGTTAATGAACTTAAGAAGTCAGATGAATCCTCATTTCCTTCTTAACACATTAAATAATATCTATGCATTGATTACCTTCGATAGCGAGAAGGCACAAGTGGCTGTTCAGGAACTAAGTAAACTTTTGCGTCATGTATTATATGACAATCAACGTCCGCAAGTATTTCTTGCTAAAGAGATGGAGTTTATAAAGAACTATATCGAACTGATGCGTATTCGTTTATCAGATAATGTAACAGTAAAAACTGAATTTAATATCTCAAAAGATAGCAGAACGCTAATTGCTCCTTTAATATTTATTTCTTTGATTGAAAATGCATTCAAACATGGCATCTCTCCTACTAAACCGAGTTTAATCTTTATAGGTTTCTCTGAAAGTGATCAACAGATAGAATGTATTATAACCAATAGTAATTTTCCAAAATCGCATGGCGATAAAAGTGGATCGGGAATAGGATTAGAACAAGTTAAAAAGCGATTGGAACTATTATATCCTAACAAATATTATTGGGTACATGGTGTTAGTGAAGATGGTAATACTTATACATCCCAGTTAATAATTGAAGTCTAATTAAACGAATATATAAAATGACTATAAACTGTGCCATTATTGACGATGAGCCATTAGCTCTAAATTTATTAGAAAGCTATGTTAAGAAAACACCTTTTCTAACATTGCAAGGTAAATATTCGAGTGCTGTACAAGCTATGAACGAATTGCCCCACATGAATATAGACTTATTATTTCTCGATATTCAGATGCCCGATTTAAATGGATTAGAATTCTCGAGAATGGTCAATGAAAAAACGCGTATTGTATTTGTTACTGCCTTTGAACAATATGCGCTTGAAGGTTATCGAGTAAATGCGCTCGATTATCTTTTAAAACCAATATCATATGTTGATTTTTTGCAAGCAGCCAACAAAGCATTACAGTGGTTCGAATTAATCAATAATAAAACGAGTACAATAGACAGCATTTTTGTAAAAAGTGATTATAAGCTCATTCAGATAGAACTAAAGAACATCTGTTATATTGAAGGTCTTAAAGATTATATTAAAATATATACAGAAGACCAACCGAAAGCTATATTGTCATTAATGAGTTTAAAGGCGATGGAAGAACTATTGCCTCCATCACAATTTATAAGAGTTCATCGTTCATTTATAGTAAATAAAGATAAGATTAAAGTTATTGTTAGAGGGCGGATTATTTTTGATAAAACTCATATACCCATAAGCGATAGTTACAAAGCTGAATTTCAATCTTTCTTAGAAGAAAGAAGTAAATAACATTTTATTTAATCGTTCTAGTAAAAATATTATAGATAACATATAGCATATATTACAAATTTGTTTAAATTTGTAATTACAACGGAGTTGTGAAACTCTAACAACAACTATAGAATAGTTTAGTTAAGTCTAGTTTAGTTTTTGTGTAAAACACTTCCCCGTTAGCGAATGGACAAGGAAGTGTTTTCTTTTATTTAATAATAGAGTTATAATCGACCTCAAATATAGTTAACACCTAAGTAAACAAGATTTACCGCTATTTTTAATTCATACATTCTCTATGAATAATGACAATACATGTTTAATTCTTTCATCTATATATTTTAGTTCACAGGCAACCATGCACTCATGTCTTCGGCTACAAATAACCAATACAATAATAAAATAATTAAAATAGCTACAGCTATACCTGTTAGTAATCTTCTTTGTTTCATAATGGATTTAATTTATTCGTTTAAATCTAAACAAACCATTCAATAAAAAGTTTAGAAATATTCAAGTACCTAAGAAACCTCGATGGGCTGAAAGGATATCAACATTACTCTCTTTAAAGTCAATATCGTTAGTAACCAGTATATAATGTTTTGCTTCGCATAAATGCTCGATTATTTTATCATTATAATCAAGAGAGTCTACAATAAGAATCGATTCGATATCATTCTTATTCATTACCTCCCCATCAATCTGAATATATTTTAATATACTAGTCACTAAAGTATTAGCATGGTTTACAGTCATTTTTCCGTTGTTGGTATCTCGATATTTTTTAAAAGGTAAATTAAGTACCGGATTTATTTTCATCTCTACATCAAACTCAATACGAATTACACGATTGATGAACTCTGAGAGAACAGTATTATCGATGTATATCTCTACATTCCTTTCGAGCATTCGCATAAACAAGTCCGAATAAGTCTTTGAGGCCCAATCGACCGAATGATTATAGAACAAATAAAGAAGAATATTTGTATCAAAAAAGAACTTATTGAATTTCAATTGTTCTATATTATCTATCTGATATCGTGCAGCTGACATACTAATCGTCTATTATTGTTGACACATGTTGATCGATAATTTCCTTATTAGCATAATATATAGGCGCATGATGCATGGTATGGTTCCAAAGCGAATTATAATCTTCGTGTAAATCTTTTGCTACCACATGAGATTCTATATATTCTTTCTCGTATTCACAAAACAAAGGTCCGATTGCAGCATTCAAGAAAGCGGCTACTACCAATTCTATCCCATCGAAAGAGAGAATAGATACTTTGTCTTTTTGCAGCACATCATGTACCATCTGAAAAATAACTTCACCATCTTTGGCCTCAACACAAAATGGCTTTTGTAAAGTATCCTTCAATTTTATTTCGACTGTTTCCATCTACTGTTTATATTATAATATACTAATAGTTAAACAGTTCACTGATAACTTTGTTTTAAAATAATCTTTATAATTAACCACAGAGAAACATCAAAAGCCTTTAAATCAATATTTACAGGCTTTTCATGTTTTAAAAGGGATATTATTGTAAGTTTCATTCTTCAAAGTT
>CAMTPH010000043.1 GCA_947074345.1 uncultured Bacteroides sp. | reverse complement strand
GAAACTTTTTAGGCTTTACTAATTTCATTTATCAACTAATGTAATTACATTTGCAATGAACAAAGGTAACTCTTTTTACTTGAAGAATGGCAAAATAGCATGAATAAACTATTAAAAAAGGCTCTAAAGATAACATTGCCTCTCTGTCTAGGAGGATTTGTTTTGTATTGGATTTATCGTGATTTTGATTTTTCGGAAGTAAAAGGAGTATTGATTCATGGCACTAATTGGTGGTGGATGATTCTTTCGCTTGTATTTGGAATATTAAGTCACATAGTACGTGGGGCACGTTGGAAACAAGTTTTAGAACCATTGGGCGAGAATCCCAAAACAAGCGATTGCATAAATTCTATCTTTGTGGGATATGCTGCAAATTTAGTATTTCCTCGTATTGGAGAAGTATCGCGTTGTGGCATATTGCTTAAATACGACAATATATCTTTCGCTAAATCGTTGGGAACAGTAGTTACCGAACGCCTTATAGACTCTGTTTGTATTGTATTGATTACCGCTATCACCTTCCTCTTACAAATGCCTATCTTTATTGACTTCTTTCAAGAGACCGGTACAAAGCTCCACTCTCTAGGTCATTTGTTCACATCGATTTGGTTTTACATTATTTTATTATGCACTATAGGAGTAATCATAATACTCATCCAACTATTTCGTGTTTTTTCTATCTCTAGTCGCATTAAAGGAGTTTTAAAACACCTTTGGGAAGGTATCATTTCATTGAGAGGAGTAAAGAACAAACCACTATTTACATTATATACCATTGCCTTATGGCTTTGCTATTTCTTACATTTTTATTTCACTTTTTATTGTTTCGGATTTACTGAGCATTTAGGAATACTAGCTGCTTTGGTTATGTTTGTTGGTGGTACGTTTGCTGTAATAGTGCCTACTCCAAACGGTGCAGGGCCATGGCATTTTGCCATTATCACCATGATGATGCTTTATGGAGTCAATAATATAGACGCCGGAATATTCGCCTTAATTGTGCATGGAATTCAAACCTTTTTAGTAGTTTTGTTGGGAATATATGGTTGGGCAGCGTTATTGCTAACCAACAGGAAACTTAAATAAAAAACTATTAAAAAGATTTGCCTTATGAGCACCATTCTTGACTTAGCTCCACAAGCTGTGTGGAAGCATTTTCATTCATTGACCCAAATACCTCGTCCTTCAGGACACATGGAACGTGTAACTGAGTTTTTATTGAATTTCGGAAAGAATCTTGGCTTAGAGTCGTTTACCGACGAAGTAGGCAATGTGATTATCCGTAAACCTGCTACTCCTGGTATGGAAGACCGTAAAGGAGTTATTCTACAGGCTCACATGGATATGGTTCCACAAAAAAACAATGATACTGTACACGATTTCGTAAACGATCCAATCGAAACTTATATCGATGGAGAGTGGTTGAAAGCAAAGGGTACAACACTTGGAGCCGATAACGGTATTGGTGTTGCTGCTATCATGGCTGTATTAGAAGATAACAGCTTAAAACACGGACCACTTGAAGCTTTAATCACTAGTGATGAAGAAACAGGTATGTATGGTGCGTTTGGTTTGAAGCCAGGAACACTACAAGGCGAAATACTTTTAAATCTTGACTCAGAAGATGAAGGTGAACTTTATATCGGTTGTGCTGGTGGTATGGATGTTACAGCTACTCTTGAATACAAAGAAGTTGAGCCAGATACAGAAGACATAGCTATCAAAGTAAACTTGAAAGGTTTGCGTGGTGGTCACTCAGGTCTTGAAATCAACGAAGGTCGTGCTAATGCCAACAAATTATTGGTACGTTTCGTTCGCGAAGCCATCGCTACTTACGAAGCACGCCTTGCATCTTGGGAAGGTGGCAATATGCGTAACGCTATTCCTCGCGAAGCTTCTGCAGTAATCACTATTCCTGCTGAAAACGAAGAAGAAATTCTTGAATTGATTAAATATTGCCAAGACTTATTCAACGAAGAGTACGAAGCTATCGAAACACCGATCAGCTTTACAGCAGAGCGTGTTGAGTTACCTAAAGGCATTGTACCTGAAGAGATACAAGACAACTTAGTTGACGCAATCTTTGCTTGCCAAAACGGTGTAATGCGTATGATTCCTACTATTCCTGATACAGTAGAAACATCATCAAACTTGGCTATTATCACTATTGCAGCTGGCAAAGCAGATATCAAGATATTGGCTCGTAGCTCAAGCGATAGCATGAAAGAGTTCTTGACTACAAGTTTAGAGTCTTGCTTCTCTATGGCTGGTATGAAAGTTACAATGAGCGGTGGCTATTCTGGATGGCAACCAAACATCAACTCTCCTATCCTACATGCTATGAAGGAGTCTTACAAACAACAATTTGGCAAAGAGCCTGAAGTGAAAGTTATTCACGCAGGTCTTGAATGTGGTATCATTGGTGCTGCAATGCCAGGATTGGATATGATTTCGTTTGGACCAACACTTCGTTCGCCTCACTCACCAGACGAACGCGCTTTGATTCCAACTATTGAGAAGTTCTATGATTTCTTGGTAGCTACATTGGAGCAAACACCTGTGAAAAAATAATTCGACTAGTGCCGTAAACGGTAAATAGTAGAAATACATCAATCCCCATATTTCTTCTGATAGAATCTTATTCATTTAAGATACACACAGAAGGAATATGGGGATTTTGGTATATAAGTATTTCAACAAGAAACTCATTAATCAACAATGCCAACGCAGCAATCTATAAATACGCGTTTAATCTATTTAGTTTCAAAAGATGTATACTCACTGAAACTTTTGTTTCAGCAGGAAGAAACCAACGTTTCAGCACGATGAAAACAAAGTTCCATAAGGGTGAAACAAAAGTTTTAATACGATGAAACTAAACAAAACGCATACTAATCTAGAAATGAATCCATTAGATTAGTTTCATTAAAAGAGTTATTGATAGATTTAACACCACACTCTTAAGGCCGTGTTACGATACACTAAACCGGCTAAACAATTTGATCTGTGGGATAATTGACTAAATACAATGTTTGAGTTGCACGAGTTATGGCTGTGTATAACCAACGAAAATAATCGGGAGTAAGATATTCATCAGTCATATATCCTTGATCAAGAAAGACTGTGTTCCACTGACCACCTTGTGCTTTATGGCAAGTTATAGCATAAGCATATTTTACTTGTAGCGCATTATAAAAAGGATCAGCTTTCATCTTTTTCATTCGCTCGCTCTTAATCGATATATCGGCATAATCTTCGAGTACACTGTTAAACAAACGATTACTATCATCGCGCGAAAGAGCCGGAGAATCGGTATGCAGTGTATCCAACAAAACCTTAACCTCAATCTCAAAGTCATCATAATCGGGAAATGCCAAAACAACCTCAGCAAATCGAAATCCGTATAGATTGTTGGTGCGTCTGATACGCTTAACTACAGCAATATCTCCATTGGCAATAAAGTCTATTTCTTTTATCTTTTCAGTCCAAAAGTAATTATTCTTTGCTACCATTAATAGATCGCCCGTATTTAACTCCTCTTCACGATAAAGAATCTGATTTCGAATACCATTATTATAAATATTGGCACGCTTATTAGAGCGACATATCACGATGGTTTCGTCCATACCGGCTTTTTGATATGATTCAGTAATGGTATCAATCAATTCGACGCCAGGAAGTTGTTTGATATCAGCAAACGTACTCACTTTAAGCTTCGGAAGTGAGTCGAAATCATCGTTTGCCATCAATTTGCGAAGATTGGTTGCATTCCATAAGATTCCTGAACTATCAACCTGACGCATTACTTGTGTTAAATTAGCATTGACCACATCAAGTCCATACCCTCTAAGGGCATCAGGAAAAAGAGCAGGACTCAACTCTTCGCCTACCGGTGGCAACTGTGCAGTATCACCCATTAACATCAACCTACATCCCTCGCCGGAGTAAACAAATGTTATCAAATCATCCAACAACCTTCCTGTACCAAATACAGACCCCGAAAGACCTTCATTTGATATCATAGAAGACTCATCTACAATGTATAATGTATGGGTGGTTAGATTATCGTTCAACGAAAAGTTATCGGTCTCGTTTGAGAAGGTTCGTTGTCGATATATTTTCTTATGAATAGTGAATGCAGAATGACCTGCATACGAAGAGAAAACTTTAGCTGCCCGCCCAGTTGGCGCCAATAATACAACCTTCTGCTTTAATTTATCAAGAGTCTTGACTAATGCACTGACTAACGATGTTTTACCAGTTCCGGCATATCCTCTAAGTAGAAAAACAGATTGTCCCACTTGCGAAAGCATAAACTCAGACACCATTTTTATGGTTATTTCTTGTTCTTCAGTTGGTTGGTAAGGAAAATTTTCCTTAATTTGCCTTTCTAAATAGTTATTTATCATTTTTGTAACAGAAAAAAGTTCGACGAACTATACGAATTTAGATTTATTTATTCTATTTTTGCGATACGAATATAACAACTAAAAAAAACATATTTATCATGAAAACAGTATTTAATATTGTATTAACCTTGTGTATTCTTGCACTGGTTTATGTATGCTTCACGAGCATCATGAATCCTATTAAGTTTGAAGAGATGAAATCGGTTAGAGATAAAGCCGTTATCACTCGCCTTCTAGACATTCGTAAAGCTCAAGCTGAATATCGTAACTTAAACAAGGGTAGCTATACCGAAAGCTTTGATACACTTATTGATTTTGTTAAAACTGCTAAAATA
Source organism: uncultured Bacteroides sp. (assembly GCA_947074345.1). GTDB lineage: Bacteria > Bacteroidota > Bacteroidia > Bacteroidales > Bacteroidaceae > Bacteroides. The sequence goes on along the minus strand of CAMTPH010000043.1, from coordinate 19,085 downwards.
CCATTCATATACAAAGTTGGTGAATTGACTGACAAACAATTGGAAGATGGTATGACTGAGAAAAAAGCAATGGCTATCATCAACAAAGCACAAAAGACTGGCAACTACAAAGAAGTAGAAAAATTTGGTCTTGAAAACTTCAAACGTGATACTTTGTGGAAAACTGTTATTGACACAATCCAATTCTCTGCAAACTTTACTGTAGACTCAATGAGATACATTCCTTACGGAAACGGTGCTCAATTTGAAATGGCTGCACGCAATGATACAGCTAAATCTGGTGCTCCTATCTTCATGTACGAAGTTAAAGCTCCTTATGACGTTTACTTGAACGGTCTTGACAAACAAGAAATCGTTAACTTGAAAGACGTTCAAAACAAACTTGGTAAATATCAAGGTTTGATGATTGGTTCTATCGAAAGCCCTAACAACGGTGCCGGAAACTGGGAATAATCATATAGATTTTAATAAATCGGAACAATATACATTATCCATCCGTCTTAGTGCGGATGGATTTTCTTTTTCTATCTATAATCCGATTCAAGATACTTTTATCTCTTTCATGGAGAAAGAGAGCAACCCCTCATTATCCTTGACTGCCAACTTGAAGTTGGTATTTTCGGAAAATGAAACACTCACACTAAACTACAAAGCAATCCATATAGTAGTGGTAAACAACCGCTTCACAAACATTCCGCAAGAGTTGTTTGATGTAGATCAAGTGAATGATGTTTTCTACTTCAACCACACCAAACAAACAAACGAAGTTTTGCTTTGGAACAAAGCACACGAATCTCAAAATATCACAATCTTCGGTATCGATAAAAGTGCTTACCAATTGCTTAAGACCTACTATCCTGAAGCATCATTTTACTCTAATCAATATCTTTTAAGCGAATACTTTGCTGCCAAAAGTCACTTCGGCAATACACGCAAAGTCTACGTTTCGCTTACCGATAAAAGAATGGATATATATTGTTACGAACGTGGCAATTTGCTGATGAATAATACATTTGAAGCCCACCATCTAGAAGATAGACTTTACTTTATCTTTGCCGTATGGAAGCAACTTAACCTTGACCAACAGCGCGACGAGTTATTCTTAACAGGTACTCTAGTCGATAAAGATGCAATGATGACACAATTAAAAAGATACATACTACAAGTATCTGTTTACCCCAAAAACAATATTGAACAACAAGCGTTATTAGACTATGCGAGTAATTAGTGGAATATATAAAAGCCGTAGATTTGATGTGCCAAGATCTTTCAAAGCCCGTCCTACAACCGATTTTGCAAAAGAGAACCTTTTCAATGTACTTCAAAACCAAATCGATTTTGAGGAAGAAGGTTTTAAAGCACTCGACTTGTTTGCTGGAACAGGTAGCATCAGCCTTGAACTAGTATCAAGAGGTTGCGACCAAGTAATAGCTGTGGAAAGAGATAGAGATCATCATGCCTTCATCACTAAAGTTATGAAAGAGGTAAAAACGGAGAAGTGTATTCCTATTCGCGGTGATGTATTCAAATTTATCAAAAGCGGTAAAGGCGAGTACGACTTCATATTTGCCGATCCTCCATACGAACTAAAAGACTTGAAAACAATTCCCGATCTTATATTTGAGAACAACCTTCTTAAAGAAGATGGTTTGTTTGTCTTAGAACATGGTAAACAGGATAACTTTGAAGAGCATCCACACTTTGTTGATAGACGTGCTTACGGTAGCGTAAACTTCTCATTCTTCAAATAAAATTGACTTACTTATAAGAGAGGCGCTAAGAGTTTGACTAAAGACTCAAGCGCTTTATGTTTCCAAGGACGTGCTTCCCATGTCTTTAGTAAGACTTGTGTACACTCTTTTTGATCTGATAAGAATATACTTTTCATCTCGAGTGCAACATCCTTATTATACATAAAAGCATTAATCTCAAAGTTCTGCTCAAAGCTTCTGAAATCGAAGTTGGTAGAGCCAACAGTCGATAGCAAATCATCTGATACCATCAGTTTTGAGTGCAAAAAGCCTGTACGATAGAAGTATACTTTGACTCCCGCCTGTAGAATATCTTCTATATAAGAACAAGAGGCCCAATGTGTTAGTGCGCTATCTGCCCGCAAAGGCAACATAATACGCACATCAACACCAGCCAAAGCAGCTGTTTGCAATGCAACTAACGCTTGTTCGGTAGGTAAGAAATAGGGAGTTTGAATATAAAAGTATCGTTTAGACGAAGTAATAGACATCAATAAACCTTGCATGATTTCTTCCCAAGGCCCAATTGGTTCGCTTGTAACAATCTGCGCCAAAGTATCTCCTTGGGATTCTAACTTCGGAAAATATTTGGATGCAGTAATTAGTGTCTGATCTACAAAATACCAATCGAGCAAGAAAGATGTTTGCAAGCCATGTACTGCCCTCCCTTTTATACGTAAATGAGTATCGCGCCATTTCCCCCATGACAATCCTTTCAGATAGCGAACTGCCAAATTCATACCGCCTACAAAACCTACTCGCCCATCAATAATAACGACTTTACGATGGTTTCTATAATTTACTCTGCTAGTAAATAATGGAAAGCGTACTTTTAAGAAACTACGGACTTCGACACCTGCTCTACGCATCTCATCAAAAAAGACATGTGGTTCGTGCCAACAACCCACATCATCATATATAACACGCACCTCAACTCCTTCTTTAGCTTTATCAATCAACACATCGCGTACAAGCCGACCTACTGCATCATCTTCAAAGATATAGTATTGCAAATGTATATGCTCTTTGGCTTTATAGAGTTCGTGGATTAGCGCTTGTAGTTTGGCATAACCTTCAGTGTAGGCATTAACTTGATTACCTTCAAAAAGGAATGCTTGATTAGTATGTTGAAAAAAGTGGATTAGTTTACTATATTCAGTTGGGACAATAGGTTTAGCCTGCATCAAATATTCTGCCATCGGCTTTTTTAAAAGCCTATTATAAGACTTCCTGCTAATTATTCGTTCACGACGATGACTGCGTCCAAAGAAATAATAAAACAACAATCCTATAACCGGTAGAAACATTAAGACAAGAATCCATGCAATAGTTTTCACAGGATTTCTATTGTCAAGTATTACAACTATGATAGTACCAATAATAGCTCCGAAATAGATAATATCGAAGGCTATTTTGGCTAACGAGCCTAATATATAGTTCCAATCAATCATATACTAACAAAGATAGAAATTAAAATTATACAAAAAATAAGTTTGATAATTATAATTAGCTGAGATAGATGTAACTAAATATAAACCCAAAAGGAATGCTATAGTTCACTAACGTGTAAATAGGAATTATCCTATAAACAAAAAGCTCTTAATACTTTTTCAAGAATTAAGAGCTTCATTGTTTATTTAAAAACGAGGTCTTCCACTACCAAATCCACCTGGTTGATGTCCTCCTGGAGGTCTCATTCCATCAAAGCCACGGCTATTGTTCATCTTTTCGCGAGCAGCTTTGCTTCCAAACACATTCAAACGATAGATAACATGAAACATACAGTAGCTATTGATACCATTATATTCGGATACCGAACGCATACTTGCATTCAATGTACGTGTGATGTTAGTCTGTTGACGCAAGATATCATACCACTCAAAACTGATTGTAGTACTACCTTTGAATAGATTTTGAGCTATTTGTGCATTCCATATCAACTCATCTCTATTCATACTAGTATCTAAGTATCCACGACGCGCTTGATTAGCAATGTTAGTAGAGATAGTCATGTTCCATGGAAGTGTAACATTAGCATTACCTCCATAAGAGAAGGTAAATGGTTGTTGATCACTTTCAGGACGAAGTTTATTCTTTTCGAAAGAGTAATCAATCGATCCATTCAAACCAATCTCAAACCAATTATTACGATATGCACCATTTATTCTTTCGGCAAGTGTTAGTTGCGTACTCGTATTTTTTTGATTAACCTTTGAACTCTGATCGTACAAGAATGCTACATTATTAGTATAATTCACACGCGAGAAAGAGTTGATGGTAAACTTCTTGTTTTTTAGAGCAGTATTGAAACCAAATATACCAAAAGCGTTCCAGTTTCCATTTATATTCTCAGGACGAGAGATTGTTCCCCCTGTTTGTTCATTAAATTGAACTGCATTAGCAATGGCATTTTGAGTAGCTGTAAAGCGACCGTGAGCCATAATACCTCTTTGTTTGTCTGCATTATAAGTATTATAGAACAAACGAACATTATGAGAGAAAGATGGTTTTAGACCAGGGTTACCAATACGTATGCTCAATGGGTCTGAGTTGTCAGCAATAGGCAATAAGTTTTCCATACTTGGTTGACTGCTACTACCACGATAAGAGAAGCGCAATTGACTCACTTTAGAGAAACGATAACGAAAATCTACAGTTGGAGTGAAGTTAAATACATGACGTGTTGTATCAATCATATACTCACCTCTTTTATACGATAAAGTAGATTTCTGTGGTTGGAAAGAACCACCGGCTGTCAATTGATATTTCTCGCGAATCAAACGAATGTTGACTGTAATATCATGATTATAATAGTGATATTTTGCATCTTTCGACAAGCTATCGACTAATTGGTTTTGATAATCATAAGGAAGCGGTTCGTCGATACTCCAGTCATTAAAACTGTAAGTACGTTTATCGCTATTACTCTGTTTATAAGTAAAATTATAGCTAAACTGTAAGAATGTAGCCTTAGCAATAGGTTCACTATAACTTACTTGTGCACTATAAGAGTAGTTTGAAGTAGGCGTAGTGATGTATTGATTACGATATAGAATAGAGTCATTGCCAGCACTATTAAGCAACTGATAATAACGTGTTTCAGAATCGGTAAACAAGTCATTGTTATTGTTTGAATAATCGAAACGACCACGGAACGTAATGTTTCTACCCATAGAGTTCAACTTACGGTTCAATTGCAAGGTAGCATTCGTATTGATATTGTTTGCATCTGTAAAAGAGTGAGAGTTAATAGCATTGACACGAATAGCTCTTAGCGGATCATTAGCCTCATCAATATTGTTAAAATCTAAATAGGCATTTGGATTGGCAATTATAGCAAAAGGGTCAGAGTTGAAAGTTCCTGAGTAAGAATCTGATTCTTTTTTAGATTTACTATAACTCACATTAGGGCGAAATAAGATATTCGTCATTGAATCGGGTTTCCATTCTAAACGGAAGTCAGCATTCAAGTCAAGATTCTTATTAATATTCTTACCATTCGTATTTGTAAACGAGTTGCCTGTTTGCAAGAAGCGCTCATTATAACTAGTGTTTACAACATCCGAATTCTTGTAGTTGTAGCGCACACTACCACCTGTTTCCAATTTTGCTGTTTCGGTAGCAAAGTTTACACCTGCTGTTTTAGTTGCATTCAATCCATTGTTTCTTCTCCAGCGTGGACCACCGCCTCCACTTGAAAACCCTTGATCGTTAACATTATTGCCACCACCAATGATAGACAACTGAGTTTTATCAACAAAACGATTCAACATTAAATTGCCCAAGTATCTATCTTTCGTTCCATAGGCAACATCGGCATTACCAAACCATCCTTGGTTCATTCCCTTCTTAACTTTCAAGTCAAGAACGGTTTCTTCTTCTCCATCATCAATACCCGTAATACGAGCCATATCCGATTTTCTGTCGTATGTTTTAAGTTTGTCAATCATATCAACAGGCAAGTTCTTTAGACCGGTTTTTACATCACCACCAAAAAACTCCTTACCATCGACCATGATCTTCTTCACATCTTTACCGTTGATTTTTACGTTACCATCCTCATCAATTTCTGCACCAGGTATTTTCTTAACCAACTCTTCGAGCATCGCACCTTCGGGTACGCGATAAGCAGATGTATTATACATCAACGTATCTTCTACTACAGTTACCTGTGGAGCCTCTGCTGTAATAACAGCTTCTTTCAGCATTACTGCATCAACACCGAGAGTTATTGTTCCTACATTTTTATCGGGTACATTATTCGACAATGTTAAAGGCATGGTTTGAGTATTAAAACCCAAATAAGCAACTCGAAGAAGATATTTCCCGGCTTTGACTTTAGGCAAAGTAAAAGCACCATTTCTTTGAGTTACCATACCGGCAGCTTGAGCGCTATCGGGTAAAGATAATAATTGAACCGTTGCCATTTCGACAGGTTCTTTTGTTTCGGCCTCAACCACACGTCCTGAAACGGTAATTGTTTTGTTTTGTGCCATTAGGTTAACAATGCATCCAAAAAGAAGCACCGTACATAGAGCTATTTTTTTCATTCAATCAAAATATAGAGTGTTATTTAAGCGACAATGTTTGTTTGACTGTCAATAAGAGAAAAGGTTTAATGAAAAAACTATTATTTTTTAAAAACATTGTCTATTTTAGACTTCTTTATACCAAATTCTAAACAAAGTATGTTGATAATTAGAAAAGTTAAGAAAGAAGAGTTATCAACTGTAATGATATCACCTGTAGAAACTTTGAATAGCATATTACCAAAAACAAAAAATACTGTTATAAACATTGCATAACGACATGCATTACTTCTTATCTCCTCAGTGTCTTTTGATTCATATTTATGGCCTGCAAATAGAATCATCAAAGAGCCAATCATCATTAACAGCTTAAGGCATTCCTTATAAAACAATAAATTTCCATCATTAATTTTACCTAAAAAGTAGAGAATAAAAGGTAAAACAATAGAGAATACTAAGATTGTATAGCCCATTGGCCTACAAAATACAGGTAATAATGCTTTCATTGATTTAATTTTTTTAATGTTGCAAAAGTAACGAAAAAAACTTTTTAACTACTTTTGTCGTATATAAAAAACAAATACCACGTTATGAGCAAGCAAGAAGTTATTTTATGCCATCATTTAGCTGATAGTTTAAAGCAAGCAATTGATCAATGTCCGCACGATCGTTTGTTTATCATTACTGATGAAAACACGCATCGTCTATGTATGCCTCAACTAAAAAGCACTTCGCTTATTGACAATGTGCACGAGATAATAATCAGTCCAGAAGATATAAACAAGAATATCGAAACCCTATCTTACGTTTGGCAAATACTCAGTGATAATGGAGCTACTCGTCATTCATTAATCATCAATCTTGGTGGTGGGATGGTTACTGATTTAGGCGGATTTGCAGCGGCGACTTTCAAGCGCGGCATGGCATACATCAATATCCCAACAACACTTCTTGCAATGGTAGATGCTTCGGTAGGTGGAAAAACAGGAATCAATTTCAATGGTCTTAAAAATGAAATCGGAGTATTTGCTCCGGCAAATAGTGTACTTATCGAAACAGAGTTTCTTAAATCATTAGATAATGAAAACTTCTTCTCTGGTTTTGCCGAAATGATTAAACATGGTTTGATTAGCACTGAAGCACATTGGGTAGAATTGCTGACTTTCAACACACAAGTGATTGATTACACCTATCTCAAGACACTCGTTGGTCAATCGGTTAAAGTCAAAGAAGATATTGTAGAACAAGATCCTTTCGAGCATGGCATACGCAAAGCATTAAACTTAGGACATACCGTAGGGCATGCATTCGAGAGTTTAGCATTGGCACAAAACAAACCGGTACTTCATGGCTACGCCGTTGCTTGGGGCATTATTTGCGAACTCTATCTATCGCATATCAAAGTGGGATTCCCAAAAGATAAAATGCGCCAAACCATTCAGTTTATCAAAGAAAACTATGGTGTGTTTCTATTCGACTGTAAGCAATATGAAACATTATATAGCTATATGTTGCATGATAAGAAAAACAAATCGGGAGTTATCAACTTTACATTACTAAATAATATTGGTGAGATAAGCATTAATCAAACTGCCGACAAAGAAACAATCTTCGAGATGTTTGATTTTTACAGAGAATGCATGGGTTGCTAATTGGCATCATTATTTAGTGATGCAGCTATAGAATTACTTTACATTACTTGCTATATTAAATAAAATATCTAATTTTGCAATCGCAATTCGGGATGTAGCTCAGCCCGGTAGAGTACGCGTCTGGGGGGCGTGTGGTCGCAAGTTCGAATCTTGTCATCCCGACTGAATTGATATCAAGCACTTACAGTTTATTCTGTAGGTGCTTTTTTTTATTGCCGTGACGGATTCGTGACGGATTTGCACGTTTATTGTACACATTAATCATTTTTGGAAACTCTAGAAAACACATCATATTATATAAACAATCAAGACATCCTTAATTTATAAGCAAACAACAAAGCAGCCAACTAAAATCATTAAACTATATATTTGAATTCTTGCCAGTGGTGTGGCAAAGTTGTGCCTTAGTAAAGGCAAGGTTTTGCCACCCCACGGGCAACAGGTAATATTCATTAACCTAGAAGCTCTAGAAAACATTCCAACCTGTTGATTGTTATAATTTTAATAATATTTCTTATTAATTAAATCGAATATAGTCATGGGAGTAATTATTAAAAAAGTAAGAGAATTTGCGGCAACAGAAGGTTTAGTTGATGTTCATTTTCACAAGAAATGGCATAAATATGATGTTTATACCGCGTATCGAAAAGGAGAAGAAGCCGATGATCCTATTTATATATTAATAGAAGGAGAACATATCAGATATGCCACAAAGTCAGAAACTGAAAGATTTATAGAAGGGCATGATGTGTATAATGATTTGCCCCAATAGCGCTCTTAATCTATTTATTATATTTAAATATTATATTTTTTAGAATTCCTTTATCTTTGTAGTTTAACAATCTATCAATATATTGTAATAATGAAAAAGCATCCTATGAATTCGGCTCATGATGGTATCAAAAAAGTATTAGGTTATTTAAATATATATCAACGCATACAACGATATCTTAAAAGCAATTTATTTAGATATAGCGTTTTATTTTTTATCGTTATATCGATTGCTTCTATTGTTATATCATCTTTTGCATGGTCTCACCCCTATCGTACGACCTTATTTGGCTTCATCTACTTTGCTGCAATTGTTTTCACAATAGAATATATTCTTCGAATAATTGCAGCTCCAGCCAACAGGCCTGATATGCCTGCATGGAAAGCCCGATTAAGATATGTATTCTCTTTTTACGGGTGTGTAGATTTTGTAGCTATGCTTCCTTTTTTATTAGTCTATCTTTATTGGAATACTGAAGTAGCCCATTTGATTGTGCTTCCTTACGTGTTTATTGTATTCAAACTTATTAGATATTCTCAATCATTCCGCATGATTGGCCAAGTGCTTAAAGAGGTAAAAGGCGAACTGATTACTGCTTATACTGCTTGTGGAATATTGATTTGCTTCTCGGCCATTTTGATGTACTATATAGAGCGCAATGCACAACCCGAAGCTTTTGGCAATATTGGCGACGGATTATGGTGGTCTATTGTGGCTTTTACAACAGTGGGCTACGGCGACTTATATCCGATTACCGCATTAGGGCGTATACTAAGTAGTGCCATCAGTTTGGTAGGTATTGCTATGATTGCCTTGCCAACGGGTATTGTGAGCTCGGCATTTATGGATGCAATGCAAAAAAAGAGAAAAGAAAAAGACAACAATGAATAAACAACAATAATTCTTATTTTTGTCAGATAAAACATTAGCCGATTCTTAGCAACTATGCAATATAAACTTACTGCACCTTCGCAAATAGAAGGCAGCATACAACTACCTGCTTCTAAAAGCATCAGCAACAGAGCTTTGATACTACATGCATTATCGCATGGCTCTAATATGCCTCAAAATCTTTCTGATTGCGATGATACACAAGTCATGATCAAAGCTTTGACTCAAAACAATGAGGTTATTGATATTATGGCTGCAGGTACTGCTATGCGTTTCTTAACAGCTTACTTGAGTACGATTTCCGAAACACATATCATCACCGGTACTGATAGAATGAAACAGCGCCCTATATTAATCTTAGTGAATGCACTTCGTGAACTAGGAGCTGATATCACATACACCGACAATGAGGGTTATCCACCGCTATGCATTAAAGGAGGCAACTTGCACGGACATCACATCACCTTAAAAGGAAATGTAAGCTCTCAGTATATTTCAGCGTTGCTTATGATTGGCCCAACGTTAGAGAAAGGATTAAGACTACAACTCACTGGCGATATAATTTCGCGCCCTTATATACGATTGACTCTACAATTAATGAAAGACTTTGGTGTACAAGCCGATTGGATTTCTGAAGATACTATCGAGGTATTGCCGCAATCTTACGACTCATCGAAAACTTATTTTGTTGAGAGTGACTGGAGTGCAGCTTCTTATTGGTATCAGATAGTAGCTCTTATGGGTAAGGCCGAAATACAACTCAATGGATTATTCAGCAATAGTTATCAGGGTGATAGCAGAGGTGCGCAAGTAATGGAAAAATTGGGCGTTAGAACCATCTTCAACGAGCAAGGTGTTTTAATCACTAAAACAAAACCAACTGTAGATTTCTTAGAAGAGAACTTCATTGATATCCCCGATTTGGCTCAGACATTTGTTGTTACCTGTGCCCTATTAAACATACCTTTCCGCTTTACCGGTCTGCAAACATTAAAGATTAAAGAGACCGATCGTATCACTGCACTCATCAATGAGATGAGAAAGTTAGGATATGTATTGCACGATGAAGATGATAGCATATTGTGGTGGGATGGCGAACGATGCACTCCCGATGTTACTCCCATCATTAAAACATACGAAGATCATCGGATGGCTATGGCCTTTGCACCTGCTGTTATTTCTATTCCTTCCATCCGCATTGATGAACCACATGTAGTTTCTAAATCATATCCTTCGTATTGGAATGATTTACAGAAAGTAGGATTCACTCTGACAGAAGAAGCCTAACAACAGTAAACCGATTAACAAACTATATTAAAGAGTTTGCCGCAATAGAAATGAAGATTGCAAATTAATAAGTAACTTTGTGGCAAACCCAGATTATTAAGATAACATGTGGATACTTATCATCATTTTATTGGCAGTAACTGCAATTGCTTTTACAGCAGGATACATCAGAAACATCAATATTCAAAAGAAAATAGAGAAAGGCGAATTAGATAAATATCCTGAAATTAAAGAGGTAGACGAAGAGTGCTGCGGTCAACACTCTACCTGCGAAAAGGATAGCTTATTGGCTGCCGTAAGTAAGAAGATTGAATACTACGATGACGAAGATTTAGACCAATTCATAGGCAAACCTGCTGACAGCTATACAACCGAAGAGGCCGATTTATTTAGAGATGTGCTATACACTACTCAAGAGATTGAGGTGGCAGGTTGGGTACGAAGCCTTCAATTACGTGGCATCAACTTGCCCGATGAAGTAAAAGATGAAGTCTTTTTGATTATTGGTGAACGCAGGATTCACCCTTAATTTATAATAAACAGGCCTGATTTACCGTTATTTATCTATTATACTCCTTTAAAAAACAAGATACAATATGGATTTGTTGCAATATACCTTTTTTCAACGAGCTTTATTAGGCAGTCTTTTGGCTAGTATTGCTTGTGGCATTATTGGTACTTACATTGTAACTCGTCGTCTTGTATTTATCAGCGGAGGCATCACTCATGCATCTTTTGGAGGAATTGGTATAGGTATGTTCACCGGTATCTCGCCTATTCTATCAGCAGCCATATTTTCTGTATTCTCAGCGTTTGGAGTTGAGTGGCTAAGTAAAAGAAATGATGTACGAGAGGATTCTGCTATTGCAGTGTTTTGGGCATTAGGCATGGCCGTAGGTATCATGTTTAGCTTTCTTTCGCCCGGTTTCGCTCCCGATTTATCAGCTTATCTATTTGGTAATATACTGACTGTTTCAACAGGCGATTTATACTTTCTGGGAATTATCTCATTGCTGCTGATTCTATTCTTTGCCTTATTCATACATCCTATATTATACATAGCTTTCGATCGCGAGTTTGCTCGTTCACAAGGCATACCTGTACGCCTATTCGAATATCTATTGATGCTATTCATAGCACTTACTATAGTTGCTACTCTTCGCATGATTGGTATCGTATTGGTAATATCCTTATTAACCATCCCACAAACTACCGCTAACCTATTTACATATAAATTCAAACACATCATTTGGCTTTCTATTTTGATAGGCTTCATTAGTTGTATAGGGGGATTAATGTTATCGTATTTCTTACACGTCCCTTCAGGAGCATCTATTATTTTTGTTTCAATCTTGATTTATGCCGTATGCAAGTTGATAAAATCATTCTAAACATACGAAATACAATCAATAAGATATGCACCAGAAAGTGTATGTCTGCTTCTCTTATGCTATGGATGATTGCTACTGTCTTTCTCTTTTCAGCATGTTCTACAAGAAAAAACACCAAGGGAAGTCGGTTCTATCATGCATTGACAACTCGATACAATGTCTATTTTAATGGGAATGAGGCATTCAAAGCGGGTAACAAAGCTATAGAACAAGGGAATAAAGACAATTATATGGAAACGATTCCTTTGTACCCTATCGGCAATAAATCGACTGTTGGGCAAGGACAAGGTAGTTTCGATCGTGCTATCGAGAAAGCACAAAAGGCAGTTACTCTCCATTCAATCAAAAGAAAGCCGGTTCGCAAACCTGGTAAGAAGTATACAGATAAATACAAGAAGTGGTTATCGCGCAAAGAGTTTAATCCTTTCTTGCACAATGCTTGGATGCTCATGGGTAAAGCTCAATTCCAAAAAGGAGACTTTGCAGCAGCCGCAGCAACATTTGCATATATCATTAGATTGTATGATGGCCAACCTAACATTACTGCCGATGCTCGTATTTGGTTGGCTCGATGCTATACAGAACAAGGATGGTACTATGATGCTGAAGATGTTTTGCAAAAGGCCAACAACGATAGTTTACCAACCAAACTAACTCCACAGTACTCTACCGCATACGGTCACTTTCTATTGGGCAGCCAACGTTATAGAGAGGCTGTTCCTTACTTAAAGAGCACCATCAAAAGCGAAAAGAATAAGAAGCAGAAAGCTCGTCAATATTACCTATTAGGACAAATCTATCAGATTCTTGGTGAACCCCAAAATGCTTATCAGGCTTATGGTAGAGTAATCAAGCAAAGCCCTCCTTACGAATTGGAGCTAAACGCTCGCATCAGACAAACAGAGGTGATGTCTAAACAAAGTTCAGGTAACCTTAAAAAGGTAACCAATAAGCTTGAAAAGATGGCACGCAGTGAAAAGAATACAGACTATTTAGATCAGATATATTATGCTTTGGGTAATATCTACTTAGCCGATGGTGATACGCTACAAGCCATTAAGCAATACAACCAAGGAGTAGAGAAAAGTACACGTGGAGGTATTGAGAAAGGTGTATTACAACTTACTTTAGGTAACTTATATTGGGAGATTGGTAAATATGCCGATGCACAAACATCGTATGCCGATGCCATTGGTTTGATTGAGAAGACACACAATCAATATGAAGAATTGACTAAACGTTCGCTGATATTAGATGAGTTAGTGCCACATAGCAATGCAGTAGAATTGCAAGACAGCCTACAACATTTAGCTTCGCTCGATAGTGTTTCGAGAATGGTTGTTATAGACACCTTGATTGCACGTGTTATTCAAAAAGAGAAAGCCGAACTAGCTGCTCAACGTGATGCAGAAAGACAACAGATGCGCGATGAAGCAATAGTAGAGAATCCCAATAGACCACAAAACAATGTGGCTACTCCAACTATGCCTACCGGTAATGCTTCGTGGTATTTCTACAATCCACAAACAGTGAGTCAGGGAAAGAATGAGTTCCAACGTGTTTGGGGTAAACGAAAACTGGAAGATAACTGGAGAAGAAGAAATAAAACGGTTGTTTCGCTCGAAGACTTTGATGCTTACAACTATGATGATGAAGACAAGGAAGAATCTGAAGACAATGAACAGGCTGAAGGAATCAACGAAGATACTACCGAATCGGCTAAGTCGGATGAAGTGATTGATGAAAAGAATCCGCTATTCTACTTGCAGCAAATACCATTGACCGAAGAAGCAATGGCCGAATCGAATCAGATACTAGCTGATGGATTGTTTAATATGGCTATGATTTTCAAGGATAAATTAGAGAACTTCCCTCGTGCTGAAGCCTCTTTTGATCGATTAATCAAGCTATTCCCTCAATTTGAGCAAATGGATGAAGTATATTACAATTACTTCTTGATGCTTGGACGAATGGGAAAGATAAACGATGCCAACATCAGAAAGGGTGAATTGATAGCACTATATCCTGATAGCAAATATGCCATTACGCTCAATGATCCTTATTTTGCCTACAAAGCAGTACACGGCAAGCGGATGGAAGACTCACTTTATGCGGCTACCTACAATGCTTATCAACAAGGTGATATGAGAATGGTTAGCAACAATGCAAAGGTTTCAGAAAACAGTTACCCAATGGGGAAACATAGACCGAAGTTTATGTTCTTGAATGCTGTATCTAGCTTGCAAGCTGGCAATCAGAAACAGTTCTTAGATGAGTTGAAGGTATTGGTTCAAAACTATCCCGAAAACGAGATTACCGATATAGCTGCACATGTATTAAAAGGTGTTCAAGAAGGACGACTGTTGGCTGCAGGAAGTTCATCATTTGGAAACATATGGAGTCGACGTAAAACCACATTCGAAGGTGGTGATAGTCAAGAGGCAGGTGCCGATAGCTTGAATGTATTTACTGCCGAACGAAACACGCCTTATTATTTCATTCTTGCTTATGAAGATGGAAAAGTAAACGAGAATCAATTACTGTATGAGGTAGCTCGTTATAACTTCTCTTCTTTCATGGTGAAGAACTTTGACTTATCGTTTGCAAGCGATCAAGGTATAGGTAGAATGGTCATTAAAGACTTTGCCAATATCGACGAAGCGCTCTACTATCAACGTCAGTTGTATGCAGACCCTTATATGAATGAACGATTAAGTGGTATACGTTCTATCATTATTTCGGAAGCAAATTATGATTTATTGAATAGATTGTATAGCTTTGACGATTATGACACCTTCTACAAAGAGAATTTCCAAGAGCCTGAAGTCGAAGCCATCGAGCAGATAGAACTATTGGATGGTAGTACACTCGATGATCCAATCATGAATCTTCCTGATGTCGATGAGAACAATCCGGAGGCAAGCGAAGAAGAAGAGGAAGAAGAGGGCGAGGAAATAGAAGAAGGAAAAGGTGTTTATTACTTTTATTAAAAATTGAACCAGATATGAGAAAAGACCGATTACTATGGGTGGATGATGAAATTGATCTACTTCGCCCACATGTTCTTTTTCTACAATCCAAAGGTTACGAGGTTGAAACTGTAACCAACGGAATGGATGCCCTCGATAAATGTAGGGAGACTGATTACGATCTTATCTTTCTGGATGAGAATATGCCCGGTATTAGTGGATTAGAGACTTTGGCTAAAATCAAAGACATCACACCTACTGTACCGGTTATTATGATTACCAAGAGCGAAGAAGAGAATATTATGGATATGGCCATCGGCAGTAAAATAGCCGATTACTTAATTAAACCGGTCAATCCGAACCAAATATTGCTTTCGCTAAAGAAGAACTTACACCGCAAAGATATTGTATCGGAGGTTACTCAAACCACTTATCAACAGAACTTTGGTAAGATTGGCATGCAGATTAACGACTCGCTAACAATGGACGATTGGATAGAACTCTATCGCAGATTGGTATTTTGGGAGTTAGAGTTGGAAGCAAGCGATGGCCCTATGGGCGAAATGCTTTCGATGCAAAAAGATGAAGCCAATAACGCGTTCTGTAAATTTGTGAAGCGTAACTATTTGGATTGGATGGATTGCATGAATCCGAAAAGTCCACAAGATGATAAGCGCCCGTTTATGAGTCCCGACATCATGAAGCGTACCATCTTTCCTTTATTAGATCAAGGCGAGAAGGTGTTTTTCTTAGTGTTGGATAACTTCCGCTACGACCAATGGAGAATATTGGCTGAAGAACTTGCCGATATATATAACTTCGAGGAGCAGCTTTATGTAAGTATCTTGCCAACTGCCACTCAGTATGCGCGTAACTCAATCTTCTCGGGATTAATGCCTGTACAGATAGCAAGTATGTTTCCTGAACTATGGGTCGACGAAGATGAAGAGGAGAACAAAAACCTCAACGAAGCACCACTAATCAAAACATGCATAGAGCGCTTTAGACGTAACAACAGTTTCTCTTATCACAAAATCAATGATGTGGCAAGTGGCGAGCGCCTGTTGGGGCAGCTTTCTCAACTCATGCAAAATGATTTGAATGTGGTTGTATACAACTTCATAGATATGCTCAGCCATACGCGTACAGAGAGCAAGATGATACGTGAACTTGCCTCTACCGAAGCGGCTTATCGCAGTTTAACACTATCGTGGTTCAGACATTCGCCACTACGCGATTTATTGAAAGAGCTAGCATCGCGCAATGTTCGTGTAGTTATTACCACCGATCATGGTAGTATTCGTGTAGACAATCCGCTGAAGGTACAAGCCAATAACGGAGAGATTAACTCGAACCTTAGATATAAGTTGTCGCGCAATATGACCTACAACTCAAAGCAGGTATACGAGCTTAATAAACCCGGCGAAGCATGGTTGCCATCGCCCAATGTAAGTACCAAGTATATCTTTGCTACCAACAGAGATTTCTTGGCTTATCCAAACAATTTCAATTATTATGTGTCTTATTATACAAATACCTTTCAGCATGGAGGCATCTCTATGGAAGAGATGATTATACCTCTCATCACGCTAAAAGGGAAATAATATAATCATTCAATCAATATATAAACGCTAAACATTAACTATTCGGATATATGGAAATTAAAATTCAATCGTTAGATCAGATTCAAGATGCTGCACGCCAATTTGTAGAAGCAATGGGCGATAATACAGTCTTTGCTATGTATGGCAAGATGGGTGCGGGCAAAACCACATTTGTTAAAGCTCTATGCGAAGAATTAGGAGTGAATGATGTGATTACATCACCTACTTTTTCTATCGTCAATGAATATCGCTCGGATGAAAACGGCGAACTAATCTATCACTTTGACTTTTATCGTATCAAGAAACTAAGCGAAGTGTATGACATGGGTTACGAAGATTACTTTTACAGTGGTGCTGTATGCTTCATTGAGTGGCCGGAGTTAATCGAAGAGTTACTACCGGGCGATGCTGTGAAAGTAACTATCGAAGAACAAGAAGATGGTACTCGCCTAATCACAATGTAATAAGGATGATAGCACACTACTTTATATTAGCTCTTTTTGCGATATCGGGATGCATTGCCTTGCTTGCTTCGGTATTCAATTGGAATTGGTTTTTCACAGCCGGCAACTCGCAGTCGGTGGTACGACGTTTAGGGCGCAATCGCGCTAGATGGGCGTACGGTTTCTGTGGAATAGTTTTAATTGGCCTAGCCATTTACTTCTTTCAAGAAATCAGAGAGTTGATTTAAGCAGCACGCTATACTACAATACGCAAAGAGAATGTATCTAAACAAGATGATACATTCTCTTTTTTTGTATATGGTCTATTGATAAACGAGATGATAATAGTTAACAGTTATCGCCTTAGGTGTTAACACTTGAGCTGATAACTGTTAACTATTATCGTATCAGCCCTGAACAGATTAATTACTGTATGAATTAGAACAAAAAACGAAGCGTGTATAAACTGTTTGCAGTCTATACACGCTTCATTATTTTGTTATCTATTTATTGAAAGATGATTTCGTAAATTTCAAGATTACCTTCAACAGATACTTTGGTAGCTCCTGTAGCTACAGAGAACTTGATATAAGCCGAATCGGTCTTGAAGGTTGAAACAACACTACCATCTGCTGCCATTTGCTTGATAGTCGTAGCAGCACCGTTTGGTTTGGTAAGCATAATCACCTCTTTTGCATCAGTCGGCAAACCGAAAGTCAAAGTTCCGTTATTAACGAAAGATGTTCCCGGATTCTTATCGAACGCAAAACGTGCTTTATCTAAATCGTTAGCCTCAACAACAAATCCTAAATCTTCAATCTTCATAGGGTTTACTTCGAAGGTGCGAACAGTTGCCCAGTTCTTTTTCTCAGATGGCAATTTACGGATTCGTACATAACGAGCTTTCACAGGTTCGCCAGTCCAATTGATGATGTATTGTTTAGTCAATGTATCGGTCAATGCATTCCATTTCACACCATCAGCCGAGTATTCTAAGATAGTGCTGTCAAAGTAGTCAACATCATCTACCGAGTTACGACCTTGTACGATGGCAATCTCAGACACTTCGCGTTGGCTAAGTAGGTCTGCACCAATCCAGCTGTTAGTACGTTGAGCATCGCCCGAAGTAAAATGCGTAGTAGAATCATTATCGAACATCAATTTGCTAGCAATAGTGCTTAAGCTTGCAAAAGAGCCTACCCCTTTGTAGCCTAATGGTTGCTCACCACTCACCTTTTCGTAAAAGCCGAAAGCTAAATCGTCCATCGCATTTTCATAAAATGGTTGAAGCTTCATAGTACCCGACTTGTGCGCATTGTAATCTTTGCGTTGCTGTTCGTTCATGATATTCAACACATATTTATTCCAGAACTCATCATTGCTAGCCGACTTAGAAAGTTGTATCAACTCTAATGTATTGATGCCTCGCTTACCAAGTTTACCAAACTCTACCAACCAAGGGTTAAGTTCAGTCATAAGCAGTTCGTTGTGGCACTCTTGCTCCATGATGGTAGGAACTTTAGCCACCTTCTCGAACTCAGCCAATAGATTATTGAACTGATCGTTTGTATAATTATCTATTGCGAACGTTTCTGTCTCCCACGATTCATCGCGACGATAACCTGTTTCTGTATCGCATGAGTGGATAGCGAAGGTACGATAAGCATCTTTGGCAGTAGGAGTAATCTCGTTTAAACCACGTTCCCAACTATCAATTGGGTTGTATGCAGCTTTGTTCCAAGTATAATCGGCCACACTATAAAGAGCCAATTTAGAAGCTTCGCCATGTTCCATTG
>CAMTPH010000042.1 GCA_947074345.1 uncultured Bacteroides sp. | reverse complement strand
TTACAATAATCCTTTTTCTGCTAAATATCTTTCAGCTTCTAAGGCAGCTTTACAACCACTTGCAGCAGCTGTAATTGCTTGGCGATACAAAGGATCTGCCACATCACCTGCAGCATACACACCTGGTACTTTAGTACGCGGTGTACTGCCTTCAGTTATGATATAGCCTGTTTCGTCTGTATCGATATATTCTTTGAATATTTCAGAGTTTGGGTGATGACCGATAGCCAAGAAGAAACCATCAATTGAAATTGAATAACGCTCTTCGTCTGATTCTCCCCAACGTTTTACCAAATTAGCTCCTTCAACTCCATTATCTCCGAATAGTCCAACTGTATTTGTTTCGAATAATACTTCAATCTTTTCATGTGCCATTACACGCTCTTGCATGATTTTAGAGGCACGTAGATATGGTTTACGAACAATTAAGTAAACTTTAGATGCAAGACCTGCCAAGTAGATTGCTTCTTCGCAAGCAGTGTCACCACCACCTACAACAGCTACAACCTTTTTACGATAGAAGAAACCATCACAAGTAGCACATGCGCTAACACCCATACCTGCATATTTCTTTTCGTCTTCTAAACCTAAGTATTTAGCTGTAGCACCTGTTGCAATAATCAATGTTTCTGTCTCAATCTCCTTGTTACCGTCGATTGTAATCTTGTAAGGAGAAGATTTTAGATTGGCATGTGTAGCGATACCGAAGCGGATATCTGTACCGAAACGAGCAGCTTGCTTACGCAAATCTTCCATCATTTGAGTGCCACTTATACCTTCTGGATAACCAGGGAAGTTCTCTATATCGGTAGTAGTAGTTAACTGACCACCAGGTTGTAGTCCTTCATACATTACAGGAGCCAGATTAGCACGTCCGGCATATATAGCAGCAGTGTAACCTGCTGGTCCTGATCCAATAATCAGGCATTTTACTTTTTCTACAGTCATATATCTTTTCTTTTATTGATTCTAAGATTATCTAATATCTATAACCTCTACATTGGGATATTGTTTTTTATCGAACACAAATTTTGAGTTCGAATACTTCATTCCTATTTGATATTGGTTGATGGTTATCTCATTGCGCGTGAAATCGCTCAACTCAACTACGATATAAAGCGGTTGATAGTTTGATTGATCTACCAACAACATAATGCTCGATATCTGATTGTGTTTATCGAATGATTTCAATACAACTTCGTGTACCGCTTTGCCTTGAAACGATTGCGTCTTGCCCATTTCATAGTTATAACCATTCTTGTAGATATAAAGCAACGCATATGGATTGATGCTTTGAAGTTCGGCTTCGGTAGGAGTAGTAATAGTTACTTCATCGCTTGATGGCAGATAGGTCCATTGAGTCTTTCCATCATACCAAGAGAGATGTTCGGCTGTTTTAAGAAAGAACTTCTCACCATCTAGCTCGATAGCTCCACTAGCAGTTCCCAACGATGCACCTCGTTGAAAAGCTTCGAAGGTAAACTCAGCCTTTACACCACCGGCCTTTTCGAATGCACTTGCTGTATTATCTAAAATAGAAGCTGCCTCAGATGATTTCTGCGCCATCAAGGAACTCGCTATTCCAATAAATACAATACACGATAATATATACTTTTTCATCATTTTGGTAAGCAACGTTTATCAATTTAAATTGTTCAGTCTCATCTCTAAATCGTGCTCATCAACACACATCACATCGCGTGGCTTACTACCTTGTGTTGGACCAACAATACCTGCCTTTTCCATTTGATCCATGATGCGACCTGCACGGTTGTAACCTATAGAGAACTTACGCTGAATCAGAGAAGTAGAGCCTTGTTGATGTATTACAATCAAACGAGCTGCATCTTCGAATAATGGATCGAGACGAGCCATATCAATATCGCCCAAATCTCCACTACCTCCTTCATCACTTACATATTCTGGTAGATGGAATGCCGAAGGATAGCCTTGTTGTTTGGCAATATATTTCGTGATTTGTTCTACTTCGGGCGTATCTATAAAGGCACATTGCACACGAACAGGATCTGAACCTTGTAAGAACAACATATCTCCACGACCAATCAACTGATTAGCTCCTGGACGGTCGAGAATGGTACGTGAGTCCATCATGGCCGATACACGGAATGCTACACGAGCCGGGAAGTTGGCCTTGATAGTACCCGTGATAATATTGGTTGTAGGACGTTGAGTAGCAATAATCATATGAATACCTACCGCACGTGCCAACTGTGCAATACGTGCTATTGGCAGCTCAATCTCTTTGCCGGCAGTCATAATCAAATCACCGAACTCATCGATTACCACCACGATATAAGGCATATATTTATGTCCTTTCTCCGGATTTAATCTACGGTTGATAAACTTCTCGTTATACTCTTTGATATTTCTAACATGCGCAGCTTTCAATAAGTCATAGCGGTTATCCATCTCCACACAAACCGAGTTAAGTGTTTGCACCACTTTAGTCACATCGGTAATGATTGAATCTCCATTATCGGGCAATTTAGCCAAGAAATGGTTTTCGATAACCGAGTAGATACTAAACTCTACCTTTTTAGGGTCAACCAAAACAAACTTCAATTCAGCCGGATGTTTCTTATATAATAAGGAGGTGATAATAGCATTCAATCCTACAGATTTACCTTGTCCGGTAGCACCCGCTACTAGTACGTGAGGCATTTTAGCCAAATCGACCATAAATACTTCGTTGGTAATTGTCTTACCAAAAGCAATAGGTAACTCGAAGGTCGATTCTTGGAACTTGCGACTACCAATGATACTTTGTCCGGAAACCATTTTAGGATTAGAGTTTGGTACCTCGATACCAATTGTACCCTTTCCTGGAATAGGTGCAATGATACGAATACCCAATGCAGATAGACTTAATGCGATATCATCTTCTAGTCCACGTATCTTAGAGATACGAACACCTTGTTCGGGAGTGATTTCGTATAGCGTAACAGTAGGTCCGACTGTAGCTTTAATTGTGCTAATCTCGATACCAAAGCTACGCAATGTATTAATAATCTTATCTTTATTTGCATTCTGCTCCTCCATATTGATGGTTGGTTCACTATTTTCATAGTACTTCATCAAGTCGATGGTAGGAAAATGATAATTCTCTAAATCAAGTTTAGGATTATATGGTTCAGCCTCCAATGGATTATAGTTCTCATCTTCATTGACAGCCTTTTCTATTTCAAATTCAGGTTGCTTATCTTCTTTGGCAGCAGGTATAACAGGCGCAACAGGTTCGGCAGGTTTAGTTTCAAAAACCATAGGAACAACACCAACCTCTTCAGAATTATCAGCCTTATCTTCGTTAATATCAAGCGTAGAATTGTTGTTATCTACCAATGTTTCATTATTCTTAACCTCAGGAGTGTAAGTACTATTCAGGTCAAAGTTAACTTCAGGAGAGTATTCTGGTTCTACAGTAGGTACAGGAGCTACTTCATTTGTATCAACAACTGGAGCCGGTTCTTTTTCTTTACGTTTCAAGAATTCGAGTCCCATCACCTTGCGAAGCCAAATAATGGTTTGTGAGCTGATTACTATGAAGAAGCACAATACAGTAGCCAATAATACCAGCCAAACGCCCGACTTTCCTATTTGAGAAATAAACCATACTGAAACATTATATCCATGGCGACCACCCCAATAGAAGAAAGAATCTTGGTATTGATCCATAAAAGCAAACCCTAAGAATATAGAGAACCATATCAATAGAATTGAACATGCTATGAACCACTTCCATAGATTGACAATGCGTACTCGCATTAACTTCAACCCTACAACTGCAATAAAAAGCAAAATAAAGAATGAAGCAAGACCAAAACAATCATTTATCAGGTAGTTAGCTATCTGTGCACCGCGCGAACCCGCATAGTTCTTTACGTGATTATCGATAGCTGCCAAGTCAGCTGGATTACCGCTTTCAACAATACTTTGATCGGCTGCCCCCGTAAAGAAGAAAGAGGTACATGCCAATAAAAGGAAAACGGAAAAAATAACCATCACCAATCCTATTATAAAATGAAAAGTTTCATTTTTCAGAAATGTCATTACTTTAGACTGAGAGACTGTGTCTTGTGTTATCTCTTTATTTGATTTCTTTTTAGCCATGTTATTATACTAATACATTCGAGTTAGTTTATGCAAAAATAGTATAAAACAAACCGAAATCCTAACTTTTCATTTGCGTTTTTTTTGAACTAAACAAAAGAAATAATACTTATCAACAAATTAAATAAAGCAACTCAGCGAGTGAAATATATTATTCCAGTATTAAAACATGGGGATGTTTTGCCCAACAACACCCGGATGTTTTACACCACAACATCCCCATGTTGTACACCACAACATCCGGGTGTTGTTATAGGTAGATGTATTCATTAAACCAAATAGTAACAGTAAAAACAGCCTTAAAATGCAGTTTAACAGCCTATCAATTGTCATATTCGACGAATAAGACGATGGAACAATAAACTGTTCGGTAAGATAACTGTGATTTGATTCCATACTAAACAATCGTAATAATATGTAATTTTTTGTTATATCAGCATCCTTATTATATGCAAACCCAAATATAAATCAATCATTAACTATTGCTTAATTGTTTTTTTGTAACTTTGCACTACAATTTCGCTAGATATGAAAACAGAAAGCCAAACAATATTTGACAAAAACGTAATTGAATTTGTAACAGTAGCAGCAGAATACTGCGCTTTTTTGGAAAGACCTGAACTTGCAAGCCGTAAAGATTTTGTAGATAAAATTTTGAAAATATTGCCCTTGCTGTACTTCAAAACATCATTATTGCCAAAGTTTAAGGAGATTAATGACGAAGCTTTAGAAAACTATGTTACTGAAGATCAATATGAGTCTATACGCACAAAAGTTGCGGGAATAATGGGAGATAAAGATGATTATCTAGATGTATTTGTTGAAGATATGGTTTATAGCGATCAACCTATTCGCAAGATTATATCAGAAGACTTAGCCGATATCTACCAAGATATACGCGATTTTATCTTTATTTTTCAATTGGGATTGAACGAAACCATGAATGATGCGTTGTTTATTTGTCAGGAGAACTTTAGATCTATCTGGGGACAAAAACTCGTCAACACACTTAGGGCATTGCATGAAGTTAAATACAATGTAGACCCTGATAGCGAAGAAGATTATAATGACAACGAATATGATGGTGATGAAGATGACTTCGACACCGATTTATTTGAATAACCATTACCAATAATGATGATCATCGAAAGAACGATAAAAAAAGAACAATTAAAAAATTTACCTAAAGCAAGCTATAGCGGTCGTATATATGTTATACAAACTGAAGAAGAAGCTAACAAAGCAGTAAATTATTTAAAAACACAGTCAGTAGTTGGTATTGATAGTGAAACTCGTCCTTCTTTTAAAAAAGGACAATCATACAAAGTTGCCTTACTACAGGTTGCTACCGAAGAGTGTTGCTTTTTATTTCGTCTAAATATAATAGGACTCGCTCCCTCTATCATCAATTTTCTAGAAGACCCTAAAGTATCAAAAGTGGGCTTATCATTGCGTGATGATTTCATGATGCTACGCAAACGCGGATCTTTCGAAGAAGAAAGCTGCATAGAACTACAAGAGTATGTCAGAGCATTTGGCATACAAGATAAAAGTTTGCAAAAAATATATGCTCTTTTGTTTAAAGAACGTATATCCAAATCTCAACAACTTACCAATTGGGAAGCAGAAGTTTTGACTGATAGTCAAAAAATGTATGCAGCCAATGACGCTTGGGCTTGCTTAAACATCTATAACTTACTACAAAAATTGAAAGTTACAGGCGATTTCGAGATAGCACCATTGCCCGAAGTCGATTAATTAATTCTTAGTATTCTCATTTTATATAATATTATGCATAAAGTATACCTTAAACCCGGTAAAGAAGAGTCATTAAAAAGATTCCACCCATGGATATTCTCTGGTGCGATCGCTCGTTTTGATGGCGAACCCGAAGAAGGTGAAGTAGTTGAAGTGTTTACTTCAAAAAAAGAATTTATTGCTCAAGGGCATTTTCAGATAGGTAGTATTGCCGTAAGAGTTCTTTCTTTTAAACAAGAACCAATCAATATTGATTTCTGGAAAAAAAGATTGAGTGTAGCTTTTGATGTACGCAAAAGCATCGGTGTAGCCGACAATCCAATCAACGACACCTATCGATTGGTACATGGTGAGGGTGATAGTCTTCCAGGTTTAATCATTGACGTTTATGCTAAAACAGCTGTTATGCAAGCGCACTCTGCCGGCATGCACGTTGATAGAATGGATATTGCCGAAGCTTTATCGCAAGTAATGGATGGCAAGATAGAAAACATTTATTATAAATCGGAAACAACCTTGCCATTTAAAGCAGATCTTGCGCCCGAAAATGGTTTTATCAAAGGAGGAAGTAGTGATAATATAGCTACTGAATATGGCTTAAAGTTTCATGTAGATTGGTTGAAAGGTCAAAAAACCGGTTTCTTTGTTGATCAACGCGAAAACCGTGCCTTGCTTGAAAGATATTCAAAAGACAGAAGTGTATTGAATATGTTCTGCTACACAGGTGGTTTCTCGTTTTATGCAATGCGCGGTGGCGCCAAACTAGTTCACTCTGTAGATAGTTCGGCCAAAGCGATTGACTTAACCAACAAAAATGTAGAATTAAATTTCCCAGGCGATACACGCCATGAGGCATTTGCAGAAGATGCATTCAAGTATTTGGATAGAATGGGCGATCAATACGATTTAATCATTCTAGACCCTCCTGCATTTGCTAAACATAAAGACGCTTTGCGCAATGCACTTCAAGGCTATCGCAAGATTAATGCCAAAGCATTTGAAAAAATTAAACCGGGCGGTATTTTGTTTACGTTCTCTTGCTCACAAGTAGTAAGCAAAGAAAACTTCCGCACAGCTGTATTTACTGCAGCGGCTCTTTCAGGTAGAAATGTACGCATATTACATCAGCTAACTCAACCAGCTGACCACCCTGTGAACATCTATCATCCAGAAGGTGAATATCTAAAAGGCCTAGTTTTATACGTAGAATAAGCCTATTAATAGAATAAAGCACTCTTCAAAGTTAATTATAGTTAATTTAGAAGAGAAATAGAAATCAAACTATGTTGTATAACATGAAAAGCATTATATTTGCAGAGTGTTTTTCATGGTATTAGATTTAAGGTTAAAAAAGATTGGGTGTCTGGGATAGATACCCTTTTTTTTGCTTTATACTTTCCTTCTCCAATTTATCATCCTTTTATCCCTCTTTTTATTTCCTCTATATCTCTATCTGCTTATTACCCGTTCTTTTCTACTCAATAGTTATAATTAAAAAATACAAAAAACGATGAATGCCGTTTTTGGTATATAAACCGAAAAGTATTAGTATACGATTGAAAATATCCTTGTATGAAAAGATTGTAACCATTCACTATTAAATAAATAGTAAAATATACACTTGGCTCATGTATATTTAAAGCACAACAAAAACATAAAAACCTAAAAAGAATTTACTGTTTAATGATTTTAAAATAAATCAAATATGTAAATAATTTAACTTATTCTTTTCCAGTATCTTTTTGTATTACATATTTGGATTTTAGTATATTTGCAGATATATAAAATACATATTTTAAAAATAAAAAGAAAAATGAGCATCAAGTTACGACTGATTGTAATGAACTTCCTACAATTCTTTATTTGGGGTTCTTGGCTAATTTCACTCGGTGGATACATGGGTAGAGAATTAAACTTTGAAGGTGGACAAATTGGAGCCATCTTTGCAACCATGGGTATTGCATCTATCATTATGCCGGGTATAGTAGGTATTATAGCTGATAAATGGATAAATGCAGAAAGACTATATGGTATTTTGCATTTACTAGGTGGCGGTTGTCTTATCTACGCTTCTACTGCAACAGACTATAATCATATGTATTGGGCCATGTTACTCAATATGTTATTTTATATGCCTACACTTGCTTTAGCCAATACAGTATCATACGGTGCTCTCGAAAAATATAAATGTGATATAGTCAAAGACTTCCCACCTATCCGTATTTGGGGAACAATTGGCTTCATCTGTGCTATGTGGGTTGTAGACTTAACAGGATTCAAATCTTCGAGCGCTCAATTATGGGTAGCTGGAGCTTCTGCATTCTTGCTTGGTCTTTATGCATTCTCACTTCCACCATGTCCTCCTTCTAAAACAGAATCAAAAACAATGCTTTCTGCATTTGGTCTAGATGCATTATCGTTGTTTAAACGTAAGAAGATGATTATCTTTTTCGTTTTCTCAATGTTGCTTGGAGCTGCACTTCAAATCACAAATACTTACGGTGACTTGTTCTTAAGCAGCTTCGAATCGATTCCTGAATTTGCCGATTCATTTGGAGTAAAACATTCAGTTATTTTATTATCAATATCTCAGATGAGTGAAACATTCTTCATCTTAGCTATTCCATTCTTCTTACGCAAGTTTGGTATTAAACAAGTGATGCTAATCAGTATGTTTGCATGGGTACTTCGCTTCGCTTTATTCGGATTAGGTGATCCAGGTCCAGGCTTATGGATGTTGATTTTATCAATGATTATTTACGGTATGGCGTTTGACTTTTTCAACATTTCGGGTTCTTTATTTGTTGAAATTGAGGCGGACACTAGAATAAGAGCAAGTGCACAAGGTTTATTCTTCATGATGACCAATGGTTTAGGTGCTATTATAGGTGGCTACGCAAGTGGTGCTGTAGTAGATGCATTCTCTATTTACTCAGATGGTATGCTTGTAAGCCGTAATTGGCCAGATATTTGGTTCATCTTTGCAGGATATGCCTTAGTTATCGGTGTACTATTTGCTATTATTTTCCGCTACAAACATCAACCGGGAGATTTAGTGAAAAAATAAAATGAATAAGAAAGTAGAATTAGAAATTCTAGATATATCCGATACACAAGCTCAAGCTGGTGCTTATGTTGTGCTATTGGGAGAAAAAAAAGGAACTCGGAAGTTACCAATTATCATTGGAGCTTCCGAGGCTCAAGCTACTGCTATTTATATTAAAGGAGTAAAGACTCAACGCCCTCTTACACACGATTTATTCTTCAGCTGCCTAAACGCTCTTGAAACTGCATTATTAAGAGTACTGATATATGAAGTAAGAGAAGGCGTCTTCTACTCTTATCTCTTCTTAAAACAAAACGATAAAATCATTCGTATAGATGCACGCACCTCTGATGCGATTGCACTGGCTATACGTGCAAAAGCACCTATCTTAATTTACGAATCAATTCTCGAGGATGAAAGAATCCATATCTATGATTCGATAGATGAAACAAACGACACTTCTGATAACTCGAATAATGATATTAAAATTACAGTTCACGAACTCGAGAAGGCTCTAACTGAAGCAATTCAAGAGGAGAATTATGAAATGGCGGCTATGCTGCGCGATGAATTAAATAAAAGAAAATAATAATGCACGTTTTTTATACACCAAATATTGATAAAGCTCACGAACTTCCTGAAGAGGAAAGTCAACATTGTACACGCGTTTTAAGATTAACATCGGGAGATGAAATTATGCTTACTGATGGTAAAGGTTCTTTCTACAAAGCCACCATCACAGCTGCCAATAATAAACGCTGCTTATTTGAAATAAACGAGACTATATATCAAGAGCCGCTATGGAAAGGACATTTACACATAGCAATGGCTCCAACAAAGAACATGGATCGCAATGAGTGGTTTACTGAAAAAGCAACTGAGATTGGTATTGATGAATTGACATTCTTAAACTGTAGATACTCCGAACGAAAAGTCATTAAAAATGAACGAATCGAAAAAATTATAATCTCAGGTATAAAACAATCTTTAAAGGCCCGTGTTCCTTTATTAAATGGGCTAACAGATTTTAAATCATTCATAAAACAAGATTTTGAAGGTCAAAAATTCATAGCGCATTGTTATGATGAAAATGATAAAGTCTACCTCAAAGACGTATTAAATAAGAACGAGAATGTACTTATACTTATTGGACCAGAAGGAGACTTCAGCGAGGAAGAGGTTAAGCTGGCAAAAGAGAACGGTTTTAAAGCAATTAGCCTTGGTAACTCTAGGTTAAGAACAGAAACAGCCGCCCTAGTCGCTTGCCACACATTCAATATTATTAATACATAATTAAATAATCTCATTATGAAAAAAACGACTCCCTTTCTATCTGTAATCATCCTTTTAATTATTCTAATAACTGGATGTACAAAAAAAATGGAATACACTTCTGTTATTCCCGCTGATGCTTATATCGTAGGCTCTGCCGATGCAGTTGCCCTTGCAGAAAAATCAGGATTACTTACAGAGAGTAAAAGTGCTAAAGATAAAATTTTAACCATCTTGCAACATGGTATATCTCCCGATGCATTCAAACAGGTAGAAAAGATATTAAGTTCTCCAAAGGAGTCGGGCTTAGATTTAGAATCACGAATCTTCATGTTTACTGCAAGTGATTTTCTATATCCTGCTTGGGTTATCAAGGTAGACAATAACAGTAAACTAACTACTACACTCGATTTTCTTGCTAAAGAACAATTTGCTACTCAAGTAGATAAAAGAGATGGATATAGTTATTCAATTATCGATAACACGAAGATTATTGCCTATAATGACAATTCTGCAATTATTACTGCAGTCAACAATGTAGGTGAAATGAGTGATCTGATATTCAGTATTGCCAAATTAATGAAACAAGATGCTGCTAATAGCATTGAAAGTGTTCCTGCATTTAAGAAAATGAGTAAAGAACATGAAGATATTGATTTCATGGCGTCGCTTGCTGCTATCCCCGAAATCTATTCTCAACAATTAAAATCAAGCTTATTAGCTCCTGACATAGACCTTAAGGATATATCAGCAATAGGTAAACTAAATTTTGACAAAGGAAAAGTCGTTCTAAAATTTGAATATTTCACAGAAGATAAAGATGTTCAAGAATTAATTAACAAGCAAACTGAAGCGACTAAAGAATTAAGTAGAGAGTATTTAGGATACTTCCCTGAATCAACCATTGCATATGCAAGTGTAGGTGCCAATGGAAAAGCAATGTACAGCCTCATCTTAGACAATAAAGACTTACGCGATATGATGCCTTCGGCTAATTCGAAAGTTGCTAAAGAAGTTTTCGATGCATTTGATGGAGATATTTCGGTTGCCATTACTGATGTTAATATGAATGCCAACTCATCATTCTTGGCTTATGCTGCAGTCGATGACACAGATATTTTGAATGTTTTGTATACCAATAAAGACTCTATTTTAACAACAGGACAACAGGTTACAAAATTAGGAGATAATGCGTTTATATTTGAAATGGGAAACTTCAAAGCGTATTATGGAATAAAAGGTAATACAATGTATGCTACAAACGACACACGTTTCCTTGATAATATATGCAAAGAAATCAATCCATCACTAAAGGAAGCTGACTTTGTAAAAGATTTGAGAGGTAAGAACTTCTTTCTCATCATTAATATTGGCTCAATTTTAGAATTACCAATGATTAAAATGGTAGCATCTATGGGTGGAGAAGAGTATCAAATGTATTATCACTTTGCTTCAATGATTGATTATTTTGAAATGAGTAACGCTATCGACAATGTAAGCGAGATGAAACTCATCTTAAAAGATAAAGATACTAATGCACTAAAACAGATGATAGATTTTGCACGCCAATTTATAGGTATGTAAACAGAATACAACTTTATGAAGCAATTACACCTTCAGCAAACACTTCCCGAAGTGTTTGCTGATTTAAATACAATTATATCTGATGTATGGCACAAAGATTTAATCTTTCAGAAAGGTGAATCTTATTTAATAGAATCGGCATCAGGAACCGGCAAATCTTCACTTTGCAATTTCATTTATGGATATAGACATGATTACCAAGGCATCATTTGTTTTGATGATGTCAATATAAAAAGTTTATCTATCAAACAATGGACCAATATCCGCAAACAATCCATATCGATGTTATTTCAAGACTTACGATTATTCGGCGAACTAACCGCTTTTGAAAACATTAAAATAAAAAACAATCTTACAGGATATAAGAAGAAAAAAGAGATTATAGGGTTATTTGAGAAGTTGGGCATAGGAGATAAACTATCAACCCGTGCCGATAAATTATCGTTTGGGCAACAACAGCGTGTTGCTTTTATTCGAGCCCTTTGTCAACCTATGGATTTTATTTTCTTAGATGAACCAATCAGCCATTTAGATGATCAGAATGCAGTTATCGTAAAAGACATCTTACTTGAAGAGACTCAAAAACAAGGAGCAGGTATTATTGTTACTTCTATTGGCAAACATCTCCCCTTATCATTCAATCACACGCTACAATTATAATCCTCGCCCATTTAAAAACATATTTGTATGAAACTTATTTGGAAACTACTCAGAAAACATATTAGCATAGCCCAATTGTGTGGCTTCTTTTTAGCCAACTTTATTGGTATGACCATCGTTCTTCTGAGCATTCAGTTCTACAAAGATGTAATACCCATGTTTGAGGC
This sequence comes from uncultured Bacteroides sp., assembly GCA_947074345.1. Taxonomy (GTDB): domain Bacteria; phylum Bacteroidota; class Bacteroidia; order Bacteroidales; family Bacteroidaceae; genus Bacteroides. The sequence continues at coordinate 11,334 of CAMTPH010000042.1, read as the reverse complement.
TGGTGATAGTTTTCTAAAAAAGGAATATATTGTTGTAACCAAAAAAATGAATGCACTTAATAGTATTATACGCAAAAACAATACATTTTCAAAGAAAGAGATTATAGAGCTGAGCAATCAACCATTTGTGCAGAACTTAGGAACTTTTACTCCATCGCAATTTAAAGTTACTGCTGGTATGGGAATGACAGGTACATCACTAGGTATGACTACAGAGATGTTTTTTGAGTCAGTACCCGATGAATTTGTAGATGCAAATCTAGATAAATGGATATTCAACGAAGAGAATAATCTTATTCCCATCATTATTCCTCGTAATTATCTAAACCTATACAACTTTGGTTTTGCACAAAGCCGGAACCTACCTCAACTATCTGAAGGATTAATGAGTTTGATTCAGATGGATATTAATTTGAGAGGCAATGGTGATTATCGAAACTTTAAGGGCAACATTGTAGGTTTTTCGAATCGTTTAAACACTATCTTAGTACCACAATCATTTATGGATTGGGCTAACAAAGAGTTTTCGTCAGAAGATAATATTAATCCATCGAGATTGATTGTTGAAATAAACAATCCTACTGATGCTACTGTTGCACAATATTTTCAACAAAAAGGATACGAAACAGAAGATGGTAAACTTGATAATGGTAAGGCTTCTTATTTCTTAAGAGTCATCATTATAATAGTATTATGTATAGGGTTAATTATAAGTATACTTTCATTTTACATCCTCATTCTAAGTATATATTTGTTAGTACAAAAAAACACAACTAAGTTCGAAAACTTATTACTTATAGGATATGCACCAACAAAGATTGCACTGCCATATCAAATCATGTCTACTAGTTTAAATTTAGTATTAACTGTATTGTCTATTTTAACAGTTATCGTATTACGTAAAGCTTATATGACTAAACTAAATGAGTTGTTTCCTCAAATTGAGAATAACTCATTATTAACGACTTACATTATAGGATTAATTTTATTTATCCTGATATCTATATTCAATGTCATTATTATACGAAATAAAATAAATAGTATTCGCAATAGTAAATAAATACACTATCATACATTTTTTATTATCTTTGTCGATATACTTAAAACAGTATGATATGTCGAAATATGATTTAATCGCCATATTAGGTCCTACTGCATCTGGGAAAACTCCTTTTGCTGCAGCTCTTGCTACCGAATTAAAAACGGAAATTATCAGTGCTGATTCACGTCAGATTTACCGTGGCATGGATTTAGGGACTGGCAAAGATTTAGCAGACTACACCATCAATGGAGTTGATGTACCTTACCATCTTATAGATATAGCCAATCCTGGCTACAAATATAATGTCTTTGAATATCAACGAGATTTTCTAAAAGCTTACGAAGAGATTAAGCAAAAAAATACTCTACCCATAGTTTGTGGTGGAACAGGTATGTATTTAGAGTCGGTACTGAAAGGATACAAACTAATGCCTGTACCTGAGAATCCTGAATTAAGAGCTAAATTGGCTGACAAATCTTTGGAGGAATTGACTGATTTATTAAAACAATATAAATCTCTTCATAATTCAACTGAAGTAGATACTGTGAAACGTGCCATTCGAGCTATCGAGATAGAAGTATATTATGTAGAACATCCAGTAGCTGAAAGAGAATTTCCTGAACTAAACAGTTTGATTATTGGTATCGATATAGATCGTGAACTCCGTCGTAATAAAATAAGCAAACGCTTAAAACAAAGACTTGAAGAAGGAATGATTGATGAAGTGAAACGTTTGATAGAACAAGGCACTTCACCCGATGACTTAATATATTATGGATTAGAATATAAATATCTCACTCTACATGTAATTGGACAACTCACATATCAAGAGATGTATGAACAATTAGAGACTGCCATTCATCAATTTGCTAAAAGACAGATGACATGGTTCAGGGGAATGGAGCGTAGAGGTTTTAATATCAATTGGTTAGATGTGACTCTGCCAATGGAAGAGAAAATAGAACGGGCAAAAGCGTTACTTAAAGAATAAAAGCAACCTAAGCCTTATATTGCTAACACATGTTATTTCGATATAAATATGAGCGTAGATCCTAAAAAATGGGGAGTTATCTATAACCCCAAAGCCGGAACCAGAAAAGTAAAAAAACGCTGGAAAGAGATAAAGCAATTCATGGATGCCCAAGGGGTATCTTATGATTATGTACAATCCGAAGGATTTGGATCGGTAGAACGCCTTGCAGGTATTTTAGCCAACAATGGCTATCAGACCATAGTTGTTGTTGGTGGCGATGGAGCCCTTAATGATGCTATCAATGGCATTATGAATTCTGAAGCACCCAATAAAGAGAAAATAGCTATTGGTATCATTCCAAATGGTATAGGCAATGATTTTGCTAAATATTGGGATATAGGCATGGATTATAAAAAAGCCGTTAAATGCATTATAGACCATCGTACTCGCCGTGTCGATGTGGGATATTGCACCTATTATGATGGAGAAAAGCATCACAAAAGATATTTCCTAAATGCAGTCAATATTGGTTTCGGCGCACGCATCGTTAAAGTAACCGACGGAACTAAACGTTTTTGGGGAGTGAAATTCTTATCGTATGTTGCTGCATTCTTCCTTCTTTTCTTTGAGCGCAATTTATATCGTATGCATCTCAAAATAAATGGTGAGCACATACGTGGACGAATCATGACCGTTTGTGTTGGCAATTCTACAGGCTATGGGCAAACACCAAGTGCTGTACCCTACAATGGATGGTTGGATGTATCGGTAATTTATCGTCCTGAGCTACTCCAAACAATGAGAGGCTTGTGGCTTTTAGTTCAAGGACGCATCTTAAACCATAAACTAGTAAAAGGTTATCGCACTAAAAAAGTAAAAGTGTTTCGTGCGCGAAATGCTGCAATCGATTTAGATGGAAGAATTCTACCAAAACACTTCCCTATCGAGATAGGCATCTTACCAGAAAAGACCAATATTATCATTCCTAGATAAAAGAACAATATTGAGTTTTATACAACCAATATTACTATTATAGATTATAGACTATTACAGATGATCGAAAAATTAAAAAACAATCCTGCTAATAACTTCTTTTTATTGGCAGGTCCTTGCGTTATAGAAGGAGAAGATATGGCAATGCGAATTGCTGAGAAAGTAGTTAAAATCACCAATGATTTAAAAATCCCTTACGTATTTAAAGGTTCTTACCGCAAAGCCAATCGTTCGCGTTTGGATTCATTTACTGGTATTGGCGATGAGAAAGCATTAAAGATACTCGAAAAAGTACATCAAACATTTGGTGTACCAACTGTTACAGATATTCATACAGCAGAAGAAGCAGCAATGGCTGCTGCCTATGTTGACATATTACAGATACCTGCATTCCTTTGCCGCCAAACAGACTTACTTGTTGCCGCAGCCGAAACGGGTAAAGTGGTAAACATCAAGAAAGGACAATTTCTTTCTCCCGAAGCTATGCAGTTTGCTGCAAACAAGGTAGTTGAAGCTGGAAACAATCAAGTGATGCTAACTGAGCGTGGCACCACATTTGGTTATCAAGACTTAATTGTTGATTATAGAGGAATACCCGAAATGCAAAAAACAGGTTTCCCTGTGATAATGGATGTTACACACTCATTGCAACAGCCAAATCAAACAAGTGGCGTAACAGGTGGTATGCCTCAACTAATCGAAACTGTAGCCAAAGCTGCTATTGCAGTAGGTGCAGACGGATTATTTATTGAGACCCATGAAAACCCATCAGTAGCCAAAAGTGATGGAGCAAATATGCTTAAATTAGACTTATTAGAAGATTTACTAACTAAATTAGTAAGAATTAGAGAGGCTATAGTGTGATTTATACTAAAATATATCGACTAACTATTACAAACAAATTATTTATAAACAATTATGAAGAAATTTTTTAGTACACTATTTGTTGCCGTACTGCTAATATGCTGTAGTATGCAACAAGCATTTGCTCAACAAATGCCTCCTATTCCGGTAGATCAAAATGTACGTATTGGCGTTCTTCCAAACGGATTGACTTATTACATCCGCAAGAATGCTTTACCTGAAAATCGTGCAGATTTCTACATTGCACAAAAAGTTGGATCTATCCAAGAAGAACAAAACCAATTAGGTTTAGCACACTTCTTAGAGCACATGTGTTTCAACGGAACTACTAACTTCCCTGGTGATGGCTTAAAGCAATACTTAGAAAAGATTGGTGTAAAGTTCGGTGAAAACTTGAATGCTTATACATCTATTGACGAAACTGTTTACAATATTTCGAATGTACCTGTAACTGTACCAGGTGCTATTGACTCATGTCTTTTAATTCTTCACGACTGGTCTAATGACTTAGAACTTGCTGCTGATGAAATTGACAAAGAACGTGGCGTTATCAACGAAGAGTGGCGTACTCGTATGAGTGCATCTCAACGTTTAATGGAACGCAGTTTGAAACAAATGTATCCTGGAACAAGATATGCTACTTGTTTTCCTATCGGTACTATGGAAGTTATCATGAACTTCCCACATCAAGCTTTGCGCGATTATTATGAAACATGGTATCGTCCAGACCTACAAGCAGTAGTTGTTGTTGGTGATATCAACGTTGACGAAATCGAAGCAAAAATCAAAACAATGTTTGCTGACATTCCTGCTCAACCAGATGCAGTAGAACGTGTATATTATCCTGTGGATAACAATACAGAGCCTATCATCATCATCGAGCAAGATAAAGAGCAAGCAAATGTTCAAGCTATGTTCTTCAACAAACACGATGCTACGCCAACTGCCGAAAAGGGTAACTTGGGCTATATGGTACAAAGCTATGCTACTACTTTAATTGGCAACATGCTTACTGCTCGTTTGAACGAATTACGTCAAGCAGCTAATCCTCCTTTCATCTATGCATATGCTTATGATGGTAGTTTCTTTGTTGCTAAAACAAAAGATGCACTTACAGGTATTGTAGTTTGTAAAGAAGATGATATCGAAGGTGGCATTGGAACACTAGTTCGCGAAATTGAACGTGCTCGCAAGTTTGGTTTCACTGCAACAGAATACAATAGAGCTCGTGCTGAATACTTACGTAACTTAGAATCTGCATTCAACGAACGCGATAAAGCTAAAAACGAATCTTATGTAGGTGTATACGTTCGTCACTTCCTTGACAACGAACCTATCCCAGGTATCGAAAACGAATATGCTATCATCAGTCAAATTGCTCCAAACATTCCTGTTGAAGCATTAAATCAAATGATGCAAGCATTAGTATCAGATAGTAACCAAGTATTGACTGTATTCGCTCCTGAAAAAGAAGGACTCAAACTTCCATCAAAAACTAGTTTGTCTAACCTGATTACAACTATCAATAAAGAAGAATTGACTCCTTATGTTGATAATGTATCAGACGAACCTTTGATGAGCGAAAAGCCAAAAGGTGGTAAAATCGTTTCTGAAAAAGCACTTCCTTTATTTGGTGCAACAGAATTGACACTATCTAATGGTGTGAAAGTTGTTGTTAAAGACACAGACTTCAAAGCCGATGAAATCCGCATGAAAGGCTTTAGCCTTGGAGGTAGTTCATTGTATCCAAATAGCGAAGCTGTTAATATAGGTTCTTTGAGCGCAGTAAGCGTTGGTGGTTTAGGTAACTTCAGTTCTGTAGAACTTGAAAAAGCTCTTGCAGGCAAAAAAGCATCTGTAAACTTCAGCATTGGCAACTTAACAGAAAATGTATATGGTAACTGTTCTCCTCAAGATCTTGAGACTATGTTGCAACTTACTTATCTTACATTTACAGCTCCACGTAGAGATGATGAAGCCTTTACTTCTTACAAAAACAGAACTAAAGCTGCTCTTCAAAACCAGGCATTGAACCCAATGACTGCATTTAGAGACTCTATCCAAAAAGCAATTTACAACAATCACCCACGTGCTATTACCATGACTTCTGATAAAGTTGATCAAATCAACTATGATAAGCTAATGGAAATCTATATGGATAGATATAAAGACGCTAGCGACTTTACATTTGTATTGGTAGGTAATGTTGATCTTGCAAAAGATAAAGAATTAATTGCAGAATATTTAGGTGCACTTCCTGCTATTAACCGCAAAGAGACTTTCAAAGACAACAATATGGATATTCGTCAAGGCCAATATATCAACGAGTTTATTCGCCAACAAGAAACTCCTAAAGCTACAAATCTAGTTGTTTACTCTGGCAATTGTGCATATACAGAACGCAACGAAATCATGATGAGTATGACCAGCCAAATTCTAAGCTTAATCTACACAGAGAAAGTTCGCGAAGATGAAGGTGGTACATATGGTGTTCATGTAGGTGGAGAAATCATGAAATATCCAAAAGAGAAGTTTGCGTTGCAAATCGTATTCGATACAGCTCCTTCTAAGAAAGCTAAGTTGATGGAAATCATCTATGCCGAAGCAGACGCATTAGGTAAGAATGGACCATCAGCAGAAAACTTGAATAAGGTTAAAGAATTCATGTTGAAGAAACATGCTGAAAACTTAAAAGAAAACAGATATTGGTTGAATACAATCGACGAATACTTGTTCACAGGAGTTGACATGATGCAAAATTACGATCAAATCGTAAACGGCATCACTGTTCAAGACATTCAAAAATTTGCAAACACCTTATTCTCTCAAAAGAATAAGATTGAAGTTAGTATGGTTAGCCCAGAAGAATAATGATACTACTCTTCAACGAACTACGCAAACACGGCAAGTTAGCAGCCAAAAGGCATCCGATGTATGATAAGAATAAGTTCGGAAAATACATGATGTATTTCATGTCAATCTTCTGGGCCTGTTACATGATCTTCTTCGGAACAACCTTTGCATTTGCCTTTGAAAGTGAAAGTATGGAGCCCTATCACATCTTAAATATGGGGCTCATATTTATCTTGGCACTTGATTTTGTAATGCGTATTCCGTTCCAAAAAACACCGACACAAGAGGTAAAACCTTACCTCTTGTTGCCGGTTAAACGGAATCGTGTTATCGATTTTCTCCTCATCCGTTCCGGATTAAGTAGCTTCAACCTCATCTGGCTCTTCATGTTTGTTCCTTTTGCTGTTATTACCGTAACTAGATTTTATGGAATTAGCGGAGTTATCACTTATTGTTTGGGCATTTGGGTGCTTATGATACTCAACAATTACTGGTATTTGCTATGCCGTACATTAATTGGCGAACGCATCTGGTGGATTGCTTTACCAATATTGGTATATGGAGGATTGGCAGCAGCTATCTTTATCCCAGAGAATAGTGTTATCATGGACTTCTTTGTCGATTTGGGTGAAGGATTTATCGAAGGAAATATTCTCGTATTTATAGCTTTGATCTGTTTGATAGCCGGTATGTGGCTTATCAATCGTTTAGTAATGTCCAAACTCATCTACCAAGAAATCAATAAAGTAGAAGAAACCAAAGTCAATGCTTCTGAATATAAGTTCTTTGAGCGTTATGGCGAAATAGGTGAATACATGCGTTTGGAACTAAAAATGTTATTGCGCAACAAAACTTGCAAACAATCGCTTCGCATGATTATCATTGTAACTGTAGCATTTAGCTGTATACTTGGATTTACTGAAATGTACGATGGTACAGGGATGCGCAATTTTATTTGTGTATACAACTTTGCCATTTTTGGAGTGATGTTCTTGCTCAATATCATGGGTTATGAAGGCAATTATATCGACGGATTAATGAGTCGCAAAGAGTCTATCTATTCTTTATTGAGAGCTAAATATACCCTTTATAGTGTAGCCATCTTGATACCACTAGTATTAATGATTCCAGCTATAGCAATGGGCAAGATAGCATTATTAACAGCTATATCATGGGCCATTTTCACGATTGGTTTTATCTATTTCTGTCTTTTCCAATTGGTGGTTTATAATAATAAGACTACACCTCTAAATATGAAGATAGGCAGTCGTCAAAATATGGGTACAGGACTACAAAATATAATTAGCATAGTTACCTTTGGTGTTCCTTTGTTGCTCTATACTGTATTGCAGCTATTGTTTGGCGAAGTAACTACATCATGTATACTATTGGTTATTGGTCTTGCATTTATAGCCACTTCAAAATGGTGGATCATGAATGTGTACAAACGTTTCATGAAACGTCGCTACAAGAGCTTGGAAGATTTCAGAAATAGTAGAGAACGTTAATAATAATACAGAACAACATAATGATTACAATTCATAATTTACAAAAAAACTTCGGTGAGAAGCGTGCGGTAGATATCGAATCTTACACTATCAAGCAAGGAGATTTGTTGGGTTTGGTAGGTAACAATGGTGCCGGTAAGACTACTCTTTTTCGCTTGATACTAGATTTGCTTCAAGCAGATAGAGGTAATGTATGCATTAATGATGTAGACGTTAGCAAAACCGAAGATTGGAAGAAATATACCGGAGCATTCATAGACGATGGCTTCTTGATAGATTACCTTACACCCGAAGAGTATTTCTACTTTATCGGTAAGATGTATGGCCTCAACAAAGAGGTGATAAACGAACGATTGAAACCATTTGAACGTTTCATGAATGGCGAAGTGATGAATCAAAAGAAATTCATACGTAACTTCTCGGCTGGTAACAAACAAAAGATTGGTATTATTGCAGCCATGCTTCATTATCCACAATTGTTGATACTCGACGAACCGTTCAACTTCTTAGACCCTAGTTCGCAAGCTGTTATCAAGCACTTACTACATAAGTATAGTGTTGAACATCATGCAACTGTTATCATTTCGAGTCATAACTTAAACCATACAGTAGACGTTTGTTCGCGCATCGCACTATTGGAAAAAGGTATTATTATTCGAGATATCATCAACGAAAACAATTCTGCAGAAAAAGAGCTTGAAGACTATTTCAATGTAGCTATTATCGAAGATGAAATGACAGGAAGCTCGAACGAAGAAGTTGTAGAAGAGATTATTCTTGAAGTACCAGTAGAGAAATAATAACTTATTCTATATCTAGGTTATGAAAAAACATTTAGTCCATCTTATTATTATTTGTAGCACGCTGATTGGTTTAAGCTCATGTCGTTCGGTAGCTCCTCAACGAGATTATCAAGCACTGGCACGCTCTTCAATCAAATTAGGCATCGATATTCAATTCGAAGATAATCCGAAACTCTATATCAATGCTGCCGATTGGATAGGAATCCCCTATCGTTCGGGTGGTATGAATAAAAATGGGATTGACTGTTCGGGATTGACTTCGCAACTCTACAAGAGTGTTTATAAGAAGAAACTACCCCGCAGCACAACAGAACAAAAGAGCGCTACTCAAAAGATAGCCAAACGCAACTTAAAAGAAGGTGACTTGGTGTTTTTCTCAACCGATCGTTCTAAAAAGAAAGTAGCGCATGTAGGAATTTACCTGAAAGAAGGTAAATTCATTCATGCGTCAACCTCATCAGGAGTAAGAGTAGACAACTTAGATTCTCCTTATTATGTGGCCAACTGGATTAGTGGTGGCCGATTTAACTAATACAATCTCTAAAAATACAATTCAAATGAAAAAACTTACATTTCTACTAGTGTTAGCTTGCATAGCAGGTAACATCAACGCACAACTTTTATGGAAAATATCAGGTAATGGTCTCGAATCTCCATCGTACATTATCGGAACACACCATCTAGCTCCACTTTCTGTACTCGATAGCATAGCTGGCCTTAAAGATGCATTCGACAGCAGCCAAGAAGTGATTGGCGAATTGGTTGTGAGCGATTTTCAAACACCCGAAGTGATGCAAGCCATGCAAAAGGTTATGATGATTAACAATGACACAACCATTCAACAACTCTTCATGCCCAATGATTACGAAATGGTAAATCAATATACTAAAGAAAACTTGATGCTCGATTTAGCAATGGCTCCTAAGTTAAAACCCGCTTTTTTACAAAACAATTTAGTTGTATTGCTTTATATGAAAACATATGGTGGTGTTAATCCTGAAGAACAAATCGATGGTTACTTTCAAGCAGAAGCTACCAAAAAAGGTAAAAAAGTAAGTTCACTAGAGACGCCCGAATTCCAATTCAACTTGCTTTACAATGGTACATCACTACAACGCCAAGCTGATTTGTTGGTTTGTGCCCTATCAGATCTTGATAAATCTATGCAAGGGATTAAAGATATAACCGAAGCATATATAAAACATGATATAAACGAGATGCTCAGCATCAGTAAAAGAAAAGAAGGTACAAAATGCGATGGGACCCCCGAAGAGATGGCTGCAATGAACGATGACCGCAACAAAAATTGGGCAGAAATACTTCCTGCCAAAATGCAAGCGGCTCCTCTCTTTGTAGCAGTTGGTGCACTTCACTTACCTGGTGACACTGGTATTCTCAATCTATTACGCCAAAAAGGTTATCAAGTAGAGGCTGTACTGTAAACACCGAACACCCTATTTCAACAATATTTAATTTCCTGTTATCGACCCAAAAATGGTACGATAACAGGATTTTTTGTTTCTACATCCGTATAATATCATCGGTTAAATTCATTTGCATTCTTAACTTATTGAATTTACTGCCAACGTATAGGCAAGACTTTTACACCCCACTGGCAAGGTGTTGCCTATACGTTGGCAAAACTACATACATATATATATCTACTATTTCGATTAATGCTAATAACAAGTTGAGAAATGGTATTTCGGAAACGTTTGCATAAATTTATAAAAAAGGGAGTATCTTCGTAAACCAAATAAATGGCTAAATTATTATATATTAGCAAAGTTGATTGTTACATTTTAAACTAATATCATGAAAAGACTTCTGTTCTTAGTCAGCGCTTGGCTGATTGCTATTTTCGCTTATTCTAATACGAATATCACTAAAATAGATCCCCCCTTTTGGTATGCAGGTATGAACAATACCGAGTTACAACTATTTGTTTATGGCCCAAACATTGGTGAAGCGGCTGTTTCAGTCAACCATCCGGGCATATCTCTCAATAGCACCGTACGCTTAGAAAGCAATAATTACCTAATTGTATATCTTAATATAGACGCATCAGTGCAACCATGCACATTCCCGATTACCTTTACAATGGGAAAAAAGAAGTTTGTTGAAAACTACGAACTAAAAAAACGCAGTAAACCAGGCGATGAGCACATGGGGTTTGATGCATCGGATGCACTCTATTTACTGATGCCCGACCGATTTGCAAATGGCAATCCTAACAATGACAACATTGCAGGTATGTCTCCTTATAAAGTTGATCGCAATGACCCTAATGCACGTCAT
>CAMTPH010000041.1 GCA_947074345.1 uncultured Bacteroides sp. | reverse complement strand
GTTGACGCACGAAATAATGAATTCGCTTACTCCGGTAACATCTATCAGCGAAACATTGCTTCATCTGCCTGATGTGAAAAGTAGGGAGATGAAGCAGGGGTTAGAAACAATTCATACTACCGGAAAAGGATTGATTGGTTTTGTGGGTTCGTATAGACAGTTAACACGCATGCCACATCCGGAACCGGGACTGTTTGATGTGCTTCCTTTCTTAGAACGGATGGTACAACTAGCATTGCATCAAACCAGCAAAGAACAGGTTACTATTAACTTGATTGATGTTAATAGCGAATTGATGTTATATGCCGATGAACAGTTGTTGGGACAGGTGGTAACCAACTTGTTGAATAATGCTATACAAGCGATCGAAAACGTACAAGAGGGGATAATCAATATACGCGCTTATTGCGATCAATACGAAAGTGTTATTATTGAAATTTCGAACAACGGACCGCGTATTAGCCCGGAGATAGCTAGCCAAATGTTTATACCTTTTTTTACTACCAAGGCTAACGGTAGTGGTATTGGATTAAGTCTTAGTAAGCAAATTATGCGATTGAGTGGGGGTACAATCTCTTTATTACCCTATAAGAATGAATCGCAGTTAACTACCTTTGTGGTGAAGTTGGCTTAGTAGGTATATCTAATACCCGCTTGCATATTAAAATTGAAAGGAGAATCTTTGCGAATGGTAAGTATATCCGAATTGTTCTTAAAGAAATAAGCTACACCGGGTTCGATATAGATACCAAAATGGTTGGTGATATTAAATTGAGCACCAACGCCTCCCATTACAGAAAACTGAAGTGGCTTCTCGTTTATCTTCTCATTGCCGAGTTTGCCATATACCGATTTCTCTATCTGTCCACCAGCTGTTGCATAAAGTGTAACATACTTCTTCTCAAAAAAGCTCCAGTTTATCTTTAAAGGAATACCTAGGTAATACAGTTTTTGCGATAAACTTAAATTAGGGTTGCTCGCTTTTGTGATAGATGATGATAATAAAGTGAAATTTATGCCGGTTTCAATAGATAATCCGTGTTTTAAAGGATAGCGAAACGATAAACCAACTGCGATAGGTTGATGGTGTTTGGCTTCTATAATCTCGTTTGCAGACAACATATATGGAATACCATCACTGAATACTACAGTAAAGTCTTCGGGTATCACCATAAGTTCATCTTCAGAATTGGACAGATCTATTCTTGAAACATTGCCATTGAAATTAAGCTCGTTGTTGTTGGCAAAATTACCTGCATTGCTTACACCTGCACCAATCGACCAATTACTCTTACTATTGCGCGATGATGATTCGAGTGGTATATGAAGCTTGTCTTTACTCGAAGGTTTACTTAGAGGAACTCTTTTTGCATTTTGATTTTCTTGATTTTGTTCTACCTCTTTATCGTTGTTTGTCGATGGTTCTTGTTGGGTAGCTACGTTCAATTCATTAGCCAACTCTTTGTTGGCAGATATCTCTTCAACTTCTTGTTGATTATACACATCGGCAGTCGATTGATTGGTTTGGCTTATTTGAGATGAACGATGATTTGATTTCTCAGTCGCATTTGTATTGCTTTCGCGGCTGAAAGATTCTGCTTGTGCTATCTTCATTGGCTCTTCTAATTGAGCGATTGGAAGTAATGCATCCGGATTTTGTTCAATCACTTCGACTGCTGCTTGTCGTAGCTCTTCTACTTGTGGTGAGTTGATATAGAACAATCCAATTGTGCAAAGTGCAGCAATAATAGCAGCAGCGGCAGCAAATGCCCAAGCACGCTTTTTAGGAAACATAGGAATAACTTTCGGAGAGTTCAATTCTTTTTCTAATTGATCCCATCCGTTAGCTGGAGTTGGTTCGGAATAATCATTCATCTTTTCCTTCAACTTACCTAGCCAAGCTTCTTTATTATTTATTTCGTCATTTCTCATTTGTCGTTCGTTTTTAGCCAATCTTTAATCTTTTTTGCTAGTGTGCCTTTTGCACGCGATAATTGAGAGGCGGATGATTTCTCATTTATACCCAATAAATCGGCAATCTCTTTATGTGACTTATCTTCGAAGGTATATAAATTGAATACCATTCGATAGCCAGTAGGCAACTCCTCAATAAAATTCATCAGTATGGAATGAGGGATTAATTCAACTTCTGCAGCATCTGGTTCATCGTACAACTCTTGTGAGTCTTCGATGGTCGATGCCTGGTTCAATACATCGTTCTTGCGAAGAAACTGAAGTGCTTCATTAATCATTACTCGTTCCATCCATGCCCTTAAAGAGCCATCGCCACGCCAAGTGAATTTGTCGAATGAATTGAAAATCCTAATAAATCCATCATGCAATAAGTCTTGTGCTGTGTCACGGTCGCTAGAATAACGAAGACATATGCTTTGCAATCTGCTAGCATATTGTTCATAGAGTTCCTTGCGGGCACGGTTGTTACCTTGCCTACATAGTTCTACTAATTCATGTTCTTCCATTCTTTTTGACACGTGTTTACTATATTAAATACATCAAAAGTAAAAATACTGCTTACCCAACAACAATAAATAATCGCTTTTGTTTCTTTAACATTTTAGAATGCAGTAATTCTCTTTTTGGGGCATTTTCTATGCAGTGAAACAAAATACTATGATTGACTCAACATTATAACTAAACAAATCAAATGAGAAATTTTAAATGGATGGGTTTATTTATTTGTTTAATAATCCCTTTTTTGCAGTCATGCTTGAACGATAGTGAATCATGGCCTGAAGGAACTAATTTGGCCATTGCGACTGTACGAATAAAGGAAACGACTGAACAACATAATTTTTACTTTTTATTGGATAACAATAAAACTATAAATCCTGTAACCTTAAAGCATAAAGATTATAAAGCAATCGAAGGACAAAGAGCTTTTGTTTACTTTGGTATGATTGATAATAAATCGGTCATCTCTGATGAAAATTATGATTATAACGCTAATATATTCTATATAGAAAATATATTGACGAAAGATATAATTCCTTTGAGTGAAGTTGATAAGGATAGCATAGGAAACGATTTGCTTGATATAACTAAAGTTTGGATAGCGCAAGGTTATTTGAATGTTGAGTGTAGATATTATAGTTTAAATAGCGATAATAAACATTTGCTTAATATGGTTTATCATGAAGTTGACGATGAGGGATATATCTGTCTTGAGTTTAAGCATAATGCTTTTCATGATTATGGTACTTATGCTCGCAATGGACTGATTTCGTTTAAATTAGATAATGTCATGAATGAAATGACATCAGCAAAAGGAATAAAAATATATACGAATACTTATCATTATGGTATTCAGTCTTATATACTAAACCTTGAGAACCACACACGCTAACAAACACGCTAGACACGACAATTATGTTAAATGTAAATTAATTATTAGAATACAACACAAGGCAAAATAAAACGTGATAAAGCTATTATGACACACACGAATCAATAAATTCTGTGTTTTTACACCGTTACGACACGGACGGTACACAAAGTAACATGACAATTGAATTTCCTTAAAATGTAACCAAGAACAAGGAAATAACAGCTAAAGGCAGAATAGATATATCAATCCTGATACATTTATTCTGCCTTTACTTATGAACTATTTTATTGAATATGAGTTGTTTTAATAAAATCAATTTGGTATGGTACAAGTAGCGGTTAAAAGAATATATGATGACGCATCGCCTGATGATGGATATAGAGTATTGGTAGATAGACTTTGGGCAAGGGGAGTTAGTAAAGAAGAGGCCGATATTGATGAATGGGTGAAAGAATTGGCGCCTTCTACTGAACTGCGCGAATGGTTTCATGAAGATCCTGACTCGCGTTGGAATGAGTTTACCAATAAATATGAATCTGAATTGAATGCGAATATGGCTGTTTCGGATTTTATTTCTCGCATTAAATCTAAGAAGAAAGTTACATTGCTTTATGCCTCAAAAGATAAGATAGAAAATAATGCTTTAGTATTAAAAAAATATTTAGAAAATAGATTATAGTATATTACTGTATTAATCGCTTGAGTGTGAAATATTTGTGTTTGTATATTTTGACGATTACTGTGTTGCAGTATTGTAAATATATACGAAGTAAGAGTTATTTGGAAAAATATTTATTAATAAATGTTTGTATTTTATAATTATATCTCCTTATATTAGCAGCCAAATCAGATACAACCTTCTAAAACACTACAATATCTATGAAAATAAATCTAATGGGCACAATGCTTATGTCGTTATTGTGCTTTTCTTGTGTCAACTCCTTTTCTGAAAAGGATGAACAAATAAATGTTGAATCTGATAATATTCCTATTACTTTTTCTTCGCGTATATTGCAATCATATAGTAATAAAACTAGAATGTATGATAATGCATTTGAAGAGGATGATAAGATTGGAGTATTTGTATTGAAACAGTTCGAAACATTAGGACAAAATAGATGTGTTGATAATGCGTTGTACACATTAAATGGTACTGACTTTGTTTCTAACGAACAGCATTATTATCCCGATTCAAAACTTGCTACACGTTTTATTAGTTACTATCCTTATAATCAAAGTGGGGTAGCTGTTAATACTGAAACGATTTCGATTCAGACCATGAGTGATCAATCAACTAATAGCAATTATGGATTATCTGACTTTCTTTCGGCTAAAACAGAAAATGTTATTCCGAGCAATAATCCTGTGTTATTGGAATTTATGCATCAATTGTGCAAGGTTAATTTTGTGGTTCAATCTATATATGAAGAAGATCTAGATGATATTAAAGAGAACTGCAATATACTTGTTAATGGTATGAATAGCATGGCTGATTTTAATCTTGAAACTTTTGAGATTACTAATCGTTCTTCAGTGACCCAAACAACTCCAAATGGCGATTGGAGTGTTGCTGCTAATAATAAAGTTACTGGTAAGAAGATGATTGTTATTCCACAAAATCTATCAAGCGCAACAATTTTATTGCAAATTAATGATAGATTATTTACTTGCTCTTTTCCAGATCTAACTATGGAAGCGGGTACTAGTTATACCATTACTATAAAGTATGACTCAAAAGTTGGTATTAATGGCATATCACATCAAATTAATGATTGGGTAGAAGATGATACTGATTATGAAGTTGAACTGGAAGAGGAATTCAATAATAAATTGGTTTCTATCAACTTACTCGATTTTAATCTTAGCTCTATTTATGAAGTAAGAGAGAAGAATGGCGATAGGATGGGAGTTGTGTGTAAAGAGTATCTTTCAAATGATCAGATTGATGACGTAGCTATTGTTTACTATGCTGATAAAAATCCTCTTCATGGAACTATACTTAAAGTAATAGATGTTGATGGTGATATTCATGGCGGTACTGTGACATGGAATGAAACTGAAAACACATTTAATTATAATGTAGGTAACAAGGCCGTTATTTCTTTATTATCGATAAATCAAAATGGTGAGCTAGTTGATGCACCTTCTGAAAATTCACCATATATTGTAGCTCAGCCTAATATGCTTGTTGATATTCGTGGCGGAGAATCTATAAGCTATCCAACTGTGAAAATCGGAAAGCAAATATGGCTTCGCAATAATTTGAAAGCTACTCGTTATATTGGTGGTACTCTAATAGACAACAATACTGAAAGATTGGATGTGATTACTGCTGGATATTATGTAAATAACAATAATGTTTTTTATAATACTGCCTCTATTATAGAGGGGGGATTAAATCCTGATGGATGGGATATCCCTACTGTTGATCAATGGCAAACGTTAATAGACTATGTAGGAAATGTTTCAGCGAAGTTAAAAGCTGGAAATGATTGGGTGGTTGTAGATGGTATTACACCTTCGTCTAACTTGTCGGGTTTTAATGGATTATGTGTGGGTGGCTTTTATACAAAGGATTTGCCTTTTGCTTATTTTGATAAAAATACCTTTACGTTCTATTGGAGAATGGAAAACGATAGAACTAGTTACACTCCGAATATAGTTGCCTTGAGCGCAAATGATAATAATATGAAGTATATTAATGTATATAATTCATGTGCTTTTGCAATAAGATTGATTAAAAACTAAATAATCTCATTCGTAATGAATGATAAACGACGAACTTATTTCAATTCATTTTATTATTTTGTTTTCTGTCTTGTTCTTCATTCTTGTGTAAATACTATTACTGGGAATGAAGATGAAGACGAAAACAATTCATTGGTTGGTACTACTCAGATAACAATTGTTGATAAGGTTATTCATCAGCAGATATACAATAAAAACTTTGAAACATCCATAGGTTTGTTTGCTTACTTATCTACTTCATCGCTCAATAAAAGCAGGTATGTTGATAATCAAAAAATGATTTGTAATGCATCGGGTTTTCTGTCAACGAATGAGATGTTTTATCCTGCTGATAAATCTAAGGTGAATCTCGTTTCTTATCATCCGTATAGCAGTTCGGGTTTTAAAAGTGGGACTGTCTTAATGGATGTGGAGACTATTGCCGATCAGAGTTCTTCTATCAATTATAATCTTTCAGATTTTATGGTTGCTAAAAGTTCTAGTCTGTCTCCTTCAAATAAGGATGTGAGCATGAATCACGAACATCAATTCAGTCAGCTATCCATTATCCTTAAAGCGACAGATGATACTGATGTTGAGTTATTGCGAAGTCAGAATCCTCGATTGTTGGTTAACGATGTGTTTACCAACGCGACTTTTGATTTTGATAATAGCACCTTTTCTAATTATGGGAGTAATAATACAATTATTCCATATGGTATTTGGAGTGTTGAGGGTAATAAATTGGTTGGGAAGAAATGTATTATCATACCACAGCAGATAATAGGCTCCAAAACCTTTATTACTTTGAGTATTGGTGATAAATCATACTCTATCCAACTATCAGATAATTATGCTCTAGCTAATGGAAGCTCTAATGAAATCACCATCTTGTATTCATCAAAGACGGGTGTTGCGAACTTGATAACTCAGATTAACGAATGGAAAGAGGGGATTGATACAGAAGTGACTCCTTCTGAAAATAGACAAAAACAAAGATTGTCGATTGCTGATTTTGATTTTACTAAAACAAGTGTATATCATGTCTCATCACAAGGTGAAATTATAGCACAAGTTTGTAAAGAGTATTTGCTTGCTGAGAATATAGCGAACAGTGCAATTGTTGTTTATCCGGTTAGAAATAATGTTTGTGATTTACAGAATGGGTTTGTATGGGAGATATATAATAGTAATAAAAAGAAGGGAGGTAATGCTTCTTGGGATACACTTCATAATAGGTTAGGATATGAAGATGGAGACTTTGAAGATTTACCTTTTCTCTTCTTTGATAATAATGGCGATTTTCAGGTAAAAGAGCCAACATCGCCTATATATGTATATATTAATGGTAAGTATTTAAACGATATAAGGGGAAGCGAATCTATTGATTATCCCGTTGTTAAAATTGGAACTCAGTATTGGATGCGTGAAGAACTGCGTGCAACTAAATATATTGATGGTGCGGCAATAACAAGAAAGACTGAATCGACCTATTCAAAAACAAGTGCCGGCTATTTCTTGATGAACGATTACTATTTTTATAATAAGTCGGCTACTATATCCAATAAATTGGCTCCTAATGGATGGAGAATCTCTGACTATCAAGATTGGGATTTGCTTAAACATTATTTGAATGGAGAATCTTCTATTTTGAAAGCAGAAAGTCAATGGGATGAATCAATTTATAATGCTTCCAATATTACTGGCTTTGGTGCAATGCCTGCTGGCTTATTTAATAAATTAAGCAATACCGACGAAAGCGGTTATGCTTTTTATAAACAATATATAGCTTATTGGTCGATGGGTATTACACAACAAGAACTCTCTGAAAAGGCTATTTTGATAAATTATAATAGCAATGAAATTAAAAATGCATCCTACACAAGTTACTCTGGCTACTCTATTCGTTGTATTGAAAATTAATATATAGGCTAAAAGTAATTAACTATACTAAACAGCAAATTTGTATTTTTTCATTTATCTTTGTAGACACTTTACATATTAAATTGTGTAAATTATAGATTAACAAAAAGATAACAAATTAAACGTATTATTTTATGGCAATGCATACATGGTTTGAGTGCAAAATCCGTTACGAAAAGCTAATGGAAAATGGAATGAACAAG
The DNA here is from genome assembly GCA_947074345.1 of uncultured Bacteroides sp. GTDB lineage: Bacteria > Bacteroidota > Bacteroidia > Bacteroidales > Bacteroidaceae > Bacteroides. The sequence goes on along the minus strand of CAMTPH010000041.1, from coordinate 16,356 downwards.
AAGGTTACTGAACCATACTTGGTTGATGCACTTAGCTTTACAGAAGCAGAGGCACGTATTATCGAAGAAATGACTCCATTTATTACTGGTGAGTTTACAGTTTCTGACATTAAACGTGCTAATTATAGCGAACTTTTCATGAGCGACGAAGAGTCTGCTGACAGATATTTCAAATGCAAACTAATCTTCATTACTCTTGATGAAAAGAGTGGTGCTGAAAAGAAATCATCTACTCAAGTTCTAGTTCAAGCTGCTGATCTTCGTGATGCTGTTAAGAAACTTGATGAAGGTATGAAAGGTACTATGGCTGATTATCAAATAGGAATGGTTGCCGAAACTACTTTGATGGATGTATATCCTTATAGCTCTGAACCTAACGATAAACCTGAATTCAGCGATCAATAATTGATTATCGAATGAGCAATATCGCAGATAATATCAAGCATATATTAACCGAACTTCCTGAGGGTGTTCGGTTAATTGCTGTTTCAAAGTTTCATCCTGTTGAAGCTATAGAAGAAGCTTATGCTGCGGGGCAACGTATTTTTGGTGAGAGTAAAGTTCAAGAGATGACTACTAAGTTTGAAACTCTACCAAGTGATATTGAATGGCATTTTATTGGGCATTTACAATCAAACAAAATAAAATACATGGCTCCTTACGTATCATTGATACATGGTGTCGACTCTTTTAAACTACTTTCTGAAATAAATAAGCATGCTGTTAAAGCAAAACGCGTTATTAATTGTTTATTACAAATACACATAGCCGAAGAAGATACAAAATTTGGATTTAGCACTGACGAATGTCGGGAGATGCTTAATTCGGATGAATGGAAATCTCTTAGCAATGTTTCGATTTGTGGTTTAATGGGAATGGCAACTTTTACCGATGATACAGAACAGATAAACCGTGAATTTCATTCTTTACATCAGTTCTTTGAAGAAGCTAAAACGACTTGGTTTGCTGATTCAACTCACTTTTGCGAATTATCTATGGGGATGTCTGATGATTATCCGATAGCAATAAAGAATGGAAGCACATTAGTACGTATTGGAAGTAAGATCTTTGGCCAAAGAAATTATTAATTTAATAATACTAATGTTATGTGCAACTTACAAACATCTTTTGCAGGACTTCAATTGAAGAATCCTATTATTATTAGTAGCTCAGGGTTAACTAATAGCGCTGAAAAGAACAAGAAACTAGCTGAAGCCGGTGCAGGTGCCATTGTTTTGAAATCTCTATTTGAGGAACAAATTATGATGGATGCTGATCAAATGAAAAGTTCTGATTATAGTGAGGGTAATGATTACATTGCAGATTATGTTCGTGCACATAAGTTAAATGAATATCTTGATTTAATTACTGAAAGTAAAAAGGTCTGTGATATTCCGATTATAGCTAGTATCAATTGTTTTTCGGATGCCGAATGGGTAGATTTTGCTAAATTGATTGAGAAAGCTGGAGCTGATGCAATAGAGATTAATATTCTAGCTCTACAAAATGATAGAAACTATCAATACGGCTCTTTCGAACAGAAGCATATTGATATTTTACGTCACATCAAGAAAGTTATATCGATACCTGTTATCATGAAGCTTGGGCAGAACTTAACAAATCCCATCGCCTTGATTGATCAGTTGTATGCCAATGGCGCAGGTGCTGTTGTTTTATTCAATCGTTTTTATCAACCTGATATTGACATAGAAAAGATGTCTTATATTCCTGCTCATGTATTTAGTACTGAATCAGAGTTGGCTACTCCTCTTCGTTGGATTGCAATATCTTCTGCCATAGTTGATAAAATAGATTATGCAGCTTCGGGTGGCGTTCATTCTCCGCAAGCTATTATAAAAACAATTCTAGCAGGTGCTTCTGCTGTTGAGATGTGTAGTGCAATCTATGAAAACTCGAGTGCTTATATTTCTGAACTACTTGCTTTCTTGTCCAATTGGATGTCTGAACACGATTATTCGTGTATAGATCAATTCAAAGGTAAGCTAAATGCTAACGATAGAGAAGGTATTACAATTTGGGAACGCACTCAGTTTATGAAATACTTTGGTGCCAAAAACTGATTGTTAGGTTAAAGCAATATACTAAACGGGTTTCTTATTTATGAGGAAATCCGTTTTTTGTTAATGTTAAAGCTATCTCTTTACAACTCTTTCGATCTATCTTATTGTTACCGGTCAATGGTAGTTTATTAGTTGTTACAATATGGTGTGGTTGCCAATATTTAGGAAGCTCCTGAATGATTTGGTTGAAACTCTTTATGTCATCCAGCTCTGTTTCTAGAAGTAACACAACCTCTTCACCCCATTTGGGATGTGGGCATGAGGTAATGGCAAATGGTATATGGATAAATGGCTTTAATCTCTTTTCAATCTCCTCAATTTGTAGTTTTACTCCACCGCTATTGATTACATTATCTAATCTGCCAAGAATAGAGAAAGTACCGTCCATGTTAATTTTTGCAATATCGTTGGTAACTAAACTGTTCTGAATGGCCCAAGGTGCATCGATAACCAATGTGGAATCTTTAGATAATGATATTTCGACAGATGGTAATAGTCGATAATTCTCATCAATGTCGATTCCATTTAATTTGCGTAATGCAATATGCGATAAGGTTTCTGTCATTCCGTAAGTTGAGTAGACTTTGTTCGGAAGCTCTTTTAATTCATCAGCCAACAGATCGTCTATTGCTCCACCACCAATAATTAAAGTTTTGATGGCTAATAGTTTTTCTCTTTCTGCTTGATTGGTTAGTGAATTGAAGACCTGCATAGGAATCATGGCACAGAAATCAATATCCGAATCTATTTCACCAAGAGGATGTCCCGATGGATTTGCGAGGTATAAGTCTAAACCCGCAACAATAGCCCGAACAACCATCATTTTGCCTGCTATGTATTGAAGAGGAAGACAAAGTAAAGCTTTGTCTCCAGGTTTAAGATTGAGAAAATTACAAGTAGATAAAGCACTCTGTACCATTTTGTCTTTATCTACAAACATCTTCTTGGGTGTGCCTGTGGAACCAGATGTATGCACAGTAACAGTAGGAGAGTCATTAAACCATTCGTTTAAGAAATTGTACAAGTCAATTAATAGTTGTTTTGCTTTCTCGCCTTCATCATCTATTAGTTGCTTTAAAGTCGATAATGAATACTCCTTACCATAGAGGGTGAATGATTCTTTTCTTCTACTATAATGCATGTTTCTATTATTCTTTAAACCAAAGACTATTCTTTTGTATTTTAAGAGGCAGGTTAATGTTATTGATAAACAAAGAACCAGTTCCAAGTCCCTGAGGTAATGGATTGTTGAGTGTTGAGCACCAATGCGCTATAGAGTTTAATCCAATATTTGATTCGAGGGCAGAAGTAATCCACCAACCTATATTTCTTTTGTTAGCCTCTTCAATCCACTCATTACTACCTGATATTCCACCATGTAGTGATGGCTTAAGAATAATATACGAAGGGTTGATTGAGTCTAATAACAATTTCTTTTTAGATAAATCATTAGTGCCTATTAGTTCTTCATCTAGGGCAATAGGCAAAGGTGATTTCTCTACCAAACGAGCCATTGCTTCCCATTGATTGGCAGCAATAGGTTGTTCGATAGAGTGTAAATCATATTCAGCTAATCGTTTAAGTTTATCCAATGCTTCATCGACTTTGAAAGCGCCATTGGCATCGACTCTTATTTCGATATCCTCTTTTGAGAAATGAGTTCTGATAAAGTGAATCAGTTTAATCTCTTCCTCAAAATTAATAGCGCCAATCTTTAGTTTAATGCAATGATATCCTTGCTCAATCTTCTCTTTCACCTGTTCGAACATCGAATTGTAAGTTCCCATCCATATCAATCCATTGATTGGTATTCCTCGTTTCCCTTTTGAGAATTGAGTATCAGCCAATTTAAAGCTATTGGCTTCGAAATGTGCAAAAGCCGTTTCGAGTCCAAATAGGATAGATGGATAAGAACGTAACCAATTCTTGTCGATGTTACCTCGATAAGCAACCTCACTACATATCTGTTCAAGTAAAGCCCCATAACCAGGAGAATAATCACAGCTTAGATTAGGAAGCGGTGCACATTCTCCAATACCAATTTGATTTGGAAATTCATCGGATGTGAGATTGATATACCACACATCGCGTGTAGTATATATCCCTCTAGATGTACCGGCCGGTTGTTTAAAATAAAGCCGATAGGGGTATACTTTCAAAGAATACATAGAGTAAGCAGTCGTTTATGGAAGTTTTTGATATTGTTGGAAGTTCGGTTTACGCTTTTCTAAAAATGCTTTTTTACCTTCTTGAGCTTCATCAGTTAAGTAGTACAACATCGTAGCATCACCTGCCAACTCTTGAATACCAGCCTGTCCGTCTAGTTCAGCATTAAGTCCGGCTTTAATCATGCGTAGAGCCAATGGGCTTAACATCATCATCTCTTCTGCCCATTTCACATACTCATCTTCTAATTTGTCTAAAGGAACAATTGTATTAATTAATCCCATATCCAAAGCCTCTTGAGCATTGTATTGACGGCATAAGAACCAGATTTCACGCGCTTTCTTTTGTCCTACTACACGTGCCAAATAAGAAGAACCAAAGCCTGCATCAAAACTACCAACACGCGGACCAGTTTGTCCGAAGATAGCATTCTCTGATGCGATGCTCAAGTCGCAAACAACATGAAGTACATGTCCACCGCCAATAGCATAACCATTTACAGCAGCAATAACCGGTTTAGGAATACTTCTGATTTGTTTTTGCACATCCAAAACACTAAGTCTAGGTACACCATCTTTGTCAATGTAACCACCGCGTCCTTTTACGTTTTGATCTCCACCACTACAAAAAGCTTTGTCGCCAGCACCAGTTAGTACCACTACACATATGTCAGCATTTTCTCTACAGATACGAAGTGCATCGCTCATTTCACCGGTTGTGGTAGGAGTAAATGCATTTCTATATCTTTCGCGGTTGATGGTAATACGTGCAATACCATTATAATAATCAAAAAGAATCTCTTCGTATTCTTTTATAGTTGTCCATTCTCTTAAGTTTGCTTCCATATCTAATTGTTTTTTAAGCTATGATAAAATTCTTTTAATATTCTAGCATCTTTATTCTTGTTAGTAAAAACCTCCATAAGCATTGGTTTGTCAGAAGGTTCTGCCTGTGCAAAGATAGCCATATTTTCCTCCAATGAGGTTTGATTATCTATTTTGATATATTCGAATCCTCTATCTACCGCCCATGCTTGAGCAGAAGCATTGTGAACAGCGGTAATAAATTTATGCGATGTACCCGACATCTCTAGTCCAGGTAGCGTGTGAAATATCTCTCCACCACCGTTATTTAAAAGCAATATGCGGATATTCGATTTTAGGTTGCTGTTCCACAAAGCATTCATATCATAGAAGAAACTTAAATCGCCTATAATGATGAAGTTTATTTTATCATTAGCTGCCGCATATCCTACAGCTGCCGATAAAGAACCTTCAATACCGTTTACTCCTCTGTTGCAGCATACTTCGACTGTTTCAGGAAATTTAAACAGTTCTGCGTAGCGTACAGTTGAACTATTGGCAAGATGTAGGGCGCACTCACTAGGTAAGCTTTTTAGTAAAGAGCCGATTGCCGACATTTCAGAATAGGTAAATTCAGGATTAGGCAATTCTTTGCAATAGTTCTCCCACATTAAAGGAAACTGTGGCGTACGAGAATCGAGCATCTTAGATATTTTCTCAAGAAACTCGAATGGGTCCATCTCAATAACTGTGGTCAGTTTACCAAACAAGTCAACTACCTCACCATCATTTGAAACGTGCCAATGCTCTACATTCGGATTATTTCGTATAAATTGTTTCAGTCTTTTAGAAACGATATGCCCACCATATGTGATAACCAATTCAGGAGACATTTTCTCTTTTGTCTCTTCATCCATTGCATATAGCGCCAGGTCAAAGTTCTTAATGGCTTGCCCTGGTATGGTTCGGTTGCTCAAGTGTTCAGTCAACCAAGCAAAATGTTTATAAAGAGGCTTAACATCCTTCTTCTCGAAAAGATAAATCAGACTCATTTGTCCAACAATCATCATTCGTTTCTGAAAGCGATTTAGTTTATCAATAAGCTCCTTATAATCTTTGTCGTACATATTTAGTCCTTGGTAGCGAGTAATAACTCGAACATCGGGCAAGAACTCAGTTGTAAACTGAAATAGCGGTTCGGATATTGGGATATTAATATGAACTGGACCGCGACCATGATGGTGCACTTCAAGTAGCGCCTCATTGATTAGGCGATTGCAATACCATTCATCTTCATCGGTATGAATTTCAGGTAGATTCACCGATTTCTTTACCAAACCATTAAAGATGTTAGGTTGTGGAAGTGTTTGTCCATCCATCTGCCCAATCCATGCAGCGGGTCTATCAGCCGATATAATAATCAAAGGAATATTCTGATAAAATGCTTCGGCTATGGCAGGATGCAAATTGACCAATGCACTACCCGAAGTACAGCATACAGCTACCGGGCTACCACCATTAAGAGCCAAGCCTATTCCAAAGAAACCGGCACTGCGTTCATCCGTCATCGGATAGCAAGTAAAGTCGGGATTGGTAGATAGCGAATGTACGATAGGAGCATTTCTACTACCGGGACATAACACTACTTTAGTAACTCCATGTTCTTGCAATAATGCAATAAGTTGGAGGATGTTTTTTTTATCAGTATACATATATCAATACTTATTTAGCAACCAGAATATTTTTCATTGTATGCATTTTCTTTTCGGTCTCAACCCATTCATCTTGTAAGTTAGACGATGCCAACAAGCCACCACCTGCATATAGCGTGTAACCACTTTCTTCGAAGTGAATACAGCGTAAGTTTACAAATAAATTGGTTGTGTTGTTAGGATCAATAACTCCTATAAAGCCCGAATAATACTTGCGCGAATAGCCTTCATTATCATTAATAAAATGATAAGCCTCTTTCTTTGGCATGCCACAAACAGCAGGAGTAGGGTGTAGACTCTTCAGTAGACTCCCTAATTTATTTGTGTTGGCTAAAGAAAAATAAAAATCAGTTCGTATATGCGATAGTTCGCCCGCTTTAACTGAGTATGGACTAGTCTCTTCGACATTCGCATCGTACTCTTTAAGCAGATCTCTAATATATGAACTAACCAAAGCTTGTTCTTTTTGGTTCTTGACATCCCATTTTTCTGGCAATTCTCCATTCTTCAATGATTGTGTACCGGCCAAAGCAACAGTTTGCCATTTGCCCGAAACATTAGAAAGCAGAATCTCGGGTGTACTTCCCATCCATACACCTGTTATAGGCGTATAAAACAGATAGACATAAGAGTGCTTATATCTCGAACATGCATCGAGGAAGCTTTTCTCAATGTCGATCTCGTATTTGTCGATGGTTTGTTTTCTCGATAAAACTAATTTCTCAAAACAGTTATTTTGCAGAGCATCCGAGAATGTCTTAAACCGAATACGATAATCGTCAGTATAGATAGAGCTGACAATCTCGTTGTGCTTTATATTCGAGAGTTCCTTATCGCTTATTTCAATGGTATGATATCTATCTGGTTGTATGAGGCAAAGCGGAGTCTCTTTATTGCATTGAAATGGTGCAATAACAAATCCTACCTTCCCATTTAATTCTTCTATGTCAGTTGTTGTATATAAATTGCTATTGCTTTGTGCAATAATATGTATTTTATTATCTCCCGGTGCACGATAAATGGCAAAGGGAATTTCTTCTTGTAAGAGTTCTTTTATGGATAATAAATTCTCAACAGGTTCAATCATTCTTTATCAAATATGCTATTTACTATACGAACACTCGAAACTAGTTTTGAAGTAGAAGTAAAAATATCAACATTCCATACATGGCTAGATCTGCCTCGATGTATAATAGTGCCAATAGCACGTACTGTATCACCTTCATGTGCAGTCGAAATGTGATTACCGCTTACTTGCATTCCCGAAATTATTTCATCGGACTTGCAAAGCAATAAAGAACCCATACCTGCAACAGTTTCGGCTAATGCCAATGTAGCACCACCATGCAATACTCCAAATGGTTGTCTAGTTCTGTTATCAACAGGCATTGTTGCTTCTACTCTTCCTTCTGAAATAAGCGTATATTGAATACCCAAATTAGCAACAAGTGTATTGTTTGAACCTCTATTAAGCTCATCTACCGATATATCCCATGGTTGTGGCTTAGATAATAGTATCTTCTCAATAATTTGAGCCACTCCATCATCATCATTCGAGTCGGTTACTTGGTCGGCACATGCTTTAACCGAATGTTGTGCATTTTTCATTGCTACGCCGAAGCCTACAATTTGCAACATTGATACATCGCATACACCATTTCCAATAGCCATTACCTCTTCTTGCGGAATTGATAGAAGTTCGAGCAAAACCGAAAGTGTAGCAGCCTTATCTATTCCCGATGGAGCAACTTCAAGAAAGAACTTTTCAGATCTATAAATATCCAAAGAACCACTAAGGCGTTTCTTCCAATGTGATTCTAAATCTTTAAGAGCTTCATCGTCGTCGCTTACTAATACGCATTTGCACGGTGCAAAGTCAACAGCAATCGATAGATGAGGTTCTACAATAATATTTAAATTATTAATTGATGCCTCTCTTTCGATATGTTTATTGTTGGCCGTATTAGTGATAATAGCCTCATCATGATAAGTGAAAAGTGGAAAACCGTATTTTTCAGCTTTATGCTCAATAGAAGGAAGCATTTCTGGGTTAATGCGACGTTCAAATAATATCTCGCCATTTTGGGCATTAATAATTTGTCCTCCATTATAAGATATAATGTATCCGCCATAATTCCCCAACTTTAATAGTTTTGCAATTGGAAGTATTCCATAAGTAGGTCTGCCTGATGCTAGTACTATACGAACACCCATTTCTTGTACTTTTATTAAAGATGCAATAGTACGATCACTGATTTTATTATTGCTATTCAATAGAGTTCCATCAATATCAAGAACCAATAATTTATACTTCATATTTCGGTTGGTTTTGAGGTTCAAAAAACAAAGGTAGCATTAATTATATTAAAATCTATTTCTATTAATATAAAAAAGAGGGTATAGATTAACTATTAATTATACCGTGATGTGTAGTCTGATTTTTTACATCTATACGCATAGTAGGTTCGTAAAAACATCCTGCTCAGCGTTGCTTGGGCAGGATGTTCTGTTTCTAGTGATGCCTTGTATATAAATTCTAAATACACTTATAATTAAATGTATAGTCGTTATTTGCCACGTTTATGCAAACTCTTTAGTTCAATAGATAGCATGATTCTAAATGAACCAATCACTAGGAATGCAAATGATATCATGTAAACGGCATACAATGCACCTATTGCTGGGTGCCATAAGATGAGTAGTGAACAGAAGATAGCTAGAATACCGAATATGATATACCATCCCCAATCTCTAGTGCCGTAGCGTTTCAAGTCCATTGAATATCCAATTGTTGAAAATCCTCTGAACATTAACCAGAAGGCAACCAAGAATGGTATGATTTCCATACTTACCATTGGAAAGCTTATTAGATAAATACCAATAAGTATATCAATAATTCCTCCGGCCAGATACCATCCCCAACTTGATACATGTCTGTTGGTAACAGCAAATAGTATCTCGAAAATTCCACTAATCAATATTGTTATGCTAAATATAATGCTTAGCGCGATATAGCTATCGAGTGGAGCAAACATTAAACAAATACCAACTCCTACAAATATTATTCCTAATATTAATGATAGCCACCAGTTCTTTACTGATTCTTGAATTTCATCAAAAATTGTTTCCATAACCCTTTATTAATTAGTTTAATTTATTTAGTATATTAACAAAAAAGGTATTAAAGAGTTTGTTGGATATATAGATATTTGATTTTAAATATTGCGAAATGGCATAAACCTATTATATCTTCAGATTGTTTCATTGTGGATAGATATCTATTATTATTCTAAAAACAAAATTTTATGGCAACAACAAAATTCAAAGGTACACCAGTCAAGATTGAAGGAGAATTTATTAAAGTAGGAGATATGGCTCCCGATTTCGAATTGGTTAAGAATGACTTGTCTACTTTGTCTCTAAAAGATTTAAAAGGCAAAAATGTAATTTTAAATATTTTCCCAAGTTTAGATACAGGGGTTTGTGCTACATCTGTACGCAAATTTAATGAGCTAGCTTCGCAATTAAAAGATACGGTAGTGCTGGCTATTTCAAAAGATCTTCCTTTTGCAAGCGGACGTTTCTGCTCGGTTGAAGGTATAGAAAATGTTACTCCACTATCAGATTTCAGAAAGACTGATTTTGATAAGAACTATGGTGTTGTGATGGCCGATGGACCACTAGCTGGACTACTTGCTCGATCTGTTGTTGTTATTGATAAGGAAGGTAAAGTAATATATACCGAACTAGTTCCTGAAATAGTAGAAGAACCAAACTATGAAGCTGCAATTAAAGCGTTAATGTAGTACTTATTAAGTAATGCATTTTGCAAGATAACTGTTAACTATTATCGTGCTAAACCTTAATGTTTAAGCCGATAGTAGTTAACAGTTATTGTTTGATATTATAGCTATCATAAATGGTTTGCAATATTGCAGATGCTATATCTATATATGATGAATATTATTCGTATTGTTGTTTATAACGATGAGCTGTATATCTAAGACTGGCTTCATGAAAAAGAAAAATCCCCAACCATCAACTGATGATTGGGGATTATGTCTGTTATATAATTAGTTCGTTATTTTACCGAATCAATGTATACTACTTCAAATTCAGGATCAGCCATATCTGCATCAAATGGGAACATAGGACGCTCAATACGGTTGAAAGGAAGTTTCAATAAGTCTTGGTCTACACCACCGCGAGTTAAAGCCATCATCCAGTCGCCACGCATATCGTAAAGCTCTTCTGTAAGATATCCTAATTTTACAACGATAATATCAGCTGTACGAGGAGATAAGCCAAGATCAGTGAAGTTTCTTTCGTAGTGATAGCCTGTTCTTTTTTCAGTAACGATGATTTGCATGCTACCCATACGCACTACTGCTTCTTTGTTTCTTTCAGTTTCGCGAATAGCTTCTACAGTTCCTTCAATCCATACTGGAGGAGCATAACGGTTATCGACTGCTGCACCTGCATAACCAGCTACTTTGCCACCTACACCAACTTTAAATGCTTGTTCGATAACTTCAGGACCAGGGATAGATGCGTAAATCAAACGAGGGCCATTCGCGTTTTTGAACTCTTTTCTTTTAAACAACTCAGTCAATGTCCAAGTTACATCACCTGCACCACCGGCAGTTGGGTTGTCGCCCATGTCGCTTATGAAGTAAGGTTTCTTATCGCTCTTTAAAGCTGCAGCAAGACACTCATCAAGTGATGCAGTAGGAGCAACAAATTCGAACTCATTGCGGATAGACCAGAATAGTTCTGCCAACTCTTTAGCACCAACTTCTACAGCTTCTTTGTCATCGCCTGTTACTACTACTACTGCATGGTTGCGTGGTTCGTCTGCCCATGCATACGAAATCCAAACAGCTGCATCGGTAACTCCTTCTCTGTTGGCAACTAAAGGGGTTGCATCAAGAAGCTTTTTACCTGGATTTACACGTGTAGATGTTTTTTCGCCCGGAAGCAAGATAGGTACTTTAACCCATGCTTTGTAAGCAGGACGACCTTTGCCCGATTCAACACGATCAATTAAGTTTGATACTGCTCTTCTTCTTGTATCCATAGAGTCCTCGTGAGGAGCCATACGGTAACTAGTAATTAAGTCAGTGTTTTTTGCTAAACGGTGCGATACACTACCGTGTGGGTCCATCGAAGTAGAGAACATTACATCGTTGCCTACCACTTCGCGAACTTTAATAATGAAATCACCTTCAGGATCGTCTAAGCCAACTACACTCATTGCTCCATGAATGTCGAAGAACAAGGCGTCGTAAGGCATATTCTTTTTTAATTCTTCAAGAATACCATTTACTAAGCTATCGTAACATTCGCGTGTTACAATACCTCCGGGAGTAGCTCTAGCAACCATCGCTGGGTACCAATCGGCTTTATTTCTCAATACTGAGTCTTCTTGTAAGAAAGTGTAGAGTTTATAAACATCTTCTTGTTTGCTTATTCTAAAAGCGTTGTAGTCTGTCTGTGCTGGAGAGAATGTACTACATTCGATAGCTATACCTGCAATTGCAATACGAGGTTTTTCTTCTTTCGATTTGCAAGAAGCAAATACCAAAAGTGCCATCAAAAATAGTAAGCTAAGTGTTTTCTGTTTCTTCATCTTAATACTGTTAGTGGGTTTAGTTAGATAATAATGTGTTTTTAATGGAACGCAAAGATAGAAATTATACTTAATTACATGTTATTTGTTAACTGCAAAAAGTGTATGGCTCATCGATAAACCTATTTTTATTCTATTTGTTATTGATTTGTTATAACTTAAATTTGCGATTATTAATGTATAAGTCTATTATAAGACCCTTCTTGTTTCAAATATCACCCGAGAGGGTTCATAATTTGTTGTTTAGCGGACTGAAGCTTTATAAGCATATATCTCCGTTGCGTGGTGCTGTGAAGCATGAAAATAAGGGTAAGTTCTCTATTAAACTCAAAGAAATCCCTATAAAAAGTAGAGTGGGTTTGGCCGCTGGCTTCGATAAAGGTGCCGAATCGTTTGATGAATTAGCCGATTTTGGTTTTGGATTTATTGAAGTTGGTACTGTTACTCCTAATCCGCAGTTGGGCAATCCGAAACCTCGTATGTTTAGATTGGTAAAGGATGAATCTATTATATCGCGCACCGGTTTTAATAATCCGGGTGTCGATGTGGTATTAGAACGTATCAAGATGCATCCCAAAAGAGTTTATCGATTGGGGGTAAATATCAATAGAGATCCATCATCGACCACTTCTGAAAGCATTGTCAATGACTTTCTACTGGTGTTTGATAAACTGTATGATGCTGCTGATTATTTTACTATTAACTGGGGTAGTGTTGATGCACTCGACTTTGAAGCTGTACTAAAGACATTGGTAACAAGTCGTAAAGATAAGTCTTTTTACAAGAAGATTGTTATTAAACTACCTGCTGATATTACAGAGGAAACATTGCTCAATGTCATTATTATTGCTCGGAAGTTTGAAGCTGATGGCTTTATTGCTACTGGTCCTACTATGGACCGGAGTAATTTAATCTGTTTGAGTAAGGCCGAGAGCGAAAGAATAGGCGCGGGTGGTGTTAGCGGAAAAGGAATTGGTGATAAGTCAAAGAAGATCGTTAAGTTCTTGGGCGATAATGTGAAAGGTGAATTCTTAATTATAGGTGCTGGTGGTGTTATGACTGTGCATGATGCTATAGATATGATGAACTATGGTGCCGATCTTGTACAGATATATAGTGCTTTTATTTTTGAAGGACCAAAGATTGTGCACGATATGAATAAAGCGATTTCAAGATAACATAATAATAAACTGCTGATGGATGCTGTATTGAATGCTCAAATAAACAAGATGCTTAGCGATTTAGCTTTAATTCGCTCTAAGAAACCATTGGTGCACAACCTTACCAACTACGTTGCGATGAATGCTACTGCCAATGCGTTGATGTCAATTGGTACTACTCCTATCATGTCTCAGGCTGTCGAGGAGGTTGAACAAATGGTTGTTTTGTCTTCTAGCTTAGTACTCAATATTGGAACAATAAGTGTACAATGGATGGAATCGATGATAAAAGCCGGACAGGCTGCTATCTTAAAGAAGATTCCAATTGTATTTAATCCGTTTGGTGCAGGGTTTACAGAGTTTAGAACCATCGAATGCAATAAGATTATAGATTCATGTTCGCCTAATATCATTCGCGGAAAGGTATCAGAGATAACTGCATTAATCAATGATGATGATAATGTTCAAGGAACTGATAATAATATTGGTCCCGATCAAATTATAGCTTTGGCTAAAGCGTTGGCACAGAAAACTAAGTCGGTGGTTGTTGCAACTGGTACACCTGTTTATGTAACTGATGGTACTGCAGTCAATACGATTTCATTTGGTACTGATATGATGGATAAAGTTGCAGGTGAGGGATGTGTTTCGAGTGCTTTGATAGGGGCATTCACAGCTGTAAACAGTTCTATGATGGATTCGGCAACTAATGGTATGTTGTTGATGTGTATTGCTGGGCAGTTGGCAGCGCAAACCGCTAAAGGTAACGGTTCGCTATATGTCAACTTTATTGATGAACTGTATAATTTTGATGATAAAGTGCTTAGTCGAATTCAATAATATCACTCCGCCTCTTCAAAGATAACGTTGGCAATTGTCCACTTCTCCATTCTAACATGCAAGAATAGGGCATAGATGCCGATTGTAATGATGCATAATAACCACCACCAAAACCAGTGATGAGCTAAGTCTAGTGGGTTTCCAATAAATTTTAATCGTTTGCCGCAGATAACAGTGTGGTGATATTTGGCTTTATATTTCATGCATAATGCCCAAGGATAAGCCAACCCTAATGAAAATATACACATCATATAAAACTTGAGTTTCACAATCATATATGCTTTAACCGACTCGTCGAAGTAAGAGTTGTACTTCTTTTTATTGATCTCTATAGTCGATTGTTCAATCTTATTGGTTATATGTTTCTTCATCTATTTTTAAATTAGACTACAAAGATAAATGATTAGTTCTAGCTTGACAAAGTGATTGAGCTATTCTTTAGTAATGATTATTATATATTGATTTAATAAAATCGAAGTGCAATGACTTTTTGTTAATCAGGCATTCTTCTATATGTGTTAACTGATTGATTGACTATGGTTTTTGTCTCTAAAGCCAATGGGAATTATGTATTTGGGATGTCATTCGTTATGTATGCAAGAGAGTAATGAACAGTTTGGTATGGGTTTGATACTTCAACTATTCCGTTTAAAATTTGTTTAGATTTTATAGATTGTATTTAGGATAATAACATGTATAATTATATAAAAGGAATATTGATATTTCTGCTTTTCTGTTGTGCTAATGCCGAATTAAGAGGAAGCAATAAAGAAAATGATACGATTAAAAACTATATCCCTTTTTTTCAAGTTAAATCTGCTGGTGGTACTGTATTGCCTACTTCTCCAATTGTTGATGGTAACAAATCTGTTGGATGGTTTAATGCCGCAAGCATTCGATTTGGTTATCAATCAACAGGTCATCGATGGGAAGATAGAATATATAAAATGCCCAATGTCGGTATCGGAGTGCATCTAACTGACTTTTATAGACATAAGGATATTGGTAGACCTATTACATTGTATTTGTTTTATGGGGCTCAATGGAAACGCTTTTCTTCAAAGCTATCATTAAACTACGAATTGAATCTAGGATACTCTATTGATTGGAAACCTTACAACCCATTAACGAATCCGCAGAATGGTGCTATTGGCGCAAAATGGGCTGTCTTCGTTGCCTTCGAACCACATATTGTTTGGCAAATCAATCCCTATTTTGATCTGTTGTTAGGAGTAATGCTGTCACATTATTCTAATGGTGGAACACGCAAGCCTAATAATGGACTCAATATGATATCGCCAACCATCTCTTTGCGTTATAATCTTCAACGAGTCAACTATAGTTATGCTTTACAGGAGAAGATTCCATATTTTAAACCACGCATTAATCAGGATGTCTCTTTTAACGTTGCATTAAGACAGTTGATGGTTGATATTCCGGATGATAAAGGTGATAAGGTTCCATTGGATCATAACTTTGAGGTGTTTGGGCTAAACTATAACTGCTATTATGTGCCCAACTATAATTATAGATATGGTGCTTCTGTTCATTTGGTTTATGATGCTAGTAGCAATGCTGATATTCAAGTAGCAAAGAATGGTATGTGTGAGGTAAACAAAGCGAAGTTTAAACGCAGATTATCATTGGGCATCGCTGCTTATGGTGAATTGGCTACCGAGTACTTCTCTATTTTTGCCAATGTAGGTTATAATGTTGTTCATAATCAGATAGAGCAATCGAGATTTTATCAGATTCTAGGAGTGAAGTGTTATTTGAACGATACTTTGTATGGAACAGTTGGTGTTAATGTCAGCAAGTTTACTTCTGCAAAATATCTGTTTTTAAGTTTGGGATATACCTTCAGATAATGTAGTTGTGAAGCTAGGTAACTGTTTGCTGTGCAGTAGGTGTTTGTTTCATGCAAGATTTAGTTAACAATTTATCGATGAATCTGTTTTAAATAGT
>CAMTPH010000040.1 GCA_947074345.1 uncultured Bacteroides sp. | reverse complement strand
TACTTGAACTATCGGCAGAAGACCGTAGTCACGAAGGTCTATTCCTTAGCTTCCAATATCCAGTAGAGATACCTGGTGTAAGCATGGTGAACTTTATGCGTGCGGCTGTCAACGAGCAACGCAAGTACAAGGGTCTTGCTGCACTTACCGCTAGCGAGTTCTTGAAGTTGATGCGCGAAAAGCGTGCCATTGTAGAGCTAGACAACAAGCTAGCTAACCGTTCGGTTAACGAAGGCTTCTCGGGTGGTGAAAAGAAACGCAACGAGATCTTCCAAATGGCAATGCTTGAACCTATGTTGAGCATCCTCGATGAGACAGACTCTGGTTTGGATATTGATGCACTTCGCATTGTAGCCGAAGGGGTAAACAAGCTAAAAACTCCTGAAAACAGTTGTATTGTAATCACTCACTACCAACGCTTGCTCGATTATATCAAACCAGATATCGTGCACGTGCTATACAAAGGCCGTATCGTTAAGACAGCAGGTCCTGAGTTGGCGCTTGAACTCGAAGAAAAGGGTTACGATTGGATTAAGAAAGAGCTTGGTGAGTAAAAGATATTTTTAGTCTCGATTGCACGGATTGCATAAAACTCTGTTGAGTTTGACAAAAAACATAATTAAACCTGTTTTTATCTGAAGTTTTATAATCGTTGTAAAGTATCATATTTAAGCACATTTAGTTAGTTATAGAATAAAACAATGCATTCCGTGTATTTCGGACTAGATAATCAATAAAGAAAGAAACTTATGAGTGTAGAACAACAATATATCGATCTCTTCTTGCAATGCGAAGATATGATTTGTCGCCACACTGCGCCTGTACTCAACAACAAGCGTACAGCGGGCTTCAATCACTTCAGAGAGTTGGGTTTTCCTACTCGCAAGCTAGAGAATTATAAATACACCGATATCAGCCAATACTTTGCGCCCGATTTCGGTTTGAACTTGAATCGCTTAGATGTACCCGTAAATCCTTATGAGGTATTCAAATGCGATGTGCCCAATATGAGCACGGCTTTGTTTTTTGTAGTAAACGATGCTTTCTATCACAAAGAGCTACCTAAGTCTAGTTTGCCCGAAGGAGTTATTATGACTAGCTTGAAAGAGGCTGCATTGCAACATCCTGAGTTAGTAGAAAAATACTACGGACAATTGGCTGATACTTCAAAAGACGGTATTACGGCTTTCAACACAGCTTTTGTACAAGATGGTGTATTCCTTTATGTACCTAAGAATGTCAATGTAGAGAAACCTATTCAGTTGGTTAATATCTTACGTGGCGATGTAAACTTTATGTCTAACCGCCGTGTATTGATTGTATTAGAAGATGGAGCAAAGGCTTGTATGCTTGCTTGCGACCACGCCATGGATGAGGTAGACTTCTTGGCTACACAAGTAGTAGAAGTTTTTGTAGGCAACAATGCCGCGTTTGACTTTTACGAATTGGAAGAGACTCATACGCAAACTGTGCGCGCTAGCAACATGTATGTTGAGCAAAAAGCAAACAGTAATGTGTTGCTCAATGGCATGACGCTTCACAATGGTGCTACTCGCAATACAACACACGTATCTTTGGTAGGCGAAGGTGCAGAGATTAATCTTTGCGGTATGGCCATCGGCGATAAGAAACAACATGTTGACAATAATACAACCATCGAACACGTAGTACCTCATTGCACAAGCAACGAGCTATTTAAGTATGTACTCGATGAGTCGGCTGTTGGTGCCTTCACAGGTATGGTGTTGGTTAAACCTGATGCACAGAAAACAGCATCACAAATGACTAACCGTAACCTTTGTGCTACACGCGAAGCTCGCATGTACACACAGCCTCAACTAGAGATTTATGCTGATGATGTGAAATGTTCGCATGGATCTACTATCGGACAGCTCGACGAGAAAGCATTATTTTATATGCGTGCTCGCGGTATTGCCGAAAAAGAGGCGCGTCTATTGTTGATGTTTGCGTTCGTAAACGAAGTTATCGACAAGATCCGTATGGAGCCTTTGAAAGATCGTTTGCATATTTTGGTAGAGAAACGTTTCCGCGGCGAACTGAACAAGTGCCAAGGATGCGCTATCTGTAAATAAAACATAAAGATTATGGATATACAAAGAATTCGCCAGGACTTCCCTATTCTAGACCGTACGGTCTATGGCAAGCCTTTGGTATATTTAGATAACGGAGCCACTACACAGAAGCCTAGAATGGTTGTAGAGGCCATTACCGACGAGTACTATTCGGTCAATGCCAATGTGCACCGTGGTGTACACTACTTATCGCAACAAGCAACCGAGTTACACGAAGGTTCGCGCGAGACAGTACGTCGTTATATCAATGCACGTAGCACGAGCGAAATCATCTTTACACGTGGCACAACCGAAGGTATCAACTTATTGGTAGCTAGTTTCGGTCAGGAGTTCATGCAAGAAGGCGATGAAGTAATCATCTCGGTGATGGAACACCACAGCAATATTGTGCCTTGGCAGTTGCTTCAAGCACGCAAGGGCATCAAGATTAAGGTTGTTCCAATGAACGATAAAGGCGAATTGCTACTCGACGAATATGAGAAGCTATTTACTGAACGCACCAAGATTGTAAGCATCATGCAAGTATCGAATGTGTTGGGAACTATCAACCCAATCAAAGAGATGATTGCTACAGCTCACAAACATGGAGTACCATTCATGGTAGATGCTGCTCAGTCGATACCTCACATGAAGGTTGATGTGCAAGACTTAGATGCCGATTTTATCGTATTCTCGGCACACAAAGTGTACGGCCCTACCGGTATTGGTGTGGTATATGGCAAAGAAGAATGGCTCGACCGACTTCCTCCTTATCAAGGGGGTGGCGAGATGATTAAGCAAGTATCGTTTGAAAAGACTACATTTGCCGATCTACCGTTTAAGTTCGAAGCTGGTACACCCGATTATATCGGTACAACTGCCTTTGCCAAAGCATTGGATTATGTAAAGGGCATCGGTATTGAAAACATTGCAGCACACGAGCATTTCTTATTGGAATATGCTACCGAGCAAATGAAGGAGATACCTGGCATGCGTATCTTTGGCGAAGCAGCCAACAAGGGAGGGGTTATCTCGTTCTTGGTGGGCGATATTCACCATTTCGATATGGGTACCCTACTCGATCGCTTGGGCATTGCCGTGCGCACCGGTCATCACTGTGCACAACCGTTGATGCAACGCCTTGGTGTAGAAGGAACCATTCGTGCTTCGTTTGGTATGTACAACACACGCGAAGAGGTTGATACGCTAGTAGCAGGCATCAAACGTGTGAGCCAAATGTTCTAATAGAACTATTACTATCATTAGATATGCGGTGTATCCTATTAAGTTAGGATACACCGCTTTTTATTTGTATATAAATCACATTGTAGTTCGCTACATTCTGCGCGATAACTGTTAACTATTATCACGTTGAATGTACTGACTTAGCACGATAACTGTTAACAGTTATCGAATGGAGTTTTGATAGAAAACGAGTGCAATGATGTAATCTATACTCCTATATTTATATATTTGTAAGTTCAGATATACTATATGACATCTTAACAAGTGATAAGCGCACATTTATAACCAGTTACATCAGTTACTCATCCTAATTATTTTATCTAATTGATGTGACTTATTACCATTAATCAGCTACTAATAACAAAAAAACTATTACTATGAACAGTAACCAAACAAACGCTCAGCTATTGCTGTCAGTCATTATGACAATCATCTTTCCTATAATGGGAATAGTTTCGCTCTATTATGCAATAAGTGCCATCAGACAAAGTAAACGTAATGATGAAACTTATATAGTTACTCTTGACAAATCATATAAATGGGCTCTACTAACAGGCATTACAACGATTATAGCTAGTGTAGGCATGGTTATTTTGCTGGTTTGTCTATACATGTTTAAATAATAACTTAATAATTACAGCACAATAACAAAACGCTTTTTCTCTACCAATATCTTTAAGTTCGCACTATTTATGTTGATTAGTCTATTTATAGTCTGCCCAATTATTATGCTCTAAAAGAAAATGGGGTACAAGCCTTTGGTGCTACTTTAATGCTTACAGCCGGTTTAGTAGCAACGACATTGTTCTATTTCGACGCTAAGCGAAACAACGATTCTTGGCTAAGCCCAACAGAGTTTAAATTCTCTCTTTCGGCCAAGGAGATAGCTATCGGTATATGCCTGGCTATTCTGTTTAGCAGTTCCATTGAGATATACAATTTGATCAACCATAAAGAGATGATGGATGTAACATTAGGACTTGCATTCGGGCGATTGTAGTAGGTCCAATTGTTGATATCGAGATTCTTGTAGCCTTGTAGCCGTATTTGGAGATTCATTGAATATAGACTATATTTGTAATACACACTAATGCGAATCGCCTATGGAAATCAAGCAATTCATAAACTTATTAATAACAGCTATCACGCTATTATACCTTGCCAGCCTACTAAATGGTGTAATAAGAAGGACGTATATTTATCTGAGAAGAAAGAAATTCAGAGTTGATAAACAGGCTATTATTCTCATATCCCTGTCCACTTTCGGTTTTGCTTTGTTTTTGTTTCTACTGAATAATTGGATAACACCGATTTAATCAATATATTATGGAACTAATTAAACACTCTAAAAGCTGTATATCGTTCATACTAACGGCAATCACTGTTAGTATCGTATTAACATCACTGCACTATGCATTAGGTGTAGCCCAATGGGTGATGTACCTATCTTTGGCAATGATATTTTTATGCTTCGTTCTTTTCTTCTTTATGAATATGAGCGAAGCTCTTTACAGCTACTTTTCTAATAAATGGGCTCACCGTTTGTTTATATTCTATTACCTCTTTGGCTGTTTGTTCACCGTCAACAACATGCTTCAATTTGGAGATTCTTTCCTAAAGAATATACTGCTTGCATTCACCCCTGCTACTATCATAGCTCTCACTCAAAACACCAAAAAGATAGAGTTAGAGAAGAATCAGTCTGACCAATAAGCGTATATTATCCTAAATACAGAGAAACAACATTCTTAACATAAATAAACATTTCGTTCTCTTTTCTTGGTTATCTCGTTTACAATCAATACATTTATAGTATCGTAAACCCTTAAAATCTAGAAATTATGGACGGATGGCTCTTCTGGCTTGTTCCTGCTGCCTCTTTGCTTGCACTTTGCTTTGCATGGTATTTCCATAAAGAACTCATGAAAGAAAGCGAAGGAACACACCAAATGGTTAAAATTGCTGCGGCTGTACGTCGTGGTGCAATGTCTTATCTCAAACAACAGTACAAAGTAGTAGGATGGGTATTCTTAGGACTCGTCATTTTGTTCTCAATCATGGCTTATGGCTTTGAAGTACAAAATGGATGGGTGCCTGTAGCATTCCTTACCGGTGGTTTCTTCTCGGGATTATCGGGATTCCTCGGTATGAAAACCGCTACTTATGCATCGGCTCGCACAGCCAATGCAGCACGTCATTCACTAAACAGTGGGTTGAGAGTGGCTTTCAGAAGTGGTGCTGTGATGGGATTGGTAGTAGTTGGCTTAGGCTTGTTTGATATCTCCTTCTGGTATCTGTTGCTCAACTGGGCAATCCCCGAAGATTTATTGACTCCTACACATAAGCTTTGCATCATTACAACCACCATGTTAACCTTTGGTATGGGAGCTTCTACACAAGCTTTGTTTGCACGTGTAGGAGGTGGTATATATACGAAGGCGGCCGATGTTGGAGCCGACTTGGTAGGCAAGGTAGAAGCTGGTATTCCTGAAGATGACCCACGCAATCCGGCAACCATCGCCGACAACGTAGGCGATAATGTAGGTGATGTAGCGGGTATGGGTGCCGACTTATACGAGTCGTATTGTGGTTCGATACTGGCAACGGCTGCATTGGGTGCAGCTGCCTATATCTATACGGGCGATGTTGTCATGCAATTTAGAGCTGTTATCGCTCCGATGTTGATTGCAGCGGTGGGTATCATACTATCTATCATTGGTATATTCGCGGTGCGCACCAAAGAGAATGCATCGATGAAGGATTTGCTTCGTGCACTCTCTTTCGGCACAAATCTTAGTTCGGTGCTTATTGTGGGTGCTTCATTCTTTATCTTATGGCTATTGCAACTGGAGAACTGGGTACTGATAGGCTGCGCTGTGGTAGTGGGCTTGATTGTTGGTATCGTAATTGGTCGTTCTACCGAGTATTATACTTCGCAATCGTATAAACCTACGCAACGTTTAAGTGCAAGCGGACAGACAGGTCCTGCAACGGTTATCATATCGGGTATTGGACTAGGGATGCTTTCTACAGCTATTCCGGTGCTTGCGGTAGTAGTGGGTATTATCTTATCATTCTTATTTGCATCGGGTTTCAACTTCGACAATGTAGGCATGGGGTTATACGGTATAGGTATAGCTGCGGTAGGTATGCTTTCTACACTTGGCATCACACTAGCTACAGATGCTTACGGACCAATTGCTGATAATGCCGGCGGTAATGCAGAGATGGCCGGACTAGGTAAGGAGGTTCGCAAGCGTACCGATGCACTCGACTCATTAGGCAACACAACTGCCGCAACGGGTAAAGGGTTTGCTATTGGTTCGGCTGCTCTTACAGGATTGGCTCTATTGGCTTCGTACATAGAAGAGATACGCATCGGCTTAACTCGTATCAATGTATTGGAACTTATCATGCCTAATGGCGATATCATACTGACTTCAGAAGCTAGCTTTGTTGATTTCATGGCGTATTACGACATCACCTTGATGAATCCTAAAGTGCTTTCGGGTATCTTCTTAGGTTCTATGATGGCTTTCTTGTTCTGTGGTCTCACCATGAATGCAGTAGGTCGCGCAGCAGGTCACATGGTTGATGAGGTTCGCCGTCAGTTCCGTGAGATAAAAGGTATCTTAACAGGCGAAGTAGAGCCCGATTATGCACGTTGTGTAGAGATATCAACCAAAGGAGCTCAACGCGAAATGGTATTGCCTTCGTTGATTGCCATAGCAGCCCCTATCATTACAGGCTTAATCTTTGGAGTAACCGGTGTTGTTGGGTTATTGATTGGTGGATTGAGTAGCGGTTTCGTACTAGCTATATTCATGGCAAATGCAGGTGGCGCATGGGATAATGCCAAGAAGTATGTAGAAGAAGGAAACTTCGGCGGTAAAGGAAGTGAAGTACACAAAGCTACCGTTGTGGGCGATACAGTGGGAGATCCATTTAAAGATACATCAGGACCAAGTCTCAACATCTTAATCAAACTCATGAGTATGGTAGCCATCGTGATGGCTGGTTTGACTGTAGCTTGGAGCTTGCTATAAACATTAAAATGATACGAGGGGATAACTAATCATCATCTAGTTATCCCCTCGTATTGTTATTTGGTTGTTGGCAACAGCTTATATAGCCTTTCGACCGATTCATCTATTTGCCATCTATCTTCTAGTTCATCGGCATTAAATATCAACTGAGCTTGCGAATAGAAAGGATGACGTGCATCTAATGCTCCAACAATAAAATCAATTAGTTCTTCGTCTGTCTTATTTTGAAGAATAGGACGTTGTTGCTTAGCTATGCGCAAACGTTTAAACAAAACATCGGGATGTGCTTCTAGAAACACAGTTGTTCCATTCTGATTCATGAAGTCCATGTTATCGAAGAAGCAAGGAGCACCACCACCGGTCGATATAACAACATCTTCTATGGCTCCAACTTCGCGCAACATGTTTCGTTCTAACTCACGAAAGCCTTGTTCGCCACGCTCTTTAAACAGCTCTCCTACGGTCTTGTGGAATCTTTCTTCGATATACCAATCAAGATCAATAAAAGCAACATCGAGTTTGCGAGCAAGTAATTTGCCTAGTGTTGTTTTACCGGCACCCATATAGCCGGTTAAGAATATCCTTGTCATAGCAGTAAACATTGTTATATGGCAAAGATAAAGAATTCTATCATATCTAATATATAGATAATCGCCTATTTAGGGGCATAGCGGTGCTTTAATTAGAATTATATCGTAACTTTGTAACCAGAATAGATAAAGCAATCTTATGGCAAAGGAGAAATATTATGTAGTTTGGGAAGGGGTAAAACCGGGTATATACCGTACTTGGACTGATTGTCAGCTGCAGACTAAAGGATATGAAGGGGCTAAGTATAAATCGTTCGATTCGAGAGAAGAGGCGGTTCGTGCGATGGCTAGCTCTCCTTATGCCTATATTGGTAAGAATGCGCCCAGCGCCAAAAAGCCTAAGTCGGTAGATGAATTGCCTGATACAGTTATCTTGAATAGTATTGCTGTTGATGCTGCATGTAGTGGCAACCCAGGACAAATGGAGTATCGTGGAGTCTATGTAGGCAATGGACAACAGTTGTTTCACTTTGGCCCTACCCTAGGAACAAACAATATCGGTGAGTTTCTTGCTTTAGTTCATGGACTAGCTTTTCTTAAGCAGAAAGGGTTTGATTTACCAATCTATAGTGATAGCAAGATTGCCATGAAATGGGTGAAAGATAAACAGTGTAAAACGAAGCTAGAGCATACAGCCAAGACCGATGAACTGTTTCAACTCATTGCAAGAGCCGAGAAATGGTTGAGAGAGAATCGCTACTCAACCAAGATAATCAAATGGGAAACCAGAGAATGGGGAGAGATACCTGCCGACTTCGGTAGAAAGTAACCCACTCCTCCACTTATAGCTTAGAACTTCTTTATTAAGAATGAAGGGTTGACACGTAGATAAACACCAATTGTAAAGTTGGTAGAGCTACGTCCTTTCTCAACCAATCCATTACTGTACTTATAATCGCCCGAAAAGGTTTGATAGACTTCTACTTTTGCACCCAATCCATAGTGTTTGGCGAAGATACGATAGTACTCAGCAGTAAGAGAAACGGTTTGTGGTTTATCGAATGTTAGGTTATCGTTAGTCATTGATATAGAGCCAAAGTACGGACTACCGAATAAAGAGATAAAGTTATGCCCCATAAAGTAACCTGCATTAATCAAAAAGTCCTCACGTAACTCTACAGTAGTGCGAGCATAGCCTGCAATACCTTTGCTTAATGGCCATAGATTGCCCGATTGTTGATAGTATCCCAACACATCGGCTTCGAAGTGAAGAGCCTTAAACCATTTCATATTGTAATTGCGCGTTGCACCCAAACCGATAGCACCATTAATAAAGGTTGATACAGGGCGATTGTTATCAACTAAATCCTCACCTCCTCTATGTTGTCCAACAACCTGTAGGGGCATATATAGATGCCATTTAGCAGCGGGATCATTGAGCAATGTTTTTGTAGATAGCCCCATTGTAAAAGCCTCTTGGTGGTTATCCTTCTTGAATATAAAACTCTCCCAATTAACCCATAGGTCAAGATGAAAGCGTTTAGCATCGTATAGCAACTGTACACCAGCCTCAGGATCGGCAGTTAGGTTTAGTTCCGGATTATAGAGTGGTTCAATAAGAGCGTGGTTTGCACCTCCATAGATATTACCTAGAACCAGATTAAACTTACCTAATGTAGCTTGAGCCCTAACAAAAGGTAGTATACGCGCTCCTTTCTGATACTGATTACCTTTCCAAAGAGGTATATCATTGTAACCATAGTTTGGGTATTTGTATGCCCCACGATAGATAAGAGCATGAGCCCCCACCTCTAACTTCATATAAGATAAGGGATTGTAAACAAGCTTTGGCTGAATCCACAAACCAGGCAGCGAATAACCTTTCAGAAAATCACCATCGAACTCATTGTTCTTAAAGAAGAGAACATTATCGAGTTCTACCGATAAGTCGCCTTTCTTTTCAGGATCAATCTGATAATCGGTTAACAGTACTTGGTCTGTCATTTGGGCCTGTACTGATGTACAAACAGAAGTGAGTAAGACCATTAATAATAGCGTGCATAATTTGTGTGTTTTCATAGTAGTTTGTGTTAGTGCATTACAACGATTGCATATCGTTCAATCGTTTATAGTAGCCGTTTTGAGCAAGAAGCTCTTCGTGCTTGCCACGTTCCACGATTTCTCCTTCGTATAAAACACATATTTCATCAGCGTTTTTGATGGTCGATAAACGGTGAGCAATAGCGATAGTAGTACGTGTCTTCATCAAGCGCTCTAATGCTTCCTGAACCAAACGTTCTGATTCTGTATCGAGAGCAGAAGTAGCCTCATCGAGAATCAAGATAGGTGGATTCTTTAAAATAGCACGTGCGATACTGATACGTTGACGTTGACCACCCGAAAGCTTTCCTCCACGGTCGCCAATGTTAGTATTATATCCTTCAGATTTCTCCATGATGAAATCGTGTGCATTAGCAATCTTAGCCGCTTCAATGACTTGTTCCATTGTAGCGCCCTCAACACCAAAGGCGATATTATTGAAGAATGTATCGTTAAACAAGATAGCCTCTTGATTTACATTACCGATAAGCGAACGAAGATCGTGGATGCGTGCATCTTTGATGTTGATACCATCAATGGTGATTTCGCCCTCTTGTACATCGTGATAGCGAGGAAGCAAATCGACCAACGTTGATTTACCAGAACCCGACTGACCAACAAGGGCGATAGTCTTACCTTTGGCCACAGTCAAGTTGATATCTTTTAGAATTTGTTTTTTACCATCGTAGCTGAAGTTGATATTCTTGAACTCAATCTTATCATTCAAACCGTGCAATGGTTTAGGGTTAGCAACTTCAGTAATCGTGTTCTCAGCTTTCAAAATCTTATCAACACGTTCCATAGAAGCAAGACCTCTTGGTATGGCATAACCGGCTTTAGAGAAATCTTTCAATGGATTGATAACACTGTAAAGGATTACCATATAAAAGATGAAAGTTGGTGCATCGATAGAGGCATTCTTTCCTAGAATCAACGAGCCACCAAACCACAATACGATAACGATTAACAAGGTTCCCAAGAATTCACTCATTGGGTGAGCCAATGCTTGACGCATAGCAACACGGTTGGTTGCATCGCGCAGTTCGTTGCTACATTCAGAAAAACGATCTACCATGCGTTTTTCGGCTGTGAAGGCCTTAATGATACGTAGCCCACCAAGTGTCTCTTCTAACTGAGACATGGTATCACTCCACTTGCTTTGCGCCTCATGCGATTGTCTTTTCAATTTCTTACCAACCACACCCATTAGCCAACCCATACCAGGCAATACTAATAAGGTAAATAGAGTAAGTTGCCAACTGGTGATAATCAATGTTGAGAAGTAAAACACAACCAAGATAGGATTCTTGATCAACATATCTAGCGAACTAGTTACTGAGTTTTCCACTTCGTTCACATCTCCACTCATGCGGGCTATGATGTCGCCTTTGCGCTCTTCAGAGAAGAAGCCCATAGGCAAAGAGATAACTTTAGAATAAACCAAGATACGGATATCGCGAACTACACCGGTGCGTAGTGGTATCATGATGGCCGATGAGCCAAAATAGCAAGATGTTTTAAGCAATGTCAT
This sequence comes from uncultured Bacteroides sp., assembly GCA_947074345.1. GTDB lineage: Bacteria > Bacteroidota > Bacteroidia > Bacteroidales > Bacteroidaceae > Bacteroides. Next base: position 13,469 of record CAMTPH010000040.1, on the reverse strand, counting down.
CACTGCCAAGAATAATCCTAAGAACAATAGCGTTAACGATGCGCCATAAGTTCTGATTAGATCAGAAACAAAGAAGTAGAAGTTATTAACAGCCGTCTCTTTAAGTCCGGCACCTGCATCCCATGGAATAAACTCGTAAACGGTATTATCCATTTCAAAAAGTATCTGTAGAATAGGGATTAAAAGAGTGAAAGAGAAAATATTAAATACAGCAGATAGAATATTTAAACCAACAGCACCGACAACGTATCTTTTATATGGCGACACGAAGCGTCGCATGAGTTGCAGAAATTCCTTCATTATATTGTTACGATAAGATTCTAATTAATTAAGACTGACAAAGATAAACGAAATAACTAGAATACCCATATTGTACTATACAAAAAGAACAAGCCTTAACAGATACATTATCTCTGTCAAGGCTAGTTGTTATGCAATTTAATACTTTGTTAGTTATAAAGCAGAAGCAGCCTTCTACATTCTACAAATCAACCATTTACAAACCAACTGATAACTGTTAACAGTTATCGTGCTGAGTATATACATTCAACGTGATAATAATTAACAGTTATCATGTTAAATGTATATGTTTAAAACTCGATTGTTAGAAGTAAAGCGCAATATGCTACATAGCACAGATAGGCCGTTATATATTAAGATTGTTGCAGAAGTTCCTCAAACAGATTTCTCCACTTCTCGCCTACCACTTCGGTAGAGTATTCTTCTGATTTGGCTAGCACATTCATTCTCATTTGAGCCAACAGAGCCTCATCTTTCATCAAGCCAAGCAGCTTATTGGCAAAGGCTTGAATATCGAAGCAAGGAATAAGGAACCCGTTTGTACCCGATGGGCCAAGAATATGTTGTATACCCGCTGTACAATTAAAAGCAATAGGTACTACTCCATTGGCTTGCGCTTCGGTTAAGCACAATGGCCAACCTTCGAAGGTAGATGTAAGGCAAAGAATCGAAGCTTGATCATAGTAGGGTTGCACATTGGATGAAGAACCTGCAAAAGTTATGCGTTCAAGATTGACGTTACGACTTCTAGTTTCTAAATTCTTACGTTCTTCTCCATCACCAACTATAATCAATTCCCAATCAGGAGCCTTAGAATAAACTTTCTCCCAAATATCAATCAGTCTATCAACTCGTTTATCAGAATAACTTAAGCGCCCAACAAATAGAATCTGCTTCATTTTATTCAAGTTGACTTTCTCAACTTTCCGCTCCATATTAGAAATTACCCGAATCTTATTTGTTTTTGCATCAAGACCCATACATTTCACAAGCTCATTCTTGTAATCATCACAAAGCACAGTATATCTATCAGTCTTCGCATAGGAAGAATGATAAAGCTTATAAAAACGACGCTTATGAGTCTTTAGAATATGATATTTAGGGTAAGACAAAAACAACCATTCCAAATAAGAACCTAGTGATTTATCACGTCTTTTACGAGCATTATCAACCTTTATTTGAGACTCCCAAAAAGGTGAACCATGATGAGCAAAGACATATTTACAAGCAGTATTATCAAGTATCATTTGTATATATTTCAACTCAATCACTACAGACACTAATATCTTTATATCCATATCGTTGATATATTTAATCAACTCAACCGTATCAGCTTTTGAATTACTCACATCAACCTCTGAAAGCTCTATTACTTTGAAGTGGTGAGGAATATTCTGAGGAAGTTTTTCAGGTTCATACTTACCTGTAAAAATTATAGTTTCATAGCCACAAGTAGATAAACAATCTGCTATATCTATTGTCACTCTTTCTGCTCCTCCTATTGGAAATTTATTATGGATGAAGGCTATTCTTTTCTGTCCTAGTTGCATAAAAGTCTCATTATATTTGTTTCAAGGTGCGAAAATATATAATTTTGTCGTTCAAATAAAAAACAGAATCCTAATTTATGTCTAAAAACTCACCAACTATCATATTTGATGGTGAACGAATGAAATATCCAAATACTGGAATATATACGTTTGGGAAAGAATTAGTTAGAGCATTACATCAGGAATCTCAATTGCGTATAGCAGATTTTATTGCATACGCACGCAAGAAAACATTAGATGAATGGGGACTAGACATACCATTTAAAGCCCCATTTACAGTTATTGAAAAGCATATTCTTTTTAACTGTCAACAGAACAGAATATGGCATACCCCCTTTCAACTACCAAGATGTGTTCCTATAAATGGAAAACTATTGCTGACGATACATGATTTAAATTTCCTTTATGAGTTAACACCTAAGAAGCAAGCCCATCAATTAAAAAAGCTTCAGAAGCTAATTGATAGGTCATACTCGGTTGTTACTATTTCGAACTTTGTAAAAGAGGATATTATTAAAAACCTACATGTAGAGACTGATAAGATTTCTGTTATCTACAACGGCTGTTCGCTCTATCAAGGTAATGTTGAAGCACCTGCGGTTAAACCCGAAAAGAAATTTCTTTTTTCGGTGGGTACTGTGTTGCCTAAAAAGAACTTTCATGTATTGCCCTGCCTATTGGTAGGCAACGACTACGAACTGATAATAGCCGGTGTACGTAGTGATTACGAAAATCAAATCATTGCTGAAGCAAAGAAATACGGTGTAGAAGACCGCTTAAAAATTGTAGGAACAATCTCTGAAGCCGAAAAGCATTGGTACTACAAGAACTGTGAGGCTTTCTTATTCCCTTCGATTGCCGAAGGTTTCGGACTACCGGTTATTGAGGCCATGTATTACGAAAGACCTGTATTCTTATCAGATCATACTTGCTTGCCCGAGATAGGTGGTAAGTATGCCTTTTACTTCAATCATGACTTCAATCGTGAACTTATGCAAAAAGAATTTGCTCAAGGCATGCAGGATTTTAACAACAACTGCATTTATAAAGAAGGTATGCGTAATCATGCTTTAAGCTTTTCGTGGCAACAAGCAGCCAAAAAGTATTGGGATATTTACGAACAAATGCTTAATAAAGAGGCTTAAAACTAAATACAGTATAATCTACTCAATCTTTATCTTTATTTTTAATAATGAATAATAGCGCAATAATCTTTGATTGTGAAAGAATGCGTAGCCCCAACACCGGACTATATTTCTTTTGTGATATGCTGGCCGAGAGTCTGTCTAAGGAGTCTGACCAACATCAAAAGGATATCGCATTTTATGTTCCTAAAAGATATAAAGGTCGTTGGGGAATAAATCATGCCTACAAAGTATTTCATAAGTTTCATAAGCTCTATATACCACAAAGTACCAAGTACGATATTTGGCATACTACTTTCCAATTATCGTCGTACGTTCCTTCGAGCAACAAGCTTGTTCTTACTGTTCACGACATGAACTTCTTGTACGAGAAGAGAAGAACCAAGCACCATAAATATATCAAGAAGCTTCAACACTTAATTGACAAGGCAGACCATATCGTAACTATATCTGAAGCTACCAGAAGCGATATTGAGAAGTATATGGACCTAAAGAATAAACCGGTTTCGGTTATCTACAATGGTTGTAACATCTATTTGGGCGATTGCGTGGAGCCAACTAAAAAGCCTCAACACCCCTTCTTGTTTACAATTGGTACTGTATTGCCTAAAAAGAACTTTCATGTATTGCCTTGCTTGCTGGTCGACAACGATTATGAGTTAATCATAGCCGGTATGAAATCTGATTATGAGAAGCGTATCATGGAAGAAGCTATTCGTTTTGGCGTGAGCGATCGAGTAAAGATTATTGGCTCTATTGCCGAAGCTGAGAAACATTGGTATCTGAGAAACTGTGCAGCATTTATGTTCCCATCAATCGCCGAAGGTTTCGGTCTTCCGGTTATTGAAGCCATGTATTATCAAAAACCGATCTTCTTGTCCGATCATACTTGTTTGCCCGAAATAGGCGGCGACTTTGCTTACTACTTCAATACGGAGTTTAACGAGAAAGAGATGCAAGAAGAATTTAAAAAAGGTATGGATGACTTCGAGAATGGTGGAGTAGATAAAGAAGAGATGAGAAACCATGCATTACGTTTCTCGTGGGATTCGGCCGCGAAACAATATTGGCAAATATACGAAAAGCTGTTAGGTTGATTTCTAACAGCTTTTTCTTTATCCTTTATTCGAAGGTCATCTTATCGCCATTCATTCGCATCATATACTGCTGAATGATTGCCTTCAACTCTATTTCCATTTGTTCTTGCTCGGCTACCTGCCCCAATAGGTTGTTTTGCAACAAGCGGTCGGTCTTGAAAGCAAAGAGTGCAATACTCTTATCGCCATCGAACTGCAACATATAGTCGCCTTTAAAGTATTGATACGTTCCATTATTATGATTAACTGCAAAGTGCTTATCGGGCGTAGTATTTAGCAAATCATTACCAAAAGCCACATACGGTTCATCATAACCCAAGTAGCCCAATACAGTTGGCATGATATCTATTTGTTGTGCAATGGTTTCTTCACGTCCTTGAAGATCTCCATCGGGTGTATAAAATATGATAGGTACAGCATATCTGCCTGCATCTGTCTTATACTCCGCAAAGTTCGATTGGTTGGTATGATCGGCTGTCAATACAAAGAGTGTATTATCAAACCAAGGCTCCTTGGATGCAGTCTCGAAGAAACGTTTCAATGCATAATCTGAATAGAGCACGCACTTGTGTATTTGTACTTCACCATCTGGGAATATTCCATTGTAGCGGGCAGGGATATTAAATGGGTGATGCGATGAAGCAGTAAATATACCTACTGAGAATGGCTGTGGGAAGGTAGATATCTTTTGTGCAAAGAACTGAAGGAACTCTTCGTCCCATATAGCCCAATTGCCATCAAAGTCGGCTTCGTTATTATAGCCTTCACGCCCAAAGTAGTCGGGATATCCTACAGCACGCGCATAAGCTTGAAAGCCCATTGAACCGTTATTGGCCCCATGAAAGAAGGCTGTGTAGTAACCCTTCTTTTTTAATTCACTACCTATACCCGATAACTTATTGAGCGAAGCGGGTGTCAAGAAGAAAGGCTCTATAAAACGTGGGATACTCGACAATACTGAAGGTAGTCCATCGATACTTTGTTGCCCATTGGCGAAGGTGTACTCGAAGGTTAAACTGTGGGCTACCAATGAATCAAGAAAAGGTGTGTATCCTTTGTACTTGCCATCAGCTAAGTCTTGATTTAATGCACCTATATACTCTTTACCAAAGCTCTCAAGTACCAATACTACTACATTCTTATTGCGCATCTGCAACGAATCGGCAGGCAAATGTATTGGAGAAAAGACAGCTTCCATCTCAGCTGTATCTGCAAAGTAAGCAGGAACTTTAAAAGGTTTCTTGCCAAAGGTGCGATAGATTGAGAAAGGTGTATTGAGCACAATCGCTGTTTCGGCAGGACGATTGACATATTGATTGGCATTACTGATAGTTATTGGGCGAACATCGCGCCCTATCCCACCTCGCATACCGAATATACATATGGGAATAAAGATCAATAAGGCAATGATATAGCTGATATAATATGATAACAGATTGCCTTCTTTCTTGAAGCGAGGCGTCCGGTAGAGCTTATATAAAGCAATGGCAAATCCTATTCCGACTAATACTAAGTACCAATGGCGGATAAACTCAATACCGAATATGCTAAGTAAGTTATCTTCGTTGGCAAACTGACTGAACACAGAACCTGTTGTTCTTCGCCCTGAATACTGAAAATAGACTGTATCTATCAGATTCATCCATATAATAAGCGAGTTGCTGATTACAAAAAGCCACTTAACAATGGATTGATAGGTTCTATTCTCTTTGTAATGGAGAGGAAACAACATCAACACGACATAGAGTATATTGGTATAAAAAATAGCCGATGTATCGAACACCAATCCACCTTTGAACATCTCTAATGTATGGGCAAAGTCTAAATCGGGATAATAGGAATGATTGACCCAAACAAAGATGAAACGGCAAAGCGTGAAACTTATATATACAAGAAAAAGATTCACAATCAATGCAAACGGTCCGGTAAGCATATTCTTTATACGACTGATATTCATTATGTAACGATGTTGTATTTACTTTGTTATTACTGTGTAATAAGAACTGAAAACGTGCAAAAGTAGTAATAAAAGAAAGATGAATAAACACGAACGGTTATTTCTTTCTATATTTGTCGCTTATATAATAAGTTGATATAGAATATGAAAATTGGATTTGATGCAAAGAGAGCGGCCCAAAACAAGACTGGATTAGGTAACTATAGCCGCTTTGTGATTGAAGGTTTAAGTCGTTTTTATCCCGACAATCAGTATTTGCTGTACACTCCAAACCCAAAGCGCAACCGTTTATTAGGTTCTTTATCCAATCAAAGCAACTGTATTGTTACTTATCCTGAAGGTAGCTTCTGGAAGAGACTCTCTTCTCTGTGGCGTGTTATTGGTATCAACAAACAACTTATAAACGATAAGCTGAGTATCTTTCATGGGCTGAGCAACGAACTGCCTCTTGGTATTGAGAAAGTAAAGAACACCAAGAGCATTGTTACTATACACGACTTAATATTCTTACGCTATCCTGAGTTTTATAAACCGATAGACCGCAAGATATATACTTATAAATTCAAGAAAGCTTGCCAAGTAGCCGATTCGATTATTGCTGTTAGCGAGTGTACCAAACGAGATATCATCCAGTTCTTTGGTATTGATGAGAAGAAGATTCAAGTTATCTACCAAGGATGCGATAGTAGTTTCCAACAAACGGCTACTGATGAAGTAAAGGCAAAAGCGAAAGAGCTGTATCAACTACCCGATAACTATCTATTGTATGTAGGTAGCATTGAGAGCAGAAAGAACTTGAAGCTCATTGTTGAGGCATTGACTAAAACAACGTGCGATTTACCTCTTATAGCTATAGGCAAGCATACACCTTATGCCGACGAAGTTCAACAATACATCAATGAGAATGGATTGAAAGAGCGAGTGAAGATGCTTCACCATGTCGATTTCACGTACTTCCCTGCTATTTATCAGATGGCTTCTCTCTTTATATACCCTAGTTTCTTCGAAGGATTTGGTATTCCTATTCTCGAAGCATTGTACAGTAGAGTACCGGTTATAGGTGCAACAGGTTCATGCTTAGAAGAGGCCGGTGGGAATAGCTCTATTTATGTAAACCCAACAGACGCCAATGAGATGGCTTCGGCTATAGACCGTGTGATGCTAAACAAAGAACTCCGCCAACAAATGATTGCTAACGGAGTTGAATATGCTAATAATTTTAGTCAAGAGCATTTGAGTAAACAGATGATGGAACATTATAATTCGCTTTTATCACGTTGATAAGAGAGTTTACTTATCAAAATGAAGCACAGCTGTTCCATCAGGATAGCGCTCTACATATTGTTCGTAAGTACGTTTCCATCGGTTATGGCTCCATAACCAATATTGCGGTACGCGCTTGATACTGTCTTCTAGATATCGACCATACTCTGCAGTAAGTTCGTAGTTTGGATATGACTTGGGTTTGTCTGTCATCAAGATGAACTCTCCGTGGTAATAACCACGCTTCACACGTTTCATATCTATATAAAAGACAGCTGCATCGGTCATCTTTGCTATATTCTCGGCGCCAACAAATAGAGCAGTCTTGTGATTTAAGAAGTTAGTCCACATATTCACAAAGTTCCAGTTGGGAGACTGATCTGAGATAAAGCCTATCATAAAGCGTTTACCTTCGCGAGTACACTTCACCAATGTACGCAGTGCAGAAAACATCTCTATGTTGTTTGATTTGAAACGGTACCGAGAATACAAGAATAAACGATCGAATACCGGATTCTCTAACTTATGATAAATCTGTCCTGGTAGTAAACCATCAGTATTTTTGAGATGCAACGGAATGCTCGCAACCCACTCCCAGTTGCAATAATGGCCAAGATATAAAACACACGACTTATGTGGATGAATTTGATTGACAACATCCATGCCACCAAATGTCATTCTTCGTTTCATCTCTTTTTCGCTCATCGAGAACATCTTTACCGTCTCCATCACATAATCGCAAAAGAAATGATAGAACTCTTTCTCTATTTTAGTCAATTCATCTTCTGACTTCTCTGGAAATGATTCAACTAGGTTCTTACGAACTATTTTGCGTCTATAGCCTATCACATTATAGATGAGAGGATAAAAGAGATCGCCTATGAAATACAACACGCGCAATGGCAAAAGAGAGATAACATACCAAATGCCAAAGATGATATAATAGAGTATATTGTTTAAAAAATCTTTCATGAACGAGCTAATCAATGAGTTATAATATTCTCAATCTTCTCAATTATTTGATTGGGAGATATGCTCGATAAACAAACATAATCTTGGCGATGACAAGGTTTCTGCCCAAATACAGAGCAAGGTCTGCAAGCAATGTTTTGTTGAACAGCATTCTCGTAGTTCTGATTCCAACCCATAAAGCCCGCATATGGATGAGTTGCACCCCATACCGAAACAACAGGCGTATGAACCAACGATGCCAAGTGCATATTGGCCGAATCCATAGACAACATTACATCAAGATGACTGATCAAGTTAAGTTCCATACTCATATTTAACTTTCCAATCAATGAAGTTAATGAAGGATATTTGGCTATCCATGACTCAAACACAGCTTGTTCTTTAGCACCACCACCAAACAAGAACACCCTTATGCCTGGTTTGTTTGCAAAGTGTGCAACTACTTGTTCTTGCAATGCTAACGGATAAATCTTTCCATCATGTTTCGCAAATGGTGCTATACCTATCCATTTATCGCCATCTTGTTTCTTGCCAACAATTGGTTCTATAAGAGATAATTCTCCTTTAGATTCGCCATAAACAGATTCAAATTGAATATTGATAGGCAATCCCAACTGTTTAAACACATCTACATATCGTTCAAAAGAGGTTGCTAGCTGGGTAAAGACTTTATTGTTCTTTTGTACCAACCTTTTCTTTTCGTCGCGCCCTTTGTCAATCACCGCAACCTTCACCCCATTCCATTTAAAACGAGTACGAAGATATTTAGTGCGCAACACATCGTGCAAGTCGGCTAGATAGTCGAATTGCAAAGGTTTGAGTTCTGAATAAAGTTGGTTTAAGCCTAATATGCCTTTATGTTTGCCGGTTAGTTGGGCATCAATAAACGAAAAGTTACTAGGCATCTCAGCAAATAGAGGTTGAAATGAGATACGACTTAACAAGGTGAAATGGTGTTGAGGATACTGTTTTGCCAATGAGCAAATAACAGGTATCGTCATCGCCACATCACCCAAAGCCGAGAAACGAGTAATAAGAATACGTGCCATTACTTCTTTGCATAAAGCACCGGATTAAGAGCCGGGTCATTATACATTTTCATCTGTTTATAAACCTTCATATATTTCTTGCCCGATTCAATATCAAGCAGTAAACGATCGATTGCAGCAGAAAGGTCGGTTCTTTGTTCTAACAAGATAGCCAACTTACTTTCGCATTGTGCATGATGTTCTGGAGTAGTATCTGTACGTTCTACTTCTTTTTGCATATGATAGATTTTCAATGCTAGAATAGAAAGTCTATCGATAGCCCATGCAGGACTTTCTGTATTGATGATTGCATCCTCGAGCGGAGTGATGTCTTTATATTTATCCAAGAAGTAGCTATCGATAAGTTCTACCAAGTCTGTACGGTCTTGGTTTGATTTATCAATGCGACGTTTAAGCGTTAAAGCCTCAACAGGGTCAATATTTGGGTCGCGGATAATATCTTCGAAGTGCCATTGAACGGCGTCAATCCAGTTCTTTAGATAGAGGTAATACTCAATAGTTTTAAGCTCATATGGGTTATTCATTTGAGCATCTACGCTATCAGTAATATGATAATCATTGGTTGATTTCCAAAAGATATCATTGCTTAAATTACTAAATGTCATAAAAAGAATGCGTTAATAAATGTACAATAAGACAAATCTATAGAATAAATTTCAGACAAGCAACCCTTTATGACTTTTTATTACCTCTACGCCTGGTAGACCTGTAGAATATTATTGTAGAAATGTGTATATGACAAATGCTCATCAAAGTACTTTTGAGCATCTTCGCCTATCCTTTTGCGTAGTTTATCGTTATGGATTAATGTATCAAAAGCATTGACCAATTCATCTGTATTATCGGGGCCGACCAACCATCCATTCTCGCCATGATTCACAAACTCTACTTGTGCGCCATTATTAGTGGTAATCACGCATTTGCCAGCTTGCATAAACTCGGCCACAGACAGTCCAAATGACTCTTTGCAGATAGAAGGAACAACTCCCAAGTCAGCCTCTTTCATCAATTGTCTAGCATTGTTATTGTAACCCATAAACAATACTGAATCAGTAAGTTTATACTGATCGACCATCTGATGCAAATGGTTCATAAAAGCCTCGTCTCCACTCCCTACAATCACCAAAACAGAGTCAGCTTGTTTCAGTTTAGCAAATGCCTCTATTACATTTACTATTCCTTTTTCGGGCACTACCCTTCCTACGAAAAAGATGAGCGGACATTCAGCTGGAATATTATATTTTTCTCTAATAGAGACGGGTTGCTCAATAAGATTTTCGATTGATGGTATACTATTATGGATTACTACGCTTGTTTTTTGGGGAAAATGGGGAACAGAATCAAGAAAAGTTTGTTCACTAATGCGAGAAACGAAAACTACCTTGCTGAGTCGTTTGTATGCCCAACGGTAGAGGAAGTTGTTTTTCCCTTTTTTTATTAGATGCCTTGTTAGAATGATTTTTGCTTTACTGCCGCTGAGTTTCTTTGCAAGTATAGCACAAAGCATTGTTTTAAAGCAATGGATGTGAATAACATCTGTTAAATTATTGCGTAAATAACGGCTTAGCTTATAAGCCGAGTAAAAGCTAAAGATACTTTTAAATGGGAGCTGATGGTATTCGGCATCAAAACCTGACACCTTTTGAGGTATGATTGTGCTTTTGCGTGAGAAGAAAGTAACCCGATGACCGTCTTTGATGAGTGCTGATGACAAATCGTAAACATATTGTTCGCCGCCACCCCAGAAAGAAGATGCAAATATTTGTAAAATATTCATAGGTTCTAAATCATTGAATTAGCTATTTTGGTTTCCCATATGCGTACAAAGATATAATATATTTCGTACTTTTGAAAAAAAAGATTTATAGATTATGAAGATAATAGTTGACAATAAAATACCGTATATCAACGAAGCCATTAAGTCTATAACAGACAGCGTGATGTATGTTGATGGAAAAGATTTCACATCTGAATTGGTAAAGGATGCTGATGCTTTAATTATTCGCACACGTACTTTTTGCGATAAATCTTTGCTCGAAGGAAGCAGTGTTAAGTTTATTGCAACAGCCACTATTGGTTTCGACCATATAGATACGCAATATTGCAAAGAGGCAGGCATCATATGGAGCAATTGCCCGGGATGCAATGCCGATGCTGTGGCTCAATATATCGAAGCGGTTTTACTAATCTTAAAACTGACTGAAGGCAAGGAACTAAGCAACCTAACCATGGGCGTTGTGGGTGTAGGCAATGTAGGTAGTAGAATTGTAAAAGTAGCACAGAAGTTGGGTTTACGAGTTTTGCAAAATGACCCACCAAGAGAAGATGCCGAAGATTCTAAAGAGTTTGTCTCGCTACAAACCATTGCCGAAGAGTGCGATGTGATTACATTTCATACACCTCTTAATAAAGAGGGGCAGTACAAAACTTATCATTTGGCAGATGCTTCATTCTTTGAGTCACTCAAGAAGAAACCATACATCATAAATACATCACGTGGCGAAGTGATAGATACCATCGCCTTGCTGAGTGCTTTCGAAAAAGGACAGATAACACAAGCCATTATCGATGTGTGGGAGTATGAACCAAACATCGACCTCTCCTTATTAAATAAGGTAATGATTGGCACGCCACACATAGCCGGCTACTCGGCCGATGGAAAAGCCAACGCTACACGCATGGCACTCGATGCTGTTTGTCGCTTCTTCAACATCAAAGCTGACTATACAGTAGAGCCTCCTACCCCATTATTCCCTATTATCCATGCCCATTCGATCGATGAAGGTATACTCGCTATTTACGATCCGCGAACAGATAGCAAGAATCTGAAGAATTCACCGCAAAAGTTCGAAGATTTGAGGGGTAATTACCCTTTCAGAAGAGAGCAAAAGGCTTATACCATCGTGGTAGAATAGTTCAATCTATTTCTTGCCACCGTATTGGCAAAACTTTGCCATCCCACAGGCAAGATGTTGCCAGCGTATTGGCAAGAATCATTTTATATACAAAACAACATATAGGATATATTGCATGGGCGATGTATCCTATATTTATAATGTAGTAAATAATAAAAGGGAGATGATTATCGACTCAACAACTCTTCGATAACCACAGGATAGTATTTATATTCTAATTGATGAACCTTAGCGGCTACATCGTCGGGCGTATCAGAAGTTAGCACAGGGCAAGTAGCTTGATAAATAATACCTCCCTCGTCATAGTGCTCATTTACATAATGTATAGTAATACCCGACTCTTTCTCTTCTGCAGCAACTACCGCCTGATGGACTTTGTCGCCATACATGCCCTTTCCGCCATATTTGGGCAATAGCGAAGGATGTATATTTATAATCTTATTCGAATAATTATTCAATAAAGTTTCAGGGATACGGCGAAGGAAACCTGCAAGTACAATAAAGTCGATGTTGTATTTATTAAGTAATGAAATCACTTGGCCGTCAGGTGTCCAATCATCTTTGAGGGCCACAAATGTGGGTATATCAAACGAAGAGACACGAGTTAGCACCCCCGCATCGCTCTTATTGGATATCACCAAAGCTACCACAGCGTGCTTGTTGTCTCTAAAATAGCGTATTATGTTTTCGGCATTGGAGCCCGAGCCCGATGCAAAAATGGCTATATTCTTTCTCATACTAGACTTAAATAGGTGCACAAATCAATATAAAATGTGCAAAAGAATGCATTTATTTAAGTAAATATTTGCGCAGGACAATAAATATTTATTCCTTTGCACCGCAAAATTAAAGAAATAAAACTATTTATTAATTAAAATCTTAAAGTTATGTCTGAAATTGCATCAAGAGTAAAAGCTATTATCGTAGATAAATTAGGCGTTGAAGAATCAGAAGTTACAAACGAAGCAAGCTTCACTAATGATTTGGGAGCAGACTCTCTTGACACTGTAGAACTTATCATGGAGTTTGAAAAAGAATTTGGTATTTCTATTCCAGATGATCAAGCTGAAAAAATTACTACTGTAGGTGACGCTATCACTTATATCGAAGCTAACAGTAAATAATCCCGAACTACTTAGTTATGGAATTAAAAAGAGTTGTAGTAACAGGTCTTGGCGCTATTACTCCTATTGGCAATACTGTTCCAGAATTCTGGGACAA
>CAMTPH010000039.1 GCA_947074345.1 uncultured Bacteroides sp. | reverse complement strand
CTGTAATCAACACAGACAAGTCGGTAGGTGCTACTTGAATAGCAATATCAATATCGCGTGTCAAAGTTTCGTTATTACCAATAATACCGAACCTTAGCTTCACTTGTTGAATTTCCGCTCTTGTCATCTTAAAAAAAGAAATTTATAAATCATTCTCAATTGAGTCCAACTTCAATTTATCACTATCATCACGCTTCTCGTAATATTGTTTACGAAGTGGGTGAGCATGAGCAACCGCATCATTAATACGATTACGATGAACATCCATAGCCACATAAATAGCTTGTCTAAATGAATCTTCATTAGCAACACCTTTACCAGCAATATCATATGCTGTACCATGAGCTGGAGATGTACGAACAATTGGTAAACCAGCTGTATAATTTACACCTTCTTCCATAGCTAAAGTTTTAAAAGGAGCCAATCCTTGATCGTGATACATTGCTAAGATACCATCAAAATGAGCAAAGTTACCTGAACCCATAAATCCATCAGCCGGATAAGGACCGTAACAGAACACACCGCGTTTAGACATTTCTTCTATTGCAGGTATAATTATCTCTTGTTCTTCACTACCAATTAAGCCATCATCACCAGCATGTGGATTTAATGCCAACACAGCAATACGTGGAGCACCAATGCCAAAATCGACCTTCAACGAGTTATTTAATATTGCTATTTTCTCTTCGATCAACTCTTTTGTTATAGATGAAGCAATATCGCGTACGGGTATATGACCTGTAACCAAAGCAACACGTAAATCATCTCTCATTAAAATCATCAAAGATTTGCTACCATCACCTAGTCGTTGCTCGATATATTCTGTATGACCTGGAAAAGGAAAATCTTCACATTGAATAGTGTTTTTATTTATTGGCGCTGTAACAATTACATCAATCAAACCTTCATTATACTCTTCAATGGCTTTTTCTAAAGCAGCTAAAGCTGCTTTACCAGCTTCAAGATCAGGCTTAGCAAACTCTACTTTTACTTCATCATCCGAACAATTCACAACACTTAGTTTATTGTTAGATGCTTCTGCTGCAGAATTAATGATGCTAAAATTAGTGTTTAGATCTAACGATTTGCGGTGATATGCCGCAACCTTTGGAGATCCATATATAATTGGTGTACACAAATCCAACATAGCTGGTTCGGCAAAGGTTTTTAGTATTACCTCATAACCAACTCCATTGATATCACCTTGTGTGATGCCAATTCTGATCTTGTTATTTTCCATATGTCGATATTTTATTACTTAGTTTTTTTAATTAATTACTTCAATTTCAGGAACAACTACTTCTTGATTCACTCCTGGAAGTTTTAAAGTATAAAGAGAAGATTCAAGCATACGCATTAAATTACGTTTAAGTTTATCTGGTGAATAAACAAATACTTCTGCTGTAATCACTCTATTATTTATAGTATCTATACGAGTATGCGAAACAAATGGGCCACCCATGAAGTCACCTTTCATACGCCACAAACCGCGAGCTTCGAGTGCATAGTTACCTTGCACATTAATTGGTGTAACTTCAACATTAGCCGAATCTGTTGACATATAAATTCCTTCGCGAGCTCCAGGAATATTAATCATCATCACAGAGTCTCTTTTATTAATAAAATACTCTTTAGTAAAGGTATCTTTATCTTTAAAAGGATATGAATATATTACAAAGTTTTGATCTCCACTAGCTCTATTAGTAGAAGCCCAGAAGAAATCTTGTCCTGTCTTAGAAGAAGTTAACTCTGAAGGTAACCAGATTAATGAGTTGAATAAGCTATCAACCTTATCTACCACCAAATCACTATGACGAGTTTCTAGAATCGCCATTTGTCTATTCATTTCGGCTTTAGTGAAGAAGCTAACAATCTGTTTACTGTTTTCTTCTACAAATTGTTGGAACTCCTTAGCATTTGGTGCTTGTATAGTAACTATGACTTGTGGTGAAGCATATACATCTCTAGCAAACTTAAACGATGCTTTAGTATACATATCACTTATATCAACAATTATAATATTACGAATAAGTTTTAATGTAGAATCAAAATCTTTAGGCGATGAGTACATTATACGGAATGAACGTTCAGATTGTGGCAAGCCAGGCACGTCTGTATCCAAAACATCATACAATGCTCTACCAGCAGGTTGTTCCCACAAATCATGGCCAATTACAACCAATATTTCGTAAGGACGTCCACTTGAAGTAGGAGTAAAGACACCTTTTCGGCCTTTGCATGATGAGAAACCTATTACTAATATAATGGCAAAGATTGAATAAGATAATAACTTTTTCATAATGTTAGTTTTAATTGTTTATACAAAACTACGCAAACTTCGTAAAGAGTATACCGTTTTGTTAATAATTTATTTTAATTTTCTCCTTTTCCTTCTTGCTTGGCAGTAGACAACATACCACATGCTGCAAAAATATCTTCACCCCTTGAAGAGCGAATAGTAGTAAATACTCCATGCGATGTTAAGTAATCTCTGAATTCAGTCATTTTCTCAAGACTAGCACCTTCTAGATTAACACCCGGTATAGCATGGAAACGAATAAGATTGACTCTACAATCTAAACCGCGTAATTGTTTTACTAATTCTTTCGCATAAAGCAAAGAATCATTGACGTTATTAAAAACAATATATTCGAATGAAAGTCTTCTCTGCTTACTAAAATCATATCCTTTCAATAAATCAATAAATTCTTTCATTGAATATGCTTTCTCTGCAGGCATTAAATCCTGACGCTGCAAAGGGAAAGGCGAATGAAGACTGATAGCCAAATGACAGTCACTATTTTCTATAAAGCGTTGTAGCCCTTTCTTTAAACCAACAGTCGAAAGTGTTATTCTTTTAGGACTCCAGCCAAACCCATAAGAAGAAGTAAGTATCTCTAACGCTTTAAGAACCTCATCAAGATTATCTAATGGTTCACCCATCCCCATCATTACTACATTGGTCAATTTATCATGCTCGGGAATAGAACATATTTGATTAAGGATTTGATTTGAAGTAAGATTAGATGAGAAGCCTTGTTTACCAGTCATGCAAAACTTACAATTCATTTTACAACCTACTTGCGATGACACGCAAAGAGTAGCGCGATCTTCATCAGGAATATAAACAGCTTCTATAAACTTATTATCATCTACTTGAAATAGGTATTTAATAGTACCGTCTACAGATTTCATCGAATCGACGGGCGAAGTTAAACCAATGCAATATCCCTCTTTCAGCAACTCACGATGCTTCAATGATAAATTTGTCATCTCATCAATTGAGGAAATACGCTTATCGTATAACCAAGATGCTATTTGTTTAGCTGTAAAAGCAGGCATGCCCAATAACTTTACAATAGTTTGTAATTCAGTAAGGGTCATTCCCAAAAGAGGATATTTAGTCATATTAATCAATCATCTATTATTATATATGCAAAAATAGGTAATTATAATTAATTTGATATCACAGATAGTCTAAAAGAAAACAAAAGAAAAGGCTATTTCCGAAATAATCGGAAATAGCCTTTTCTTTTATTGTATATAAACTTCTTGTTAGAAGTACAAATAGCGAGAATCTACTACATTACCTTGTAGATACAAATCATTCAACAAACGACTAGCGAATCTAGCATTCATAGATTGAAGTTGAGTTTCTTCAGCTTGTTGATTGTAAGTTTCATTAAGTGTATCTTTAGCATACATTTGCAATACAAAAACGCCAGCATTACCTTGAATTGGAGCACTAACTTTATTCAATTCACCAACTGAAGCATAAGCACTCACCAAAGGTTCACTACTACGAAGAGCAGCAACATAAGCAGGAGCAGCAAATGTTACATGTTTAACTGAGTCACTAACAGCATTATTCATATCTGCATATTGAGCGATAGAAGTTGCGTTAGCAGCTTTCATTTGAGACATGATAATTTCAGCTTTCTTATTCTTAACGATTTCAGCTCTTAGTTGATCTTGAACTTGTTTCAATGAACGGTAACCTGCTGGGTTAACACTTTCAAGAGCTACAACCATCAAGTGATCACTGTCACCAGCTTCATACAAACCAGACACTTCACCTGCTTTTGCAGCGAAAGCCCATTTCAAAGCATCTTTTGTACCTTTTACACCACCAATAGTATGTTCAGCGCTTGTAAGGTCAGCTCTTTCAAGCAATCTATAACCAGCTTCTTCTGCGTTTGCAACTACTTTATCAATTGTAGTGTTAGCAGAGATAAATTGACTAAAGTCATTGTAAGCTTTTCTATAAGTTTCTTTGCTGAATTCTACAGCACGTTTTACAACAGCAACTTTATATTTGTCTTTGTTAGCTTTTTTGTTTGTAACTTGAAGAATGATGTTACCTTGACCTAGAGCAACATTACTCAATTCATTAACACCCATATTAGTGATAGTAGAGATATATTTCATATTATCACCATCAAGTTGAGCACCTTCATATTGAGCAGAAGTTAACCAAACAGCATCACCTTCTTGACCATATTTGTTTGCAACTTCAGCAAAACTTGCACCACCTTTAATTGCATTATAAATGCTATCAGCTAGTTCTTTAGTTTTAGCAGGAGTTTCGGCCATAACTTGAATTTGTTTGTATTGAACAGAGTCGGCAGCAACAGTTTTAGCAACTACTTTGAAAGAGTTGATTGTATTGTCCGAAACATTGTAGTAAGGTCCATATACAGTTCCTACTTTAGCAGTATCAATACGAGCAGCTACATCACCAGGGAATGCAGTCTTACCTACAAACAAGTCAACATAAGGATAATCTGAACCTGCAGAACGAACTACAGAAGCATAATCAGTATCAGTTTCTGCCAAAAGTTCAGCAGACTCTGTAACTTCATTTTCGATAGCCATTCTATCTTCAGGACTAGCAGTTACTTGAATGTCGATATATTTAATATCACGAGTTTCAACATATTGTTTAAACTCTTCTTTTCTTTTGTTATAAAGTTCTTTCAATTCTGATTCTTTCACTTTAACAGCTGAATCAGGAACTGAAGTATAAGGAATAGCAGCCAAAAGAAGATCAGCTTGGTTCACTCTAGCATCAAAAGCATCTTTAGCTTCGATAGGATTAGAAAGAAGACAGCTAGATATCAATACATGATATTTTTCTGCTAAGATATTTTGAGATAATGTCTTTTCAATGAATGTCCAATAGTTATACATTCCATCATAGTATTCAACATATTGAGCAGGCATTTGGCGACGATCCATTTTAGAATAATCTACCAAGAATTTCTTAAGCATATCTTTATCGAAAGCGCCTGTAGTTTGATTACGGAAAGGAGTTTGTTGCAACATTGGATTAACACCTGCATCAATCACAGCTTGAATTTCAGCATCAGAAACAGTCAATCCCATTTTCTTTGCTTCATCTTCAATCAATTTATTGTTTACATAGTTACGCCATACTTCGTCTTTAAGTTGATTCGTTTGTTCTTCGCTCAAAGCGTTTTGTCCTGTCGAAAATTTAATAACGTCTGTGTATTCTTCAACCAAAGCTTGATAATCTTGAGCAGATAAAGAATTACCATTAACTTCCCCTATGTCTTGTGATTGATGTGGTTGTATTGCCTTCCAAGCATCTCCAGCTATAAAAGCAAACAACGCTAAACCAATAACGGCCACCAACAACGGGCCTTTAGATCTAATGTTTTGTAATGTTGCCATTGTAATTTAATATGATTTGTTATTTATTTATTTTTTCTTTTCAAAATGTAAAGCGCACGAAGATACAAAAAATGCTAATATTAGTTCGTTTTATATTTAAAAAAGTAGATATATTTATTTCAGTCAATGATTTTGAGTCTTACTAACTCAATCTTTGTCGGTGTTGCTTTTATGATTTTAAATTGATAATTATCAACAAGAATTAAATCATGAAGTTTAGGAAAACTCTGATAATGGTTTAGAATTAATCCACCAATTGTCAGATATTCATCCGACTCGGGAAGTTCTAAATTAAATGTTTCGTTGACCTTTTCTATTTCCAATCGAGCAGACAATACAAACTCATTATCAGCAACTTGTTTGCAGATGTAATTCGTATTATCATGTTCATCTTCTATATCGCCAAAAATTTCTTCTACCAAATCTTCTAAACATACAATGCCTGAAGTTCCTCCAAACTCATCAACAACAACGGCAATCGTTTTCTTTTGTTGCATAAATAGTTGCAATAGTTTATTGGCTGACATCGTTTCAGGAACAATTGGAATTTCTTTTACATTATCGTTCCAGTTTTCGGGGTTCCTAAACATTTCAGAAGAGTGAATATATCCAATTATATTATCAATGTCGCCATCGTAAACGATGATTTTGGATATACCTGATTCAATAAATTTATTGATTAATTCTTTTAATGAAGTAGTAATATCAACAGATACCACTTCTGTACGATGCACAATACAATCTCTAATCTTTATACTAGAAAAGTCAAGTGCATTTTGAAATATCTTAACTTCTGTATCAAGTTCCTCGGTACTCTTTGCATTATCAATACTAGACTGTACAAAATAATCTAGATCTACTTTAGTAAAGGCTTTTGCAGATGATTCTGCATTTACTTTCATGCCAAAGATTCTTAGAAACAAATAAGATATACCAGAAGATAATTTGGATATAGGATATAAGACTATGTAAAATATAAAAAGAGGAATAGCGCATACATTCAATATTAAATTAGGATTAATCTTGAATAGCGTTTTAGGTAAGAATTCACCTGTTACCAATATAATAAGCGTAGAGATGATAGTTTGAACTAGCACCATCAAGAAGTAGCTATCTATTAAACCGGCAAGAAGTTTTTCGCCTATAATTTGTGCCATTAAAATACCATAAACTACTAAAGCAACATTATTGCCCACGAGCATGGTAGAGATAAAGTTATTAGGGTTTTTAAAGAATATACTTAATATACGAGATGACACACCTTTCTTGCGATCGAGTTCGAATCGCAATTTATCAACCGAAACAAAAGCTATTTCTATTCCTGAGAAGAATGCAGAAAGAGCCATGACTGCCAAAAGGTAAAATATTATATTCATAGTATGTGTGTTTCAATTACTGTATAGAGTCTGTTGGTTCAACAGCGGTTTCGCTTTCATCAATATAAAAAATACCTTCCATATTATGAATAATCCAATCAGTCATTTGCTGATTAGAATCGAATCCATAGCCAGTAACCACCCTATCGGGTTGCTCTATACGAATGAATCTATCTGAATAAATTTTCTCGGTTGTTTGATTCCAATAAAGGAGGTCGGTATTAAAACGTTCGCCTTTCCTATTCTGGATATCTACGTTGCCTATAAGCTTCCATAGTTTTTGCTTATCGAAGTAATAAGCAGTGTCAGCCTTAATACTAGCTTCAACCTGATGTATAGAGTCAAATTGCTCTAAGTACACCCCTTGTTCGAAAGACCAATGAGATGGGCGTTTTCTATCGAATACCAACCATTCATCGGCAACTATGCGATAACGTATAACTCCTGAGTCTGATATAAATGTTTCAACATCGAGTGTTGCCATAGAGGGCAAAGAATCTCGTTCGACGATGGCTTCACCCATTTGTTTAGACTTTCCTCCACATGAAGGAAATAGCAAGAGCATAACAATTGTACACAGTACAATTGTTATGCTCATATTCTTATTGTTTAAAGAGCAAGATTGCTTTTTCAACATATATTATCTAATTGTTGTAGACTCACCAATCCATCCGCCAATATTTACACGGTCGCCAGCTTTGTAACCTAACATAAATAAATCTTTGGCTTCAGGAGTATAAGCAGAGTAGCTATTAATTAATTTGTTAGCTTCTTCAGTAACACTTGAATCAACTGCTTTTGCACGTTGAAGTTTGTCGATAGCCAAGAAGAAAGTACATTTGTTCAATGCCATTTCGTCAGTCCATTTATAGTTACCTGCATACAATGAAGCAATCAACATATAAGGTGCACCATAATTAGGATTAGCTTGGATAGCTTTGTTTGCATAGTTACGAGCAGCACCTAAACGTTTAGCAGATGCCAATACGTTAGCAGCTTTAAATGCAATCTCAGCTTTCTTTACGTTATCAGTTTCTTGATCGAATGCTTCATCAAAGAATTTCACAGAACCATCAATATCACCTTTTTTGAATGCCATAGCTGCACAACCTTGAGCTGCATCAACACTTGGTTCAATTTGGTAAGCATACAAAGAAGCTTGTAGGTAAGAATCATTTTCTCTACAGCCCATCATAGCCATAATTTTGATGATATCTTTCAATGCAGCTAAGTCTGTTTTAGAGTTTTCTACTTTAGGAGCATAGATTTCTTCTAATGATTCGCAAGTAGCAGCACCACTATTGATGAATTGAGCATCCATGTTACTTC
This sequence comes from uncultured Bacteroides sp., assembly GCA_947074345.1. Taxonomy (GTDB): domain Bacteria; phylum Bacteroidota; class Bacteroidia; order Bacteroidales; family Bacteroidaceae; genus Bacteroides. The sequence continues at coordinate 16,732 of CAMTPH010000039.1, read as the reverse complement.
TAACAGTTTCCATAGCTTTTTTAGCGCTAGCTTTTGTTTCAGTAGCAAGAGCAGCATCAGCATATTGAGTAGCAGTCAAATAATCATTAATAAATTGCTCTTTGTTTGCAGCATCAGCTTTCATTCTGCGAGCAGACATATCAAGGAAGAAGTGCAATACATTAGCAGTAGCATCTGATTTATCAGCATCAACCGATTGTTTGAACCATGCATAAGCTTGATTTACATCTGGTGATGGAGAGTATTGAATATAGTCTAAAGCTTTAGAACCTAAAGCGCCATCTACAGTCAAAGGAACTTTTACATTCTTAGAAATGAATTCAGGAATATAGTGAATTCTCTTATCATGCAAATCCATTAATTCATTGAAGTATTTTTGATAATCTGCAGAATTACGATCGGTGTTTGTTTCAAGAAAGTTTTTCAAGATAGCAAAACCGTCAGTAAAAGTATAATAGCGAAGAGTTGGACAATTTTCAATTACAATTTTCCAAGGCTCATACGCATCTTTAAAGTTTCCAGCTTTAACAGCCTCGCGAGCTACACTACTATTTGGAATACAAATGTTATCATCTTGAGCCATCGCAGCCATCAACGGGGCTGAGAGCAAGACAGTAGCCAAAAGGTTTCTAATTTTCATTGTATTTTTAGTTTTAGTTGTTATTAATCTATTATTGTTCAATTAGTCAACTTTACGTTTAAAGAACCAACGTTCATTAAATGTAATTCCGATACTTAGTTTTAAAATATTCTCTGTTAGCATAGCTGGTTGCAATCCTTTCACATGAATATATTGCGCAGTTACACTAATAAGCGATCTAGAGCGAGGTAGTGGTAAACCAAAACCAGCAGACACTCCCCATTCTTTTGATGCTCTCTCACCATTTTCTGCTTTATAATATGGAGTTTGATAATAACCACCAACTCTATATTTAATAAGGCCCAAATAGTTGCGCGACATCAATGAAGGAATGAATTCAGCACCAGCAGAAATCTTTGTACGATTACAAAAAGCATTCGGAGTATTCATATAAGTTACTTTACTCCATTCTTCAAAGCTATAATCGGCTCCGATTGTCAATCGATTGTCATACTTATAAGTGAAACCTACACCATAGCTAGTTGGTATTCCAAACTTAGCAATTGTATCTTGCGTATTAACAACAGTTGTTGTTGTTTGAGTATAAGATTCATTATTTAAGTTATGACCTGGTGAAAATACAGCACCTAATGTCACTAAATGTTTTTCGGCAATTGGTTGTGAATACTGAATACCCAAATCTACTTTATAGCTCTTCACTGATGTGTAAGAAGCCTCAGTGTAAGAAGGCGTTGAAGTACCGCTACCTGTTGATGTTGTATATGAAGGATAAATCATGGTTAAACTACGATTCATCTCGCCCCATAAGAATGATACATTAGCACCTACTGATAAATTCTTAAGTACCTTTATACCTACACCACCATATACTTGATGCAAACCTCCATCTCCATATACTTGTTTTGCATAATTTGGAGTTGTTGAAGTTTCGCTATATACTTGAGTTACATTATAACCGATATTTGAGAAAGGCAAAACACCAATACTAACCGATAGGTTTCTATGCATTCTGAATTGCATAGCCAAATAATCGAAACTCGAGTTTTTCACATTCAATTTTGTAACGCCATCGCTCATGTTATCATTTTGAAAAGAGGCACCTCCTTCAAATAGAAATGTCAACGAATCGACAGCCGTATACGAGGCAGGATTCTGAGGGTTAATCTGAAAACCATCGCGTAAACCGTAAGCAATCCCTCCCATAGCCCTACTATTTCCAAAATTCGGACTTGATAATTCACCGTAGCCATATCGTGTGTAGGGAGAGTTTGTATTATTTTGCGCTACAGCAAAACCTCCTACGGTCAAAAGCATAAGCACAGAAAGTGTGTGTTTAAATCCTACCATTATTATAGTTTAAAATTCTATTTAATCCTTTTAATACTAAAAATCTATCTGCAAAGATGATATTTTTTATCCTTTCATCAAAAGAAAATTCATCTCCTCCCGTTAAAAAAACGAAAAGTTCAGCATATTTATCTCTTAGAGTTGAAATATAACCTAAAATTTCGAACTCTAAACCTTTTATTACACCGGCGCGTATGGCAGTCTCGGTTGATTTGCCTAACAAAGGAGTTTCTCCATCTGCTGCAATCTTCGGCAGCTTTCCGGTAAAGTGGTTTAATGCCTTAAACCTCATCTCCATACCCGGAGATATATTACCTCCATGATATCGCCCGTTATTATCTATAAATTCATAAGTAATACATGTTCCAGCATCTATCACCAATAAATTTTTATCGGGAAAAACTGCATTGGCTCCTACCACAGCAGCTATACGGTCATATCCAAGCGTTTCGGGAGTTTCATATAGGTTTACTATAGGCAAAGGAGTATCAGCATTCAGATACAGCATATCAATAGGCAAACTTGATATTGAACATTTTACGTCATCACTAAAAGGTATCACAGAGGCCACTATGCCCGAGTCTATCGAATATTTCTCGAACACTTCGCCCAGCTTTTCTAATGTTTGATTGGAATCATATACTACCTCCAAAATTTCATCATTGCAAAACACTGCAATTTTGGCAAATGTATTTCCGATATCAATTATCAAGTTCACAACTACGTCTTTACTTATTTTCCACACAAAGATATATATAAAATCAATAGAAAGTAATTATTTACCAAACTTCCTGTTAAATCTGTCAAAACCAAAGTAGCTATCTTATTATCTAAATTCAATATATAGGGATGCTTCACTTAAACTACTACAACGAAGCAGCTGCTACTCTTACACAGCATGATAACTGTTAACTATTATCATGTTAAATATATAGACCTAGCGCGATAACTGTTAACAGTTATCGTGATGCAAACACACAAGTTTCGTCTTGATTAGCTAATACAAATTCGCGTTTTATAGCTTTATTATAAATTAAATCAACACACCTATATTATTAAATATGAATATATATGATATCTTTGCACAAAAATAAAACACAAATATGGTGCCAAAGATCAAATTATTTCTCTTTATCATATTAATCATTTCTAGCTTACACACTGCAAAAGGCGAAGATGTTAAGACAAGTGACTTAGATTCGGTGAAACTAAGTTTGCTTACATGCGCCCCAGGAGATGCCATATATACCCTTTTTGGACACACAGCGATTCGTTATGAAAATCCTGCCAAAAAGATTGACGTCATATTTAATTACGGCTTATTTAATTTCAACAAACCAAACTTTATTTGGAGATTTTCGTTAGGCGAAACAGATTATGAACTTGGCATTGAAACCGCCGACCGTTTTAAATGGGAGTACGACTTTTATGGTAGAGACGTTTGGCAACAAACGCTAAACCTAACAAACGAAGAGAAACTTGCATTAATTAAATTGCTAGAAGAGAACTACAGACCAGAGAACAGAGTTTATCGTTATAATTTCTTTTACGACAATTGTGCTACTCGCCCAAGAGATAAAATTGAGGAGAGTATAAACGGCAAAGTAATCTATCAGCCTACTCAAGATACTGATAAATCTCAAACTTACAGAGATATCATTTACCAACAAACCAAAGATTATCCGTGGTCTAGATTTGGCATGGACTTCTGCATTGGCAGTGAAGGCGATGTGGCAATTGATAGCAGAAAACTAATGTTTGCTCCATCGTACTTAATGGATGCATTTGACACGGCACTCATTGTCAACAATGATTCTACAAGAAACTTAGTAAGCGAAACGAGCCAGATAGTATATGCATCAGCTAAACCCGATGAAGCTGATTGGTTAGAGAAATTGGGACGTATTTTCACTCCAATTCGTTCTGCTCTACTCCTCTTTATATTAACAGCCATTTTGACTATTTATGGCATCAAAAAGAAGAAAGGACTATGGGGATTGGACTTAATTTTGTTCGCTTCAGCAGGATTGGCAGGATGTGTCATTCTCTTTTTGGCACTATTCTCTGAACACCCGGCTGTCAGCAAGAATTATCTATTACTGATCTTTCATCCTGGCCAAATATTATTCTTACCATATATTATATATGCAGTAAGAAAGAGAAAGATTTGCTGGTATCATGTGTTTAATTTGACTGTTTTAACACTTTTTATAGTGCTTTTCCCCTTAATACCACAAAGAATTAATTTTGCTGTAGTACCTTTGGCACTATGTTTGCTGATACGTTCATTGAGCAACATTATTTTGACTTATAAGAAACATAGATGAAAGGACTCATTACCTCTATAATAACCGTACTGACTTTTACAAGCATTCAGGCTCAAGCAGAAACACAATCTCAAGCGCCAAAGTTAGTGATCGGTATTACCATTGACCAGTTACGTACTGATTATCTTGAAAACTTCGCACCACTATATGGTGAGAAGGGTTTCAAACGTCTATGGCGTGAGGGAGTTGTTTACAGTAACGCGGAGTATAGCTTCAACAATACAGATCGTTCATCGGCTGTTGCTGCCATTTATACAGGTGCGTCTCCGGCTGTAAACGGGATTGTTGCTAATAGATGGCTTGATCTTTCTACACTTCGTCCTATCAACTGCGTGGATGATGCAAACTACATGGGCAACTATACCGAAGAGAGTACTTCGCCTGCCCTACTACTTACTTCAACCATTTCTGATGAATTAAGAATCGCTACTCGCAATAGAGGGTTGATATATTCTGTTTCACCATTTCGCGATGCTGCTGTATTATCGGCCGGTCATAGTGCAAATGGTGCTTTCTGGTTAAATCAAAACACTGGCAAGTGGTGCGGAACAACCTATTATGGTAGTTCTCCATGGTGGTTAAACCAATACAACGATAAGAGTGCGGTCGATTTAAGAATTGCCAATATGGTATGGACTCCGGTTCATCCAAAAGAGAAGTACATCTATCTACCTGAATGGAAAGATGTATCATTCAAGTATAAGTTCGAAGATGACCGAAAAAATAAATTCCGCCGCTTAGTTACAAGTCCGTATATCAATGATGAAGTAAACGCATTTACCAATGAATTGATAGATAAAAGCGAAATTGGTAAAGACAATATAACTGACATGTTGTCGCTTACATACTATGCAGGCAACTACATGAACAAAACTGTTCAAGAGGCAGCTACAGAAATTCAAGATACATATGTGCGTTTAGACCAATCTATCGCCGAATTGCTTGAGATGGTAGACAAGAAGATTGGTTTAGACAATGTACTATTCTTCATCACCTCTACTGGTTATGTTGATAGCGAATCTGCCGATTTAGGTATCTACCGTATTCCAACCGGAGATTTTCACTTGAACCGTTGTGCTGCTTTGCTCAATATGTATCTAATGGCTATCTATGGCGAAGGCAAGTATGTTGATGCTCATTTTGATCAACAGATTTATCTTAATCATAAGCTTATTGAACAAAAGAATCTGATTCTTTCGGATATTCAAAATAAATCGGCCGACTTCTTAATGCAGTTTAGCGGTGTAAATACAGCTTATCCTGCACAACGCATTTTATCTGGATCGTGGTCGCCCGAAATGCAAAAGATTAGAAATGGCTATCACCGTAAACGTTCGGGTGATTTACTGATTAGCGTATTACCTGGATGGAATATTGTAAACGAAAGCAACCCTACATACAATAAAGTAGTTCGCGACGGATACATTCCAATGCCAATCATCTTTTTTGGGAACTCCATAGTAGGCGAACAAATAAATACGCCTGTTTCAGTAGACAGAATCGCTCCTACTGTAGCTCACTACATGAGAATACGAGCTCCAAATGGATCTAAAGAAGCACCTATTACTACATTAAAATAGTAGTAACAAACAAATATTTCTGAAAAACATACATTAATAATAATATAAATAAAACAATATACAATGGGATTTAATGAATTTTTAGGCGCCTTATTCGGTAATAAATCGAAGCGCGATATGAAAGAAATTCAGCCGTGGGTAGAGAAGATTAAAGCTGCTTATCCAGAGGTAGAGAAACTTAGTAACGATGAACTTCGTGCAAAAACCGAAGAGCTTAAAAAATACATCTACGATTCAGCTACTAAAGAGCGTGAAGAAGTAGCCGAATTGAAAGCTAAAATTGAGACTCTTGAAATCGAAGATCGTGAAGAACTATTTGCGCAAATCGACAAATCAGAAAAAGAAATTCTTGAAATATACGAAAAAGCATTGGATGAAGTTCTTCCTGTTGCTTTCTCTATCGTAAAAGATACTGCTAGACGTTTTAGCCAAAACGAAGAAATCGTAGTTACGGCTACAGAATTCGACCGCCATCTTGCTGCAACAAAAGACTTTGTTCGCATCGAAGGTGATAAAGCTATCTTCCAAAATCATTGGTTGGCAGGTGGTAATGACATGACTTGGAACATGGTTCATTATGATGTACAGTTGTTTGGTGGTGTTGTTCTTCACAAAGGTAAGATTGCCGAAATGGCAACCGGTGAAGGTAAAACATTGGTAGCAACATTGCCTGTATTCTTAAATGCATTGACTGGCAATGGTGTTCACGTAGTAACTGTAAATGATTATCTTGCTAAACGTGACTCTGAATGGATGGGTCCTTTGTACATGTTCCATGGTTTGAGCGTTGACTGCATCGACAGACATCAACCAAACTCGGATGCTCGCCGCAAAGCTTACTTAGCAGATATTACATTTGGTACAAACAATGAGTTCGGTTTCGACTACTTGCGCGATAACATGGCAATCAGTCCTAAAGACCTAGTACAACGTCAACACAATTATGCAATTGTCGATGAGGTTGACTCGGTATTGATTGACGATGCACGTACTCCTCTTATTATATCTGGTCCTGTACCAAGAGGTGAAGAGCAACTATTCGAATCTCTTGATCCACTTGTAGAGCGTTTGGTTGAAGCACAAAAAGTATTAGCAACCAAATATCTTACTGAAGCAAAAAGATTGATTGCTTCTGATGACAAGAAAGAGGTTGAAGAAGGATTCTTGGCTCTATTCCGTAGCCACAAATCTCTACCTAAGAACAAAGCACTTATCAAGTTCTTAAGTGAGCCAGGTATCAAAGCTGGTATGCTTAAAACTGAAGAAATATACATGGAGCAAAACAACAAGCGTATGCCTGAAGCAACTGATCCATTGTATTTCGTAATTGATGAGAAACTAAACAGCGTTGATCTTACAGACAAAGGTATTGACTTAATCAGCGGTAAATCTGAAGACCCAACATTCTTCGTATTACCTGATATTACTGCACAGCTTTCAGAGTTGGAAAACGAGAAGGATTTGAGCGATGAGCAAAAGCTTGAAAAGAAAGATGAGCTTCTTAATAACTACGCCGTAAAAGCTGAACGTGTTCACACAATCAACCAGCTATTGAAAGCATACACGATGTTCGAAAAAGACGACGAGTATGTTGTAATGGACGGACAAGTGAAGATTGTAGACGAACAAACAGGTCGTATCATGGAAGGTCGTCGTTATTCTGACGGCTTACACCAAGCTATCGAAGCAAAAGAAAGAGTAAAAGTAGAAGCTGCTACTCAAACATTTGCTACAATTACACTACAGAACTATTTCCGTATGTACCACAAGCTTTCGGGTATGACCGGTACTGCTGAGACTGAAGCAGGTGAGCTTTGGGATATCTATAAATTAGACGTAGTGGTAATACCTACAAACCGCCCTATTGCTCGTAAAGATATGAACGACCGCGTTTACAAAACTAAACGTGAAAAATATAAAGCGGTTATCGAAGAGATTGAAAGACTTGTAGGCGAAGGTCGTCCTGTGCTTGTAGGTACAACCTCTGTAGAAATCTCTGAGATGTTGAGCAAAATGTTATCAATGCGTAAGATTCAACACAACGTATTGAATGCCAAACTTCACCAAAGAGAGGCTGATATCGTAGCGAATGCAGGTCTTCAAGGTATGGTAACGATTGCAACAAATATGGCTGGTCGTGGTACCGATATCAAACTAAGTCCTGAAGTTAAGGCTGCAGGTGGTCTTGCTATCATTGGTACTGAACGTCATGATTCACGTCGTGTAGACCGTCAGCTTCGTGGTCGTGCTGGTCGTCAAGGTGATCCAGGTTCTTCAATATTCTTCGTTTCACTTGAAGATGATTTGATGCGTCTATTCTCGTCAGATCGTATTGCGGGTGTAATGGACAAACTTGGCTTCCAAGAAGGCGAGATGATTGAACATAAGATGATTTCGAACTCGATAGAACGTGCTCAAAAGAAAGTTGAAGAGAACAACTTCGGTATTCGTAAGCGTTTGCTTGAGTATGATGATGTTATGAATAAGCAACGTACGGTTATTTACACTAAACGTCGCCATGCTTTAATGGGTGAACGTATTGGTATGGATATCGTGAATATGGTATGGGAACGTTGTGTTTCTGCCGTTGAAAACAATGCTGAATACGAAGAATGCAAATATGATTTATTGCATACTTTGGCTATGGATACTCCATTTACAGAAGAGGAATTCCGCAACGAGAAGAAAGAAACTCTTACAGAAAAAGCATTTGAAGCTGCAATGTCAAACTTCAAACGCAAAACTGAAAGAATTGCACAAGTAGCTTATCCGGTTATTAAAGAAGTGTATGAGAAGCAAGGCCATATGTACGAAAACATTCTTATTCCTGTTACAGACGGGAAACGAATGTACAATATCTCTTGCAACTTGAAAGCAGCTTACGAAAGTGAATGTAAAGAGGTGGTTAAGGCGTTCGAGAAATCTATCCTACTTCATGTAATTGATGAATCATGGAAAGAGAACCTACGCGAACTTGATGACTTGAGACACTCTGTACAAAATGCAAGCTACGAACAAAAGGATCCACTTTTGATCTACAAACTTGAGTCTGTAACACTGTTTGATACAATGGTTAGCAAGATCAATAACCAAACGGTGTCAATCTTGATGCGTGGTCAAATTCCTGTACAACAAGCTCCTGATAACTCTGCACAACAACAAGTAGAAGTTCGTGAAGCGGCTCCTGAAACTAGACAAGACATGAGCAAGTATAGAGAACAAAAACAAGATTTGAACGATCCTAATCAACAAGCAGCTGCGCAACGCGATACTCGCGAAGAGAAACGTGAACCAATTCGTGCTGAAAAGACTGTAGGACGCAATGATCCTTGTCCTTGTGGTAGTGGCAAAAAATACAAAGCTTGCCATGGTCGCAACTCATAATAAATAAAGACTTTACAGTTGACTATATTTCTAAAGCTCCGAACAGAAAATCTGTTCGGAGCTTTATTATTTTCCATTATTACACTATATTTGTTTTAAATAGAAATGAATAACATGAAGAAGCTCCCTATCATTATATTATGCATCTTATCACTTTACTCTTGTTCTAGTATTGAGCAAATTACCATTGAGCATATGGTACCGGGCGAAATCAACTTTCCCGAAACACTTAGACGAGTTGCAGTGGTCAACAATATACCCAGTAATGCTAACGCCGTTTCAGAAGAAGCACAAGCCAATAAACTTCAAATGTCTAGAAATTCGTTTGCACTAGAAGGAGACAATAAATTGATGATCGAAACTTTAGCTCAATCATTAGCCGAAACTCACTATTTTGATGAAGTAGTAATATGCGATTCTGCACTAAGAGAGAAAGATATCTTCAATCGCGAATCTACCCTTTCGAAACGAGAAATAACAGAGCTTGTAAACGAACTAGATGTTGACTTCTTGATTGCAGCCGAAAAGCTATCTTTAACTGCTACTTCATCTTTAAACTTCGTACAAGAATGGGGTGCTTATATCAGTACGATTGATGTAAACATTGCTCCATCTTTTAATATTTATTTGCCGAGCAAGCAAGGACCGCTATTTACTATCAATGCTAAAGATAGCATATTCTGGGAAAAAGTAGGAGCTACAGAAGGATACGTAAAAGCGAATCAAATCTCGGAAAAAACAGCTATCAAAGAAGCTTCGCAACTAGCAGGTACATTACCAATGACATACATATTGCCTCATTGGAAAAGCGCCGATCGTTACATCTATGTAGGGGGTACGATGCACATGCGCGATGCAGCTATCTATTTAAAAGAAAATAATTGGGACGCTGCTTATAAACTATGGGAAGAAGCTTACCAAAAAACGAAAAAGAAAAAGCAGCAAATGAGGATAGCCAACAACATAGCTGTCTATTTTGAGATGAAAGATGATATAGACGAAAGTCTAGTGTGGGCAGAAAAAGCTCAGAAAGCGGCTTATGTAATTGATAAGATCGAAGAAAGAGACTTAAAACAAACATCCTTTTACAGCATATCCAACTTTGTAAATACCAGCCGATACGTAGAAGAATTGAAAAAAAGGAAAGTTGATCTACCTATTCTAAATATCCAAATGAGACGTATTCATGAGGTTTTTTAGCCAATCATATAATAACTTCTGTTTTTTTTTATACCTTTGAAATAAATATCGAGGAGGACATAAAAAATGGAAATCAATCAACAATCGCAATCAGCACTTGAGTCATGTATTCGTAAGGCAATAAAACCTTTTTCACAAGGATTTGCTCAACCGACCGTGACCGATTTACACATCCAACCCAATCAATATACAGGTGAATTGTCAATCTTTGATGATGAAGATAAGGAGCTATCGACTGTAGTGATTAACGAGTGGGTGAATTATGAAGGCGATGATTTCTATGAAGCTGCCGAACAACTATTGCATGCTAAACTAGCCAATCTGAAAGATACAGGTATATTTAATAATCTTTCTATTCTTAAGCCATACTCTTTCGTATTGGTGGATGAAGAAAAAGAGAGTATTTCTGATTTGCTATTAATAGATGACGATACAATACTTATCGATGATGAACTATTGAAAGGCTTAGATGAAGAACTAGATAGTTTCTTAAAAGACCTATTAGAAAAATAATTTTACGATTATATAATGCAGAAAGGGTATATCAGACAACTGATATACCCTTTCTGCATTATGTACTATATGGCATCTATAAAATGAAACCTACATACTTAGCATTTATAGATACAGTAAAGAGACTCTTCACCTATCTTTATCGACACGTTGTATGTACATAAACAAAACGATAACTGTTAACTATTATCGTATTAGAAGTTAACACCTAGCACGATAATAGTTAACAGTTATCAGTTCGATTTTCTATCAATGAGATGTGAAAGAATAAGGAAGATCGGCTTGATTTATACCGCGCTCTTTGTTAGGCATACTATTCATCTTGAACAGTAACTTACCGCCACTCAACAATTCATCATGTTTGAGATAGTTTTTAGAATAATCAGCTCCATCTTTCTGTAATGAATCAATATATACGTTTTCTGCACTGTTATTGCTGCTTTCAATTACCAGATTGTTTCCATTTTCAAAGTGCAAAGTCGCTTTCTTAAATAGAGGCGAACCGATAATATATTCGTCTGTACCAGGACAAACAGGATAAAAACCTAAAGCAGAAAATACGTACCACGCAGATGTCTGGCCATTGTCTTCATCACCACAATAGCCATCAGGCGTAGGCGAGTACATACGATCCATTGTTTGACGCACCCAATATTGAGCCTTCCATGGTTCGCCAGCATAGTTATACAAATAAATCATATGCTGAATAGGTTGGTTGCCATGTGCATAGTTACCCATATTCATTACAGTCATCTCTCGTATCTCGTGTATCACCTGTCCATAATAGCTTTCATCATATAGCGGTGGTACATTAAAAACAGAGTCGAGCATCGTAGTAAACTCTTTTTTACCACCCATCAAATCAATTAACCCTTGTGGATCGTGAAATACAGACCAAGAGTAGTGCCAGCTATTGCCTTCGGTAAAAGCATCACCCCACTTTAATGGAGAGAAAGGAGAAGCGAATTCACCGTTCTTTAATTTACCACGCATCAACTTACTATCGGCATCATACAAGTTCTTGTAGTTCATGGCACGTTTGGCAAAAAGATTAATCTCTTTTTTAGGACGCTTCAACTCTTTTGCCAACTGATAGATACACCAATCATTGTAAGCATACTCTAACGTACGGGCAGCATTCTCATTGATTTTTACGTCATAAGGCACATATCCAAGTTCATTATAATACTCATGCCCCAATCGGCCTGTCGAAGATACAGTTGGATGAACATTGTTTGCACCATGCAACAGTCCTTCATACAATGTATTAATATCATCTACCTGAACACCTTTCAGATAAGCATCAACCAATACAGAAGCTGAGTTATTGCCTACCATGCAACCTCTATGTCCCGGACTTGCCCATTCCGGAAAGAATCCACTCTCTTTATAAGTATTTACCAATCCCTCTTGTATCTCTTTGTTCACCGAAGGATAAAGCATATTCAATAAAGGAAACAAACATCTGAACGTATCCCAAAAACCGGTATCGGTATACATATATCCCGGAAGCACTTCGCCATTGTAAGGACTATAATGTATCGGATTACCTTGAGAATCTATCTCATAGAACTTGCGTGGGAAAAGTAATGAACGGTACAAACAAGAGTAAAAGGTGCGAAGTTGGTCTTTATCTCCCTCTTCTATTTCGACTCTTCCTAAAACATCGTTCCATGCACGCTTGCCGGCATCTGCAATTTGGTCAAAACTATTACTACCCAATTCAGCAAGATTAGCCTCAGCCTGTTCGGCACTAATAAACGATGAAGCAACACGCGCTATAACTTGTTCGCCTCTTTTAGTCTTAAACCCGATAACAGCACCTGCATGATCGGTAGATTGTTCTAACACATCCTTTTGAATTATATTCTTCTTAACAGTAGCATTATAGGTAAAAGGTTTATCAAATTCTATCACAAAGTAGTTTTTGAAATTATCGGGTACTCCCCCACTATTTCGAGTTGTGTAGCCTATTATCTTGTTAGATTCAGGAATCACCTTGATGTATGATCCTTTATCAAAAGCATCTACTACAACATAAGAATCATCGCTTTCGGGAAAAGTAAAACGAAAAATAGCAGCACGTTCAGTAGGAGATAACTCAGTTACTACATCATAATCGGCCAAATAGACCTTATAATAATGTGGTAGAGCAACCTCACTCTTGTGCGAAAACCAACTGCCACGTTTGTTTTCATCGAACTCAACTTTACCAACTATAGGCATAATTGAGAACTGTCCATAATCATTGATCCAAGGACTAGGCTGATGAGTTTGTTTAAATCCTCTAATCCGATTGTTATTATAAGTGTATTGCCAACCATCGCCCATCTTGCCTGTTTGTGGAGTCCAAAAGTTCATCCCCCAAGGACGAGCAATTACAGGATAGGTATTACCTGCAGACAATTCATAAGATGACATAGTGCCCATTAGTGGGTTCACATACTGAGTCCAATCTTTGGCCTGAACAAACAACGAACAAGCCAAGAAGAGGAGAATAAAAATGCGTTTCATAATGTTAGATATAGATTAGTCTTTAATATTGAACAATTGAGGTGAGTTAGCCATCTCAAACTCTATTTGAGCACCATCCATTATTTGTTGATGCGTAATATAAGTTTTGTCGTAAGGTTTGCCATTTAGTTTGATAGACTGTATGTAAATATTTTCCTTACTTAGATTAGGAGCCGAAATAGAGAATGTTTTCCCATTGTTTAGATTTAGTTTTATCTCTTTAAACAAAGGTGTACCTATTTCATATTCACCCCCTACCGGATTTAAAGGATAAAATCCCATAGCACTAAACACATACCAAGCAGACATCTGACCGCAATCTTCGTTACCGCAAAGACCAGCGGGTTCGTTAAGATATAGTTCATTCATCACTTTGGCAGCATAATATTGGGCCATTTCAGGATAACCAATCTTATTGTAAAGATAGATAACATGATGACTCGGTTCGTTACCATGAGCATACTGTCCAATCATTCCTGTACTAAATATAGGCAAATCGGTATCAGCAGAAGAGTTGAAAGTAAACATACTATCAAGTTTCTGTTTGAATCGGTCCTTGCCACCAACCAATTCTATTAAACCATCAGCATCGTGTTGTACTGACCAAAAATATTGCCAAGCGTTACTTTCACAAATATGTTCCGTATAATCCTCCGGATTGAAGTTCGTTTGGAAATTACCCTTAATATCACGTGGTTGCATAAACGAAGAGGCATGATTATAAACATTCTTATAATGCTGAGCACGTTTATAGAAGTTACTTGCAATATCAGCTTCGCCCATTGCATTGGCCATTTCGGCAATACAATAATCATCAAAAGCATATTCTAATGTTTTAGATAGCGACCAATTCTCGCCATTGTATTTATCATTCAAATCAAATGGAATATAACCCAAGTTTTTGTATTCACCTATTCCTCTGTAGTCATCTATATTGGCAGTAGCAACACAAGCTTCTAATGCCTTTTTAGCATCAAAATCACCAATCCCTTTAAGATATGCATCGACAATAACAGGTACTGCATGATATCCAATCATCATATCGGTTTCGCATCCTTGAAAGTTCCATACAGGCAATCGACCATTCTGATCGTAAAAAGCAAGAAATGACTTCACCATATCATTTACACGTTCAGGTTGCGTATAGGTAAACAATGGATGAGCTGCACGATAAGTATCCCACAATGAGAACGTACTATAATTGTTCCATCCATCAGCTTGATGTATCTGTTTATCAGCTCCACGATATTGTCCGTCAACATCATTATAAAGAGTGGGAGCTAACATACTATGATAAAGTGCAGTGTAGAAGTTTATCAAATCATTATGATTATCACCATCAACTTCTATTACCGACAAATGATTGTTCCATTTATCTTTGGCTAAAGCAAGGTATTTATCAAAATCATCATCAGCAACTTCAGCTATTAAATTCTTCTTAGCACCTTCCATACTTACCGCCGATAGCGCAGTTGAAACAATTAATTGTTCTTGATTGCTTGTGTTGAAATTAAACTGAGCAATCATTCCAACTCCATCTTGAACGCCTTTCTTGTATAAAGGAATTGTATCCAATTGATAGCTATCAAATGGACGAGAAAAACGAGTATAGAAGTACAACCGTTGATCATTGGCCCAACCCGAAGAATAACGATAACCTCCTATTGTTACAGAGTCGATTATTTCGATTTGTGTATCAACAGTAGCATCCCAATTCATAGCTTTATTCAAATCGAGCATTACTGCCGATTGCGCTTCGGGAAATGTATAACGTTGGATACCACAACGGTCTGTTGCGGTCAACTCAACATTGATATTGTAATCGTCAAGGAATACTTGATAATAACCCGCATAAGCTGATTCATTGTCGTGAGAGAATTTAGAGTGTATGCCTAATGGTCCTTTAGCTTTAACTGCAGGTAGAGTAATAGGCATAAAAGAGATGTCGTATAAATCTCCTGCACCTGTACCCGAAAGATGGGTATGACTGAACCCAGCGATAGTGCTATCGGGATAAAAATAACCCGAAATTCGATCCCAACCGGGTAATCCATTGTCTGGACTAAGTTGTACCATACCAAAAGGCATTTGTGCTCCAGGATATGTATTACCTGTAAAATCAGTACCGATAAATGGATTTACTAATAGTGAATAATCTGTGTTTAATTGTTTGGTTTGATTTAAATTGCAACTAACTAACGATAAAATCACAAGTGTAAGCATGAAAGCCTGTTTTTTCATTCAAATAGTATTTATTAGATTACAAAATTTAAGTAAAGTAGAGTTTGGAAGCACATAAAAGGCCGTTTAAGTGACAAATATATAAATATATTAACAAAGTAAGCTAAAATAAATCTATATTCTTAAAATAACGTTTAATTCAGAAAAAGAGAAATGGAAAAGTAGTATTTTTGGCTTTTCAGTTGTATTATATCTATAACTAACATTTTCATTAACCGAAAAACTACTTAAGAAATAATGAGTAAAAAACACAACCCGATAACCTGGGTACCGACAGTCTATTTCGCCATGGGAATGCCATTCGTGGTATTAAATATGGTTTCAGTCTTAATGTTTAGCGGTTTGGGAGTATCTAACTCTCAAATAGCACTGTGGACCTCTTTAATTATGCTTCCCTGGACACTTAAATTCTTATGGAGTCCTTTCTTAGAAATGTTTAAGACCAAGAAATTCTTTGTTGTACTCACACAATTACTTACCGGTATTCTATTTTGTTTAGTTGGTTTTTCGCTCGATCTTCCTCACTTCTTTGTTTACGCTATTATCTTAATGGCTTTCATCGCATTTAGTGGTGCAACACACGATATTGCAACAGATGGTATTTATATGCATGACCTTAGCAAAGCAGATCAAGCTAAATACATTGGTGTGCAAGGCGCATTTTATAATATTGCTAAGATTGTTGCATCGGGAGGTTTGGTATGGTTAGCCGGTTGGTTATTTCAATATTTCAGCAATAAAGAGAGTATGGGATTGGCAGATGTTGATGTCAATCATTTGGCCAGTGTTCAATCATGGCGAATCATTATGGTGATGGTTGCAGTAGTGATGGTTGCATTGAGTATCTACCATACAAAAATGCTTCCTACAGGCGGTGCTGCTACATCTACAACCTCATTAAAAGAGACTGCAACAAAGTTGAAGGATGTTATCATGAACTTCTTCACTAAAAAACACATCCTATATTATATCTGCTTCATCATTCTTTATCGTTTTGCAGAAGGATTCGTTATGAAGATTGTTCC
>CAMTPH010000038.1 GCA_947074345.1 uncultured Bacteroides sp. | reverse complement strand
AACTGGGCAGAACATATGTAATCAGATTACCGTTAACGATATACTTAAAAGCCATTCATTTCAACGTGAATGGCTTTTTGCTTTTTTATAAAGAGAGTTGATTCAGATAGGCTGTTACCAATTAGCACAATCACCATTCACTCTTATTTAATATCGCTTTAATGCTATTGCTAAGATGCGGAAAGAAGGTAAATCCTGTCTTCTCTTCGAGTGAAGCTACCGAAAGTGCATGGTCCATATAATTCGTATTGGAGTAAGCTATATTATTGCACACGAATGCAATAGTTGAAAACTCCGATTGACCGTTCTTCTTACGCGCTATAGCTTTGAAGTAATAAGCAGGAACAGCCATTTCTTTTTCACGACTGATTGTACCTTCTGTTGGAGGCATCGCTCCTGTTACAACAAATAATGTATCTGTACCCGATACCCATCCACGAACAGCTCCCTCTAGATTATTCCAAATAGATTGATTTAAGCCAATACCTACTTGAGGAGTCATATTGCTGTAATAAAACGTAGTTCTATTGGTAGCATTATCACATAAACGGTCTGCACTTGGCAATTGATGTCCTCGATCATAACTATTGCCGAAACCACTCGATAAGTTAGCTTGATATTGAGTAGGTATAACTGGGTCATAAGCCCAAGCATCAGTTCTACTAGTTCCCGATAAACAAGCATTAAATAACGGATATGCTATCCAATAGGCAAACCGCAAGTTCTTACTATAAAGCATACTGTAATTGCGTAATGCATCGCCTGATACAGGGTCTTTCATGCTATTAGGCATTCTATGGATAACATATAGCAAATCATTATCAGCAAGCATATCTGTTGTGATTAAAGGAGTCTCGTTCCAATGTTCATAATCGCCGTGATTTATTTCAGGATCTTCTGTATCACCCGTCAGATTGATTGTGTATAGATATTGCTTCCCTTTATCTAACTGCGAAAAGGTTATCTCTTTGCTATAAGATTTAGTGTTATAAACCACCTGCAGTTTGGCTGTAACCGACGATAAAGAGGGAATTAAGATTGCTTTAGCCGTAGCTATATTGTTTTCGACAACCGTATTAAAGGTGATTGTTCCGGTTGATGTTACATCTGGTGTAATTGTACCATCTACCAATAGAAAATCGGCTTTGGTTGTTATATCATGAAGAGAAACTTCTATCTCGTGTGAAGCAGCAGCAGGAAGATTGATTTGGATATTAATGCGACTCAGTTGTCGTTTAAATTGCAGATTGAGCGCATTAGGGCGCGCATCCATGTTGGTTAAGTTATCAGCATATAGCAAATCTATAGCAGATAAATCAGTCTGATTAGTTAAGTCAATGGGGTAAATAAACTGATTTTGCAGTTCAGTATATGGATAATATCCAATAAAGTCCACACGATTGTTCTGTGGAAAATAAACCGATGCGCCTTTGGGTGTAAAGCTGCCATTAGCTAAAGCAGTAACAAACTCAGTATTGTTCACTTCGTTACTAATGGAGGTTGTAGATAAGACATCTCCAGTTTGTTTCATAAAAACACCTATACAGTCGTTTGCCTCCCAACCAGTATCAGTAATACGAGTAGGCACCTCCCGCATTATTTCGGAAGTAAATGATAATGGGTATTGAGTCTTCTTATCAATATCTATCGATTCATCTTGAGTACAACCGCAGATAAAGAGAATAAGAAACAGAAAGGTGTAATTAAACTTCATGGAAAGTGTTTTAGGAATGTATTAGATAAGATTGGATATCGTAAAGCCATGCCTTACGATATCCAATTTAGTATAATGAGTATCTAGTTGAATTATTCTGCGTTTACTCCAAAGATGAGAGCACGCTTTTTAGATTCAACTGTTGAGAAAGTTACTGTAGTTTCTGCAGCTGTTTCAGCAATATTCATTGTGTATAAGGTCATATCTGAAACATTGACAATAGTATAAGGGCTACTACCAGACGCACCACTATTAGCCACAAGCTTTATTGTTTGTGATTCACTTGCCGAAGTAGAGACAATTAGTTCTGGTGAAGTAGTATCTGTACCCCAAGCGCAAGCATAGAATGATAATTTTGTTTTTCCTGCACCAATAGCTACTTCATATGAACCACCAGCACTACCAGTTCCTAGTTTTAAACAATCATAAGAACCACCATCAAACTCCACTTTACCACCATAGGCACTAGTTTGTACACCACTTGTACCTTCAGGCAATGCAACATTACTAGTATACACAGCAGTAGTTTGTTCGCCACCACCAGGATTTTCTTCGTCTTCGTCTAAGTCAATAGCGCCTTCTTCAACCACATCTTCCCATGGAGTGATAGTAGCTATGCCAACCACTTCCACAGCAGGAACAAGACTAGGAATCAATTTAACGGTATATGTATATTTCTTTCCAGCAAGGAAGTCTATTTCTGATATATCCCAAGTAAACGATTTCTCTTCATTAACGAATACTATTTCGCCAGCAGTACCAGGAATAATCATAGCCTCAACCTTAGTACCGTTAACAGCCATATCTAAAGCTGTTGCACTTGCTGCATTCACAGTCAAGCTACCATCTTTCAAATCGAAAGAAGCCTTTACAGGACGATTAATTTTAGCAGTAGCAGTAGAGATAGCTTCGCCTTCTTCATTTTGTACATGAACAGCCAAAAGAGTTAATTGGTGATTATGAGGGATAGTAACAGCACCTTCTTGAGTTTGATTGTAAGGACCAACCTTAGCATATACCAAGTCATGATCGTCTATTTCCTTATTGGTAAAGTCGATAGGATAAACATGGTTCACCAAACCCGCAGTGTAAGGGAAATAAGAGATAAAGTTGACATCACGTCCATCTTTCGGATAAGTTGCTTCTACACCATCAGCAGCAGTCATCGCACCAATACTAGAAACCATATATTCCTTGTTAGCAACCACAGCATCAAATCCTTCACCTACTTCAACCATATAGAAACCGAGAGTTTCTGTTCCAGCCCATGCAGTTCCTAAGCGAGTATTCACCGCTTCGTTGAGTGCAGCGTGTAGTTTTACGATACCAGCTTCATCTTTAATCTCAACATTATCATCATTATTACAAGACGATAACCCCAACAATGCTATAACAGCACTGGCAAAAATACATTTTACTTTCATACAATTTAGATTTATAAATTAATTAAACCCTGATAACAAGGAGTTTACCACAAATATAATAATAAGATTGGTATTTAAAATATGTTTATTAAAATAAATTTTATGTAAACATAAAAGCGGGGTAATTATGACAAAAAGATGAATTTGCAGTTAAATTATACCGTGAATATAGATAATAATTAATCAGATAACTCAAACAACATTACTACTCTACGTATTCACACAACACTTCGCATACTTGATCTTGAAATATGCGCGCCTTTCTGCCCGATAGAACATTCTGATTCATGATAGAGAAGGCTATTATATGCCCATTGGCTGCTTGTGCATAACCGGCAAGGGCATTGATACCGGTGAATGAACCTGTTTTAGCATGCACATTCTTGTAAGCGCGTCCGGGTTTCATGCGATTTTTGATAGTGCCCTCCATGCCCGATGTAGGAAGAGCTTTGTAGAGGCGCGGAAAGATTTGAGTATCATTGTAAGCGTATATCAATAAATCCAGCAACAGTCTGGGCGAAATATAGTTGTAGTTCGATAAGCCTGAGCCATCGGCTATCTTATAGTCTAGCGGATTGTGCCCTAATCGTTTGATTAAGCGATTGACTTGTGCCAACCCATCGCTTGCCGATACGCTTTTCTTGCCCGAAGCAGCACCAATCTTGCAGAGCAATGCCTCAGCGTTAAGGTTATCGCTTTTCTTGAGTATCTGGTCTATAACAGCTTGAAAAGAGGAATTGTATACCGCCAGTTGGCTCGAGAGCGAATCATTCGCGAAAGTCGAGAAACTATACTCACTATCTACATCGATACCGCTATCTTTTAATCGCTCCATGAAAGTATGCATAAAGTAGTCTTGCGAAGAGTATAAGTTCAGTTCGCGTGTTTTGCGCTGATCTACGTTTCCTTTGATAACAATTTCGTTGCCGTTGTTTATCCAATCGCGATCAATACTAAACTTGCCTTCGGATGGAGTGCGAGTGATTGCTTCGTTGCGCACGGTGTAATAAGAGGAGGTTGGCATTACATCTACAGTAGCCGTATCGCCTTTGTTAACTCCAGGTACTACAACTACATTGACCGTTCCCTTATCGTACATCAAGGGCGATAGATAAGGTTGATACGATTCAGGGTTATCATCCCATGCCCATCCACTTCCAAAGTGTAGAGAGTCTTTCATAGAAACATCGCCATAGACCTTTCCGCTGATAGTTCGGAAGGGAAGAGCTGCTATTTGGCCGACTAAAGCATTCATTCCTTCATCGCCAAACTCCGGGTCAAAGCCACCAACCACATACAAATCGCCTTTCAGCGTATCGTTCTCTATCACTCCTTGCGCCCATACTTCCGTTTTAAAGGGCTCTTCGGCGTCAAGATAAGATAGAGCAGTGATGGTGGTAAGCAGTTTCATGGTAGAGGCAGGTCGAGACAACTTCTTATCGCGGAAAGCATAGAGCGTATCGCGTGCAGTGAGGTCGTATACAGCAATCCCCACTTCCGATTCAGGGGGCAATGTGGCAATGAGCGAGTCAATCGCTACAGACAATTTGCTTTGTGCAGTCGCCATTGATGCACATGCAATTAATACCAAACAGAAAACAACTCTTTTCATGTAATTACCTATGTATAAACAAGTTCGTATTTATAGAGAAAACAAATATTATATCCATATATTTTGTGCGATAACTGTTAACAGTTATCATGGTAGATGTACACACTTAGCACGATAATAGTTAACAGTTATCATCTGTTATCAAAGAGCCTCTCTGAAGATTTCGCCTACTGTGGGATGGGGCACTACAATCTTCCTGAAATCAGCTACAGTCATCTGGCACTCTATCGCCATCCCTGCAAGCGTTATAATCTCTGAAGCGGGATTGCCCAACACATGAGCACCCAATATACGATTATCATCACTGATATGCAGTTTACAATAGCCGTTGACTCCTTCATTCTCGGCAACAAATCGGCCCGAATAAGCCATCGGTATATTGACTGTGCTATAAGCAATACCTTTTGACTGAAGCGTTTCTTCAGTTTGGCCCACACCTGCAAACTCCGGATTGGTATATACCACACCGGGGATCGCTAGGTAGCTCATTTTATCTTCTTTACCAAGAATGGCATGAACGGCAACTTCGGCTTCGCGTACAGCAGTATGAGCCAACAATGAGTGCCCTGTTAAGTCTCCACAAACATATACACCCGAAAGAGAAGATTGCATTTGTTCATTCACCACAATATGTCCACGCGCGGTTTGCTCGAGGTGCAACTGTTTAATGCCGTTATCATTCATAACCGGACGACGGCCCACGCAAATCAACAGTTTCTCTGAGGATATAGAACTTGTAGTCTCATCCTTTTCGTATCCCACATGAATGCCCTCTTCATTTTGCATCAGCGAAGTAACTTTCGATTCAAGATAAAACTGAACCCCACGTTTAGCATACTCTTGACGAAGATAAGCCGACAATTCTCGGTCCATACCTGTCAATATCTCATCCATCATCTCGATAACGGTAACCTTGGTGCCTAAGCTATTAAAGTATGAAGCAAACTCCATTCCAATGACTCCACCGCCAATGATGGTTAGTGAACTTGGCAACTCTTTTGCATCCAATGCGTCGCGATGTGTCCAAAAGTCAACATCTTCGATGCCGTTAATAGGAGGAATAACTGTTTCGGAACCTGTACAAAGCAGCAAGTTATCGCATTGATAGAGTTTATCATCAACACAAACCGTGTTCTTGTCAACAATGATGGCTTCGCCAATCAAGGTAGTCACATTGCAGGCCGACAGCTTATTCTTAATGCCCAACACGAGCTTGCGCACTACTTTGTTTTTGCGAGCAACCATTTTAGGCAAATCAAACGAAACATCCGAAGTCTGTACTGCATATTTAGAGGCATGCTTGGCGTTATCGTGTATCTTGGCCGAGTAGAGAAGCGTTTTAGTAGGAATACATCCCTCGTTTAAACAGACGCCCCCTATGTTATTCTTTTCGATTAACAGCACGCTAAGTCCGGCTGCTCCAGCAGCTTCGGCAGCAGTATAGCCGGCCGGTCCGCCGCCTACAATGATTAATTGGTGTTTCATAATATTAGATTTTAAAGTCATTATATTCAGTTTATTCTTCCTTCGAGCCTTTTGTGCATTATTTCGAGAAACTCCCTCTCTTTGATGGGCATCACCGAGGCGAACTTGTCTTTGCCATACTCAATCAGTATGTAGTTGGTTATAGAGAATCGACCCACCCTCATAGAGTGTCCTTTGCGTATATCACGTATCTCAGACAGCGGAATAACCAATTTAGGAGAAAACCGTCCGCGCGAAACGGTCAATATATTATCGGCAGAGAGGGTATATACGGTATGAATAATTTGCTCGATGATGATAAGGAGCACAAGTGCAACAAATACAGCGGGTATTATGTATTGGTTCCAGAGAAAGGCGATTAGATTGGCTGCCAACACAACCAATAACACATATTGATACCACACGATGCGAGCATGAAATATTCGATTCATTTTGTCTTATTTTTGGTGGCAAGTTAACAAAACATTGAAATATTGACAAAAAAACGTAATAGTAAATAAGTTAATTTGTAGCTTTGCCCGCATATTTTTATTATACTTATGATTAAGAAATTTGACTTTCTCGTTATCGGCTCAGGTATAGCCGGTATGAGCTTTGCACTTAAAGTGGCTCACAAAGGTAGAGTAGCCTTAATCTGCAAGAGTTCGCTCGAAGAAGCTAATACTTACTTTGCACAAGGAGGCGTTGCCTCAGTTACAAATCTATTAGTAGACAATTTCGAGAAACACATAGAAGACACGATGATTGCAGGCGACTGGATTAGCGACCGTAAAGCAGTTGAAAAAGTAATACGCCATGCACCAGAACAAATACAAGAACTTATTAATTGGGGGGTAGACTTCGATAAGAATGAAGAAGGAGAGTTCGATCTTCATCGCGAAGGTGGCCACTCTGAGTTTCGTATCTTACACCACAAAGACAATACAGGAGCCGAAATTCAAGACAGTCTAATCAAAGCTGTTAAGAAACATCACAACATTGAGGTTATCGAAAATCAATTTGCGGTAGAAATCCTTACTCAACACCATTTAGGGGTAAATGTAACTCGTCAGACGCCCGATATTCAGTGTTATGGTGCCTATGTATTAAACCCCGAAACTGGAGAAGTAGATACATACCTGGCTAAAGTTACATTGATGGCTACAGGAGGTGTGGGAGCTGTTTATCAAACTACCACCAATCCACTTGTCGCTACAGGCGATGGTGTGGCAATGGTCTATCGTGCCAAAGGAACTGTAAAAGACATGGAGTTTGTTCAGTTTCACCCAACGGCTCTTTATCATCCGGGCGATCGCCCTTCGTTCTTAATAACCGAAGCTATGCGTGGCTATGGAGGTATATTGCGCACGATGGACGGCAAAGAGTTTATGCAGAAGTACGATGAACGCCTATCATTGGCACCACGAGATATCGTAGCACGCGCTATCGACAATGAGATGAAAACGCGCGGTGATGATCATGTGTACTTGGATGTAACACACAAAGATGCAGAAGAGACAAAGAAGCACTTCCCCAATATTTATGAGAAGTGTTTGAGCCTAGGCATCGATATTACAAAAGAGTATATACCGGTTGCACCTGCTGCTCACTACTTGTGTGGTGGTATCTTGGTTGATCTAGACAGCCAATCGTCTATCGAACGATTGTATGCTGTTGGCGAATGTTCTTGTACAGGTTTACACGGTGGTAATCGTTTGGCATCTAACTCACTGATTGAAGCAGTAGTGTATGCCGATGCAGCTGCCAAACACTCGCTGCAAGAGATTGATAAGTACGACTATAACGAGAATATTCCTGAATGGAATGCGGAGGGTACTACCTCTAATGAAGAGCTAGTATTGATAACGCAAAGCATGAAGGAGGTCAATCAGATTATGAGTGCTTATGTAGGTATTGTGCGAAGCGACTTACGCCTGAAGCGTGCGTGGGAACGTCTAGACCTTATCTACGAAGAGACAGAAGACTTATTTAAGCGAAGCGTTGCATCAAAAGAGATATGCGAACTTAGAAATATGATAAACGTAGGCTATCTCATCATGCGTCAAGCTATGGAGCGTAAGGAGAGCCGAGGATTACATTACACCATCGACTATCCGCATCCAAAAAAGTAACATAACCATATATGCAGATTATCAGCTATATTAAAAAAGCTAATAATCTGCATTTTTTTATTATCTTGCACGCATTAAGCATCTTTGTATGAAAGCACTAAACAAACACCTTATCATCTTATTATTACTTGTAACTCAAGTTACCGGTATATTCGCTACCGAACAATACATGTTCAAACATCTTGAAACAAAGGATGGATTGTCTCATAACCAAATTAAAAACATCTATAAAGACAGCAGAGGCTTTTTATGGATATCTACAGCAGGTGGTTTAACCAGATACGATGGATATACGTATAAGATATTTCGTAAGATTGATAATGATAAGAAATCGTTGATCGATAACAATGTACAAAATGTTCAAGAAGACATTGACGGAAAGCTATGGATACTTACCGGTGGTGGATATATTATTTATGACCCCGACAAAGAGCTATTTGATAGAAACATTCATAGTCAATTACAGAAGTATGATATCCACGGTGACCCCTCTTTGATATATATCGATAATGAAAAGAGCTTATGGGTATACATTATCGGTAAAGGTGTTTACAAATATCAACCTACTACACAAACAACTATACGCTGCGAGATTCCAAATACTTTCAACCTGACTGACATAAAAACAACCGAAAGCGAAGCAATCTTTTTATTCAATAATGGTGAGATAGAAGTCGTAGATAAGAATAGTACAAAGAAAATCAAAAACGACAGAACCATTACCAATAGACAGTCATTGCTATCAGACCATTATAGAATCTTTATAGACAGTGACAATGATTGGTGGGTGTTTGCTAAACAGGCAAGCGGAGTTTGGTGTCATAATACAAAAAAGAATGAGTGGAGATTGATATCAAAAGAGTTAACAAGTAGAGTTATACAGGATATTACTCAAGATAAGAATGGTAAAATATGGTTGGCAAGCGACCATGGAGGAATCGATATTATCGATAAAGAGGCTAGAACCATAATAAACCTTCAAAATAATATTGAAGACGACAGAAGCTTATCTAACAATAGCATCAATACTCTTTACTCTGACGATATGGGTATCGTATGGGTGGGTACTTACAAGAAAGGTATCTCATACTATAATGATGCTATATTTAAATTTAATGTAGAGCAACTAAGCGAGTTTAAAGGAATCAACAATTTTAATCCTGATATAACTTGCATTGCGGAGGATAAAAATGGAGTATTGTGGCTAGGTACAAACGGTAGTGGTTTGGTAAGCATGAATAGAAAAACAGGGGAGAAGAAACTTTATCAACACGATAAAAATAACCCCAACTCCATTTTAGGCGATGTAGTGCTAAGTTTGTTGGCCGACTCGAAAGGAAGAATTTGGATTTCTACTTACTACGGCGGTTTAGATTGTTTTGATGGTAAGGTATTTACTCACTATCAACACGAACCCAACAATACAAATTCATTGGCCAACAATAAAGTATGGTCATTGGCTGAAGATAAAAAAGGAAACATTTGGATTGCGACATTAGGTAATGGGCTACAATCATTGAACCCACAAACCAAACAGTTTACTTCATACAACAAGAAACTAACATCAGACTATATTTCTTCTATCTGTTTCGACAAGGAAAATTCGCTCTATATAGGTACTGCTTACGGTCTAAGCATCTTCGATACGGCCAATAACCATATCTTAAACCTACATAGCAATCAATCGGGAACAACAAGTCTTTCTAATCAAAACATTAACCACGTATACGAAGATAGCCGTGGATTGTTATGGCTTGCAACACAAGGAGGTGGCGTGTCTATCTTAAATCGCAAGAATGATGAACTCACCATATTAAAGAAAGAGGATGGATTGGTCGATAATATAGTTTGTTCGATCATTGAAGATAGCAATAAGAATATGTGGGTTACAACTTCGAATGGGGTATCGAATATCATGGTACAGACTGATGCCAAAACGGGTAGACACAATTTCTCTTTTTATAATTACGATGAACTGGATGGACTGCAGAATAGAGAATTTAATATGCGCTCTGCCATACGCACATCTCAAAATGAGATATTGCTAGGTGGTATCAATGGCTTTAATATCTTCTCGCCCGAAACTATTAAATATAATCAGGTATCACCTAAAGTGGTTTTTACCAAGTTTACGCTATTTAATAAAGAGGTGCAAATAGACTCAATCTATAATGGAAAGAAAATACTAGATAGGGCACTTAGCCAAACAAAACGTGTTAAGCTAAAGTATGCACAAAACATCTTCTCTATCTCTTTTTCGGGAATGAACTATATACTACCCAAAAAGAACCGGTATGCATATAAGCTAGACGGGTTTAACAACAACTGGATGGAGGTAGATGGACTAACACATCAAGTTAGCTATACTAGTTTGCCCCCAGGCTCCTACAACTTTATGGTGAAGGCAGCCAATAGCGATGGTTATTGGAGCAATGATTATGCGGAATTGCAGATCGTTGTTGAGCCACCCATCTGGCGATCTACATGGGCATATTTATGCTATTGTATCATTATACTAATGATTGTTTACTTCTCTCGTAAACTATTGTTGCACAATGAACGTGAGAAATTCCGCTTGGAACAAGTGAAGAAAGAAGCACAACACAAGCATGAAATAGATGATATGAAACTACGTTTCTTTACGAACATAAGTCATGAGTTTCGTACCCCACTCACCTTGATTATTACTCCTTTGGAGAGAATCATTGAGAACGAGACTTGTATCGAGCAAAAGAAAAAACTAATGATGGTAAAACGAAATGCAACGCGTTTACTTATTCTAGTTAATCAATTGTTGGACTTCCGCAAAGATGATGTTAGCCAACATCAACTAAAGAGCAGCGTACAAGATTTAATTCCTTTCTTCGATAGCATCTGTCAGTCGTTTATGGAACTGACCGATAAGAAGAATCTTCATCTATCGTTTACATCGGCTGAGAAGTCTTTAGTAATGGGCTTTGATGAAGATAAAATGGAGAAGATACTGATGAATCTACTATCAAACGCCTTTAAGTTTACCGAAAAAGACGGCAAGGTAACGGTAGAGATTAAAAAGATAAAGAACAACGAACCTGAAGAAGATGAAGTTGAAATACGTGTAAATGATACAGGTACAGGTATTAGCGATGAAGATAAAGAGCATATATTCGAAAGGTTCTATCAAGCTACACACAAAGATAGATCGGACTTGAGTGGTAGCGGTATCGGACTTCATATGGTGAAAGAATTTGTATCACTTCATGGAGGAAAGATACGTGTAGAAGATAACCCAATGGGACGAGGTACTAGTTTTATCATCACTCTGCCTTTATTGGATGTAATAGAGGAAGATAATGAAGCGGCTGTAAATCAACCTATCAAATATGCCTATACTATTTGGAATGATGACGCTGAAAGTGAGAATAACGAAGAGGATATACTATTGAATAAAGAGGAAGCTCCATTAATTCTAGTAGTTGATGATAACGACGATTTCAGAACTTTCATGAAAGATTGTTTGAGAGATAAGTATAGACTCGTTGAAGCGAAAGATGGAGCCGAAGCTTGGAAGTTAATTCCTGAATTGCAGCCTGATATGATTATCAGTGATATAATGATGCCTAACATGGATGGCAATCAGCTTTGCAAGAATATAAAGAGCGATTTGAGAACTTCGCATATACCAGTCATCTTGCTTACGGCACAAATCGCCGAAGAGCAAAAGATTGAAGGTTTAGAGACAGGCGCCGATGATTACATCACTAAGCCATTTAATCTAAATATATTATTGCTCCGCATCAATAAGTTGATAGAGACTCAAAAGCAACGTCAAGACAACTTTATCAAGCAGATTGATCCGGAACCTAGTCAAATAGCTATTACATCCCTCGACGAAAAGCTTATTGAACAAGCAATAGAGTATGTAGAAAAGAATATTGACCGTAGCGAACTATCAGTTGAGGAGTTAAGCCGTGAATTAGGAATGAGTCGCGTACATCTTTATAAGAAACTTACCGCTATTACAGGTAGATCACCTGTAGAGTTCATCCGTATCATACGCTTGAAACGTGCAGCGCAAATGCTTCGCGAAAGCCAACTAAATGTTTCGGAGATTGCTTATAGCGTTGGTTTCAACAACCCGAAATACTTTAGTAGATACTTTAAAGACGAATTTGGGTTATTGCCTTCAGATTATAAGAATCAGAAATAATCGTGTTCTGAACAAGTAATAATAATGGCTACCTTGATTGGATGAACGATATCTATCCAACTAAGGTAGCCATTAGTTTATCTATTTATATTTCTTTAGGGTAGATGTTCTCTATAGAGAATGCATTAAGGATGAAGCGCTCTAAAGGCTTCGTTGTCTTCTTGTACTTGTTTTACAGCCTCATTCAGTTCTTCTGCTGGAAGGTCGAAGCCATACCAGCCCGAACAACCATCAATCACATACCATTTACCGTCTATCATAACAAACTCGACACGCATATCAACCTCCGATTCCTCAAAACCTGTTTCAAAGACTTTATGCTCATCTTCGTCGATTGTATAATGACTTACATATACGGTTCCATAATCATCTTCCATGCGTTCTACAACAAAGACACCCTCTTCTAATAAAGGCCATTTATCTTGTGTAAAAGGGAACTCTTTCTCGGTTTCTCCATCGGAAGAGAGTAAGATTATAGGCGATTTCAGCGGGAACTTAATACGCGACAACTGGAAGGCAGCACTATTGGTAAACTGTTTTATAAAAGATTCAAAGTCTTCGCCTCCTTTAATTTTATTAGTATCAGCATGCAAATTAACGGTAAACATCATCATGCATATCAATAAAGAAAAGGAAGAAAAACATCGTTTTGTAATCATAACCAATGAATTAAATTATTGAGTAAAGATAGAAACAAGTTTGAAACAGTCAATCTTTTCTACGCAAATATTCGTATCCAAAACGGCAGTAAAGACATTTCTTCGGTTCACAATAGCTTTTATGCAACTGTATAAGGGCTTGACTGTCGGCTGCTGTCGATACATGAATACCAACAGCCGACCACTGACGAGTAATGTAGTTGTTTTCGGCTTTCAATTCATCTAACAATGTCGATGCTCGCTCGCACAACACATCATTGGAGCGATGCAATCCGTAAGCATACAAGAATGGAATCACTGCATTGATGATAAGTATATTTTGTGAAGTAACACCTAGTTTCTTCTCACGGCGTGCAGATGTTTTAGCAAATACATAATGCTCCTTCCAGTAATCGGAAGTATTGGTAATAAGTAGGTCGCGTAACTGCTCAATGGTTGTGGCAGCCATAACTTTAGAGAATAAGCCACGTGAGTTACAATACCAATAAGCCAATTGTACTAAACGTACATGAGGAAAGTTATCTGGTCGAAGTCTAAGAAACTTCCAACGAGTGGCATTGAGTGGTTGTGGTAAACTATATGCTTTACTCAAATATTGAAACTCCTTTTGTAACTTTATGCCATACTCGTCGAGAGATTGTTCTTGAAGCAAGCCAGCCATCCCCAAGAAGATAGCTTCTACCTTAAAGAGATCATCACGTACCTTATCGACAGCTCTGAAAGGGATACGCATAGCCCACGACTCGAAAGCATCACCATTCAAACCAACTCCGAGATACCTAGCAAGAGTTATAAAGAAAGCATCCTCCCAATTGCCATTACAATCGGCCAATCGCTTCTTGATAACTTGTGTCTTCTGCTCGAATCGTTCGCTTTGCAATGCTGTTAACCACGAATTAACTGCAAGTTTAGACAATCCAGATATAATAGAATAGCATGCCGGAGATATATCAGCTTTGTGCAATGTCTTATAGTTGGCACGCACATGATCGGGACATTCAAGTAAAAGTTGGGGGATGAGTTCGCCATTGGTACGATAAGTTTCACTGTCAGCACAAGCAACAACATGCAATATAACTGAGTCATAAGCCTCATCGCAATGATGTCCATGTCGGTTCCAGTCAGATGAATTGGTATGAATCTCAACATTACCTACCCAAAGCGTATTATCTATCTTCAGTTTAGCATTAAAGAAATCGGGTCCTGCATGTAAATTATGCAATCCGGTATCAACAACTTCGACAGATTGACCGCCAATTGTTTGTAGTGAATGAAGTGGAAATATTCTGTGTTTCCAGATATAGTGTAGCAGGTGTTCCATGTTAAGATTACGTTAATCTGTGTGTCAAATGTAATAAATATATATATCTTTGCGACTAATATTTTGAACATAAGTAAGTAAGACAATGAAAATTGCATTAATAGGATACGGAAAGATGGGCAAAGAAATCGAAAAGATAGCCCTAAACCGTGGACACGAGATAGTTTGTATTATCGATATAAACAATCAAGATGATTTTAACTCTGATGCTTTCCGCTCAGCAGATGTGGCTATTGAGTTTACTAACCCAATGGTAGCATACAGCAACTACATTCGTACATTCGAAGCTGGCGTAAAATTAGTTTCTGGTAGTACCGGATGGATGGCAGAACACGGAGATGAGATAAAAGAGATGTGCGAAAAGGGCGGTAAAACTCTTTTCTGGTCATCAAACTTTAGCCTAGGAGTTACTATCTTCTCGGCTATAAACAAGTACTTGGCTAAAATCATGAATCAGTTTCATGAATATGATGTAGAGATGACCGAATGGCATCATGTACATAAGCTAGATGCACCAAGTGGTACAGCTATCACACTTGCTGAAGGCGTGCTAGACAACTTAGTTCGCAAGTCTGAATGGGTGAAAGAAGTAGCTACACTCGATAACCAATTACCTATTAAGTCTGTACGCGAAGGCGAAATCTTTGGTATTCATACCATTCGTTATGACTCAGCGGTAGATAGCATTTCGATTACTCACGATGCTAAAAACCGTGGTGGCTTTGCGCTAGGTGCTGTAATAGCTGCAGAGTTTACAGCAAACCGTGAAGGATACTTAGGCATGGAAGATTTATTCCCTTTCTTGAAAGACTAATCTAAAACTAAACACAATAATCATGAGAAAAGCAACACGTGCTCAGTGGATTAAATTTGCGATAGTAACAGCGCTCTATTTAGCTTTCCTAATTTGGGTAAAGAGCTGGTGGGGATTGATTGTTATACCGTTTATTTTCGACCTATTCATTAGTAAGACCATTCGTTGGACTTGGTGGAAAGACAGCACTAATAAGACTGTACGTGCAGTAATGAGCTGGGTAGATGCCATCGTCTTTGCGTTGGTAGCTGTATACTTCGTTAACATATTCGTCTTTCAAAACTATCAGATACCATCGTCTTCATTAGAGAAATCTTTGTTGGTGGGCGACTTTCTGTTTGTTAGCAAAATGAGTTACGGACCACGCGTACCTAACACTCCTCTTTCTATGCCTTTAACTCAACACACATTGCCTATCACTAATACCAAATCGTACTTGGAATGGCCTAAGTGGGACTACAAACGTGTTCCAGGCTTTGGCAAGGTGAAGATGAATGATATTGTTGTGTTTAACTTCCCTGCAGGTGATACCGTATCGACTGCTTATCAGCAAACCGACTTCTTCACAAATATGGCTATCAATAAAGGACGCCAACTATATCCTAATAAGGTAGAGATGGACAGCTTAACAGCTGAGCAACGTTTGATGGTATATAACCTTTATTACAATGCCGGAAGCAAATACATCAAAGAACATCCTGAGATGTACGGAGATATTATCTATCGCCCGGTAGATCGTCGCGAGAATTATGTGAAACGTGCTGTAGGTTTGCCTGGTGATACCTTGCAAATCATTGATCGCAATATCTACATTGATGGAGTAAAACAAAATGATCCTGAAGACATTCAGTTCTTCTATAAAGTATTCGCTACAGGCAAAAACATCCCTTATGAATTCTTACGCGATGATTTGGGATTAAGCAATGAAGACTTACAAGGATACGAACAAGGTGCAAGACTATTTGGTTTGCCGCTAACAAAGGCTGCACGTGAGAAACTACTTAGTAGAAAAGATTTAGTATCTGCTATCGAACCAATCGAAATTGAGCCTTCTCACGATTTGTATCCACAAAACTTATATACAGATTGGACAGTAGACAACTACGGACCAATTTGGATTCCTGCTAAAGGAGAAACTATCGAGTTAACATTAGAGAACCTTCCATTATACGAACGTCCTATCGTTGCATACGAAGGAAACAAGCTTCAAGTGAAGGATGGCGAAATATACATCAACGGAGAGAAGACAAACAGCTATACATTCGGTATGGATTATTACTGGATGATGGGTGATAACCGTCATAACTCTCAAGACTCTCGCTATTGGGGATTCGTTCCTGAAGATCATGTAGTGGGCAAACCGTTGGTAGTATGGTTGTCGCTCGACAAAGATCGTGGTTGGTTTGACGGCAAAGTACGTTGGAACCGCTTATTCAAATGGGTAGGATAAAATAATACCTATGAAGAAGGGATTAAAATGGATAATCGCTTTCATCGGAGCAGCAATATTCGTATTGCTACTTCGATGTTTTGCTTTTACATCATATTACATACCATCTCAAGGTATGAAAGATTCACTTCTACAGGGAGATAGGATATTAGTCAATAAGTGGAGTTATGGTTTGCGCACTCCAATGCTTAATCTGTTTCCTTATCATAGATGGAAAGAGAGAATGATGGAAAAGGGAGATGTTGCCGTATTCAACAATCCGGCCAACACAACTGATGTCATCGATCAAAAGGAGATATTCATCAGTCGTTGCGTAGGTTTGCCAGGCGATACATTGATAGTAGACTCTGTCTTTACAACACTTTCCATGAATGTACTACCAGATTACAACCAAGAGTTTGACTTCTCTTATCCTTTAGAGAAAGACAGCCTTCTTAATTTGCTGCTACTATCGCAAAATATCATTACTGATACAGTCATTGAGATTGATTCAGTCCATCTATCGCGTACGTTACCATGGAAGGTTTATCACGAACAAGAGATAACCATGGGAAAAGAGGCGTGGTTAACTCCTTTAAATCAAGAGATGCCTACACGCATTCACCCTTTGATAGTACCATCAAAAGGAGGAACAATCAAAGTATATCCTTGGAATCGCACGTTGCTCATGAATACCATCCTATTACATGAAGGTCATGAAGCAACAATCAACAACGATACACTCTATGTAGATGGTATAGCAAGCAATGAGTATACCTTCACCAAAGATTATTACTGGATGGCATCTGCCAATACTATCAATCCGGCCGATTCGCGTTTATTCGGCTTTGTACCACACGATCACCTGATAGGCAAGGCTTCGTATATCTGGTTCTCTAAAGAGCCAAGTACAAGTTTCTTAGTCGGTTATCGTTGGAACCGTTTCTTCAATAAGATTCAATAATTCGCTTACATTATGCAAATAGCTTATTTATCGAGTGCTTACTTGGCACCAGTTTCATATTATGCCAAACTGATGGCATATGACCAAACATACATTGAGCAGTACGATCATTATGTGAAACAAACGTATCGCAACCGTTGTAACATTGCAAGTCCCAATGGAGAGATAGCACTAACCATCCCCACTGTTAAACCAGACAGTTCGAAAGCACCAATGAAAGATATCCGTATATCCGATCATGGCAACTGGCAACATTTACATTGGAATGCCATAATATCAGCATACAACAATAGCCCTTTCTTTGAGTATTACGAAGACGACTTCCGCTCATTCTATGAGAATAAGTTTGAGTTTTTGGCCGATTTCAACGAGCAGTTACGTTTGGTAGTATGCAATCTTATCGATATACAACCCGAAGTCAAGTTCACAACCGAGTACAAAACATCATTTGAACCCAACGAGCACGACTTCCGCGAATTGATACACCCAAAGAAAGACTTTAAGTTAGTAGATACTCAATTTGAAGCGACTCCCTACTATCAAGTCTTTGAAGATAAGTTAGGCTTCCTTCCTAACCTTAGCATCATTGACTTGCTCTTCAATATGGGTCCAGAAAGTCTGCTTGTGTTAGAACAAAGCATAAAGCGATAGCTATTCTACACGATCTGTTAGTATCTTATAAACCAATATAGTAATTGCCCATTCCCTATTGAAAACATCAATCGGGGATGGGCAATTTAAACTAAGTACCAAATTTATTTAACTACTAATTATTTCATTATCTTGTTGGTATATATTTCGCCACCAGCTTGTATCTTCACAATATAGAAGCCCTTATTAAGACTTGAAATGTCTACAGCCGATTCGTTACTTACTGATACGCAATGCATCCCTTTGCTATCATAAACATCAAC
This sequence comes from uncultured Bacteroides sp., assembly GCA_947074345.1. Taxonomy (GTDB): domain Bacteria; phylum Bacteroidota; class Bacteroidia; order Bacteroidales; family Bacteroidaceae; genus Bacteroides. The sequence continues at coordinate 7,375 of CAMTPH010000038.1, read as the reverse complement.
TTTAGCAACATCATCATCCTGAATAAGGATTTTACCATTATACACAGCAACCTTAATAGCTTTTACAATGCTATGCGCGATACCTGTTCCAGTTTCTTTTAGTTTGATGTTGTCCATGTAATAGTTACCTGTACCAATGCTAACGCCAGTACCTAGTGTGAATCCAGATTTAGCCTTATGTTCATCTGTTATAGATGTTTCTGACAAAGGAATTTCTCTAGTAGTCCATTTGCCAATTGGTGCTGTTTCAGGTGCATCAGTAGGGTCACAGTACACTTCATTTCCATCGATATAAATCTTAGCCTTTGCATATTCGGCGTATTCTTGTGAATTGGTATTGTATAAATCGAAAGATAGAGATTCATAATCACCTAATTTCTTTCCACTAGGAAGAATCACATTAAAAGTAGGTACTGCATCCCAATTAGTAGTAACCATATTAATCACTTTGTTATTCTCATCTAGAGGGTCTAAACTTACTTTAGCCTCACCATCAGTTGGGCTCCATGCTTTAATAGCATAACTATCACCTACGTTTTTGTCTTCAAAGTCATCAATGTAATAGAATCCTTCTTCTACAACCTCTTTCTCACCGATAAGCATAATATTATCAATATAATAATCTGCGGCGTTATTGTTTAAACCGAACGCAAGCGTAAATGAAGTTTTATCCAAATCATCGGCAGTTAATGTAAAGTCTGCCAATGAATAAAGTTTGTTTGTCCAACTTGAGAAATCAGCTTGTCTTGCGTTTTCACCCGCCATAATTTGTGCACCGTCAAGATAGATATCCATGCATTTCCATAGAGGACCTTCGCCACTCTCATTCTCGTTAGGAACAATATAGATATCGAAAGAAAAGGCAATGAAGTCAGAGAGTTTCTTACCAGCAGGAAGGTTTACCAACGCTTTAAAGCCAGCATTCCACTCTACTGTTGTGTAGTGAACCGCCTTATTACTAGCGTTTGCAGGATCAGCTACAACTGTCGCTGTCGCTTTGCTTGTGTCATCGGCACTCCATTTCCAGAACGTATCATACGTTTTACCGATTTCATCACCTTCAAAATCATTGATAACGAAATTTTGAGCTTGTACATTCACCACAAATGCACTCATCGTAAGAATCACAGAGAGTAAAGTTTTCTTCATAATAGTAAATTTTAGTTTAAGGAATAACATAACTTCGCTACAAGATGAGCGGTACAACAAATCTACTTAATATCAAGCAATTACTTTATTTGTCTCGTTACACATGCTTTTACCTATGTTACCTAGAGGTAATGAAATATTATATTTCGGTATATCATTTGATAACTTGCAATTTCACAAAAACAAAAAAGCGATATAATAGTCATTATCAAACCATTATACCGCTTACAGGTTATATATTAGACTAAATTCAGTTAGTCTTTGAGGTAATATTGAATGGTAGTTACCACACGAATTTGCTTCATGTAAGGCCTGTTTTTATCGGGATCGGTAATAGAGAATTGTCCTTGCGAGGCCGATTTAATCTTTCCAAGCTTGCTCGATGAATCTTCAGCGAACTTTTGAGCCGCTTCGCGAGCACTTTGCGTAGCCTCTTGTATCATTTCGGGCTTGATGCCATTCAGTCCTTCGAAAGTAAATACGATAGCACTGCTACCATATTCATCAGACGATACAGCTAAGCCATCTTTCAGTAGCGTAGAGGTGTTGTTCATTGCTTTCAGCACCTGGTCTATATTCTTGCTCGTCACCGTTACGGTAGCAGTGATGTTGTAACGCGAGCGAACATCATTGGTATTCACATAGCGATCGGCATAGAGGTCGACAACCGTAGGCAAAGCAACTGAGATATCGCTCTCACTGATGCCATTGCTTTTCAAGAAGCCGATAATCTTCTGATTGTTCGTTTCCATCGCACCGTAAAGGGTAGTCAGGTCGTTACCGATAATCTTATATTGAAGCGGCCAAAGCACATGATCAGCCTCTACGGTGCGTTCAGACAAACCTTTGACTGTTACCATCCGTTCGCTATCTCTGAAACCTTCAATTCCACTTTTAAGCAATGCACCCAAGCAAACAATACCTATTGCTAGAATGAGCGCCGAATAAATAATAAAAGATTTGTTGTTCATAAGAGTATAGATTAAGTTTAACGTATTTATTTGTAGATCAGGGTTGATAGATAATCTTCAGCAAACATCTCGTTGGCTACATCAATGAGTTCCTCGGCAGTAACCGATTCGACTCTTTGACAAATAGCAGGTAGATTTTCAAACTTATTGTAGTGCAAGAAGATTTTAGCCATACCCAATGCATTGTTCTCAAAGTTATCAGATGCTACACATATTTGTCCCACTAGCTGTTTTTTCACAGCATGCAGTTGTGATTCTGTCAGTTTAGTTTCGCGTAGCTTCTTCAACTCCTTGTTGGTTAAACGCAAGCAAGTATCCACATCGTCAATATCTGTACCAAAATAGATACTGAATGCACCCGTATCGGTATAAGAGGTTAAGTTAGACTCAACATTATAAACCAATCCACGACGTTCGCGAAGCGATAAATTGAGTTTACTATTCATCCCCGGACCTCCCAATATATTATTGAGTAGATAGAGTGCAGTACGTTTATCGTTGTAAGCATTATAGCCGCGACTACCAATCATAACATGTGCTTGGTGTGTATCTTTGGGTAAGATGAGTGTCTGAGAGGTGTAAGGCAAAGGTGGTAAACGATCTTCTTTTTTGAATGTACCGAATGGAACATTAGCCATACTCTTCTCCAATAGACGAATCAACCGTTTAAAGTCAAGATTGCCTTGTGCAAAGAAAACCATGTTTTCGGGTTGATAGAGACGATTAGTAAAAGCCAACGCATTGTCTGTCTTAAACTGACGAAGCAGTTCAGGTTTACCAAGTATGTTTCTGCCTAGTGGGTGTCCACGAAATATCAAATCCTCGAAATCATCAAAGATAAGTTCCGATGGATTATCTTCGTAAGACTGAATCTCATCGATAATCACTTCTACCTCCTTATCAATCTCTTTCTGAGGGAAGATAGAATGAAATACGATATCGCTCAACAAATCGATAGCACGAGGCAAGTCGGTTGGCAAGAAAGCCGAATAGATAACCGTTTCTTCTTTATTGGTATAAGCATTGAGGTCGGCGCCTACAGCTTCCATACGGTTTAGAATATGCCATGCCTTGCGGTGGGCGGTTCCTTTAAAAACCATGTGCTCTACAAAGTGAGCCATTCCCTGTTCATCTTCATGTTCATCACGCGTTCCGGCATCTATCGCAAAGCCACAATAAGCTACATCGGTACTGGCCGGACGGTATATGACACGCAACCCGTTAGAGAGTGTATAAACAACAGGTTCAAATCGTTCTATTTTCATTATGAGCACATTCTACTTGATAATTAGCTACAAAAATACAATAAAACTTATTGTGGTTATTCTAAAATTACGGATATTTGCAAACTATTACAGCTTGCTATACATATGATTACTATTGGAATATTTTGTGCCGCGTCGGATAACATCGACAAGTCTTATTACGAAAGTGCCACACAGGTGGGACATTGGATAGGCGAAAACGGCAATACAATGATTTACGGTGGTGCCGATTTGGGTTTAATGGAATGTGTAGCAGAAGCGGTTAAGTCTGCCGGTGGACACATCATTGGTGTAGTACCCGAAAAACTCGAAGAGAAAGGCAGAGTAAGTAACCTTCCAGACCGCATAATCCGTACTCATAACCTAAGCGATCGCAAAGATGAAATTGTAGCTCACTCGGACTACATCATTGCCCTACCGGGTGGTGTAGGTACTCTCGACGAAGTATTTCATGTTATTGCAGCAGCATCTATCGGTTATCACACTAAGAAAATAATCTTCTTCAACGATCAAGGGTTTTACAACTCATTGCTGAAGACACTTGATGAAATGGCCGATAAAGGATTTATCCGTCATTCGCTAAGCGATTATTACGATGTAGCAAACTCACTCAACGAATTAAAAGAAATAATTAAGATATGATAGAATCAATCAAAGAACTACTACAAAAAGAGGCAGATGCTGTAATGAACATTCCTATTACGGATGCATACGAGGCAGCTGTTGACTTGATAGTAGAACAAATACATAACAAAAAAGGGAAATTGGTAACAAGTGGTATGGGAAAAGCGGGTCAGATCGCAATGAACATAGCAACTACTTTTTGTTCTACCGGTGTACCTTCTGTTTTTCTTCATCCAAGTGAAGCGCAACATGGCGACTTGGGTGTATTGCAAGAAAACGATTTATTGCTACTAATCTCTAACTCGGGCAAAACTCGCGAGATTGTAGAGTTAACTCGTCTTGCACACAACTTGGATAAAGATTTAAAATTCATCGTAATCACAGGAAATGTGGACAGTCCACTTGCCAAAGAAGCTGATGTATGTCTATGCACAGGCAAACCAGATGAGGTTTGTACGCTAGGCATGACTCCAACAACATCGACTACAGCTATGACTGTGATAGGCGATATCTTAGTGGTACAGACTCAAATCAAAACTAAATTCACGATTGAAGAATATTCTAAGCGTCACCATGGCGGTTACTTAGGAGAAAAATCAAGAGAACTATGCGAAAAGTAATTGGTATAGGAGAGACTATACTCGATATCATATTCGAAAACGGGCAACCTACAGCAGCCGTTCCGGGAGGTTCGGTGTTCAATGGCATGGTTTCATTGTCGCGCGTAGATGCCAACGTTCTATTCATTAGCGAAACAGGCAACGACCGTGTGGGTAACACCATTCTGCAGTTCATGCGCGATAATAACATGACTACAGAGTACATCAATGTATTCCCAGATGGCAAATCGCCCGTATCGCTTGCCTTTCTTAACGAGAAGAACGATGCTGAGTATATGTTTTACAAAGACTATCCTAAGCAGCGACTCGACGTTTTGTTCCCTAAGATAGAAGAAGATGATATCGTTGTAATTGGTTCTTACTATGCCCTTAACCCGGTGTTACGCGATAAGATTGTAGAACTGCTTGAGATGGCTAAAGAGAAGAAGGCGATTGTCTATTACGACCCTAACTTCCGCAGCTCTCATAAAGACGAAGCGATGAAACTGGCTCCAACCATCATCGAGAATTTAGAGTACGCCGATATCGTGCGTGGCTCAAATGAGGACTTCTTCTACATGTATGGCGGAATGCAAGATATAGATAAGGTATACAAAGACAAGATCAAGTTTTACTGTCCTAACTTTATCTGTACAGCCGGAGGCGAGGAGGTACATCTTCGCACACGCTCTATCGATAAGAATTATCCGATTGAAGCCATTAAAACGGTAAGTACCATCGGGGCAGGCGATAATTTCAACGCCGGCATCATATACGGATTGCTTAAATATGATATTCGCCATCGCGACTTGAACGATTTAGACCAAAATTGGTGGGACAAAGTGATAGCTTGTGGCATTGAGTTCTCTGCTGAGGCGTGCAAAAGCCTTAACAACTCAGTATCTCTTGAGTTTGCCAACCAACATACATTAAAAAAATAACCAGAGCCTGAGTATCGTGTAGATAACCAGAATATACATTACTCTCATAAGCCGCTTGAAGATTCTTCAAGCGGCTTTCTTTTTGGGGTAAAACAATAGATTTACCCTACACAACACCCGGATGTTTTGCCTAATAACACCCGGATGTTTTAGTGCACAACATCCGGGTGTTGTATATTAAAACATCCCCATGTTGTGATACTTACTTCTCTTATTATACCAATCTAGTCTAAATAGACTGATTGAGTAATAATAGACTACAAAGGCCTTATACAAGCCTCTGGAACGGTGTTATTAACAAAAAGAGCACCCTCCCGAAACAAATGATATACCCCCAACTACAAATAGGGAGGTTACTGAAAACATAACAGGTGAACCGTATTTATTATTAAGCGTAATTTTACAACACTAGAAATTAATAGTAATTGCAATATGAAAAACACCTTAATCCTCCTAGCAGCAATCATGCTGTGTGCTTGTACCCCTACTGGTTATAAAAAACAAGCAGATGGGGTAACTGTGCACGTAAATCCTAAATCCCCCCAGGATGCAAAACAAGTACGTCTACAAGTCATCAACGATAAAATCATTCGAGTATCTGCTACGCCCGATAGAGAGTTTGTAGATGAAGCGAGCCTTATCATTGTTCCACAAGAGCAAGGAACTACTGCTTTTGATGTGGTAGAAAAAGAGGGCAAAGTCATCTTATCAACTCAATCTATTCAAGCTGAGGTAGATCTTGCAACGGGTGAAGTTACTTTTGCCGACTCAATCGGTAATCCTATTCTTCAAGAAAGAGTAGGCGGCGGAAAGAATTTTGAAGCCATCAATATAGAAGGTACAAAAGGTTACTCGATGCAACAAGTATTTGAGAGCCCAGCCGATGAGGCATTCTACGGATTGGGACAACATCAAGCGGATGAGTTTAACTATAAAGGTAAAAACGAAGAGCTATTTCAATATAATACAAAAGTATCGGTTCCTTTTATCGTATCAAACAAGAACTACGGGCTATTGTGGGACAACTATTCATTGAGCCGTTTTGGTAATCCAACTGATTATTTGCAACTCAATGAGGTATTTAAGATCTACGACCAAAACGGAAAACCGGGTGGGTTAACAGGTACTTATGTTCCTGCAGCAAACTCAAAAGCTTCTACATTGGTACGCACTGAGCCTTTCTTATATTTCGAAAATCTGAAAGCGAACAAAGAATATCTGCCTGCTGAGTTCCCTTTAATGGGTTCGCAAGTTACTTTCGAAGGTAGCATAGAAGCTCCCGAGACAGGCGAATATCGTTTCCAACTATACTATGCCGGTTATGTAAAGGTATACCTAAACAACCGTTTGATTGTTCCTGAACGCTGGCGTACTGCATGGAACCCAAATAGCTACAAGTTTGCTACCACCTTGGAGGCAAACCAACAAGTGCCAATCAAAATTGAGTGGACTCCTGATGGCGGCGAATCATATTGTGGTTTGCGTGTGCTAAGTCCGGTTGAAGATGGCATACAAGAACAATTGTCATTGTTTAGCGAAATGGGCAACGAGATTGACTATTACTTTATCTATGGTGATGATATGGACGAAGTTATCAGCGGTTATCGTACACTTACCGGCAAAGCGCAAATCATGCCTAAATGGGCGATGGGTTACTGGCAAAGTCGTGAGAAATACAACACACAAGATGAGATGCTTGATGTATTGAGAGAATTCCGCAGACGCAATATCCCTATTGATAATATCGTACTAGACTGGAACCACTGGCCACAAGATGCTTGGGGTAGCCACGAATTTGACTTGGCACGCTTCCCAGATCCTAAAGG
>CAMTPH010000037.1 GCA_947074345.1 uncultured Bacteroides sp. | reverse complement strand
TGTGGTCCTTGCTCTGAAATACATATTGACTTGCGTAGCGACGAAGAACGCGCTGCTTCTTCTGGCCGTGATTTAGTAAATCATGATCATCCACAAGTTATCGAAATATGGAACCTTGTATTCATGCAATACAACCGTAAGGCTGATGGTAGCCTTGACTCTCTTCCTGCTAAAGTAATTGATACAGGTATGGGATTTGAACGTCTTTGTATGGCGCTTCAAGGCAAAACTTCGAACTACGATACTGATGTATTCCAACCATTGATTAAAGCGATTGCTAAATTGGCTGGTGTTGAATACGGAAAAGATATTCAACAAGATATTGCAATGCGTGTTATCGCTGACCATATCCGTACTATTGCATTCTCTATTACTGATGGACAATTGCCATCGAATGCTAAAGCGGGTTATGTGATTCGTCGTATCTTGCGTCGTGCTGTTCGTTATGGATATACTTTCCTTAACCAAAAGCATGCATTCATGTATAAGTTGATTCCTACTTTAATTGAAAGTATGGGTGATGCTTATCCTGAATTGATTGCTCAACAAGGATTAATCGAAAAAGTAATTAAAGAAGAAGAGGAATCATTCCTTCGTACGCTTGAAACAGGTATTCGTTTGTTGGATAAAACAATGGCTGATACTAAACTTGCTGGCAAAACAGAGATTAGTGGTAAAGATGCCTTTACACTTTACGATACATTCGGTTTCCCACTTGATTTAACAGAATTGATTCTTCGCGAGAATGGCATGACTGTAAACAATGCTGAGTTTGATGCTGAAATGCAACAACAAAAGCAACGTGCTCGTAATGCAGCTGCTGTTGAAACTGGTGATTGGATTATTTTGAAAGAGGGTACTACTGAGTTTGTAGGTTACGACTTTACTGAATACGAAACATCAATTCTTCGTTACCGTCAGGTAAAACAAAAGAATCAAACATATTATCAAATCGTACTAGACTATACTCCTTTCTATGCAGAGAGTGGTGGTCAAGTAGGTGATTGTGGTGTGTTGGTAAGCGAATTCGAAACAATCGAAATTATCGATACTAAAAAAGAGAATAACTTGCCAATTCATATTGCTAAGAAACTTCCTGAGCATATGGATGCACCTATCATGGCTTGTGTAGATACTGATAAACGTGCTGCTTGTGCTGCCAATCACTCAGCTACTCACTTGTTGGATGCTGCACTTCGTGAAGTATTGGGTGAGCACGTAGAACAAAAAGGGTCATTGGTAGGACCAGACTCTCTACGTTTTGACTTCTCTCATTTCCAAAAAGTAACTGATGAAGAGATTCGTCAAGTTGAACATTTGGTGAATGCTAAGATTCGCGAGAACATTCGTTTGCAAGAATACCGTAGTATTCCAATCGATGAAGCTAAAGAACTTGGTGCTATTGCTTTGTTTGGTGAGAAGTATGGTGATCATGTTCGTGTTATCCAATTTGGTTCTTCTGTTGAGTTCTGTGGTGGTACACACGTACAAGCTACCGGTAGCATTGGTATGTTGAAGATTGTTTCTGAAAGTTCGGTTGCTGCTGGCGTTCGTCGTATCGAAGCGTTTACAGGTGCACGTGTAGAAGAGATGATGGATACAGTTCAAGATACTATTTCTGATCTTCGCTCTTTGTTCAACAATGTTCCAGATTTAGCTATTGCTGTTCGTAAGTTCATTGAAGAGAATGCTGGTTTGAAAAAACAAGTAGAAGACTTCATGAAAGAGAAGGAAGCGGCTGTTAAGAACCGTTTGTTGAAGAACATCGAAGAAATCAATGGTATAAAAGTGATTAAGTTCAATGCTCCAATGCCTGCTGAAGCAGTAAAGAACATTGCTTTCCAACTTCGTGGCGAAATTACTGAGAACTTATTCTTTGTAGCTGGTACTGAAGATCATGGTAAACCTATGTTGACTGTAATGATCAGTGACAACTTAGTTGCAACAGGTTTGAAAGCTGGTAACTTGGTGAAAGAAGCTGCTCGTCTAATCAAAGGTGGTGGAGGTGGTCAACCTCACTTTGCTACTGCTGGTGGTAAAGATGTAGATGGTCTTCCTGCAGCTATCGAGAAAGTATTAGAACTTGCAGGTATCTAAATAAGATAATCATATCAATATATTAAAGCGGTTGTGAAGGATAACTTCACAACCGCTTTTTTTGTATGCTAATGTTCTATGAATGGCGATGCTTTACAAGTAACCTTCGTAATGTGACTATAGGTTCCTTTCCTTTATAGATAACTAGTCTGTTAATTCTTTTTCCTTTAAAAAATGCTGTTATATTAACAATAATTTCTTTCTTTGTTGCATACTTTAAATGATATATTTAATTCTTATCTTATGAAAATGAAGCAGATAGTGCTATTTATTCTATTAATTAGTCTAACAGTCCAACCTATGAAAGCGCAAACTTATGATAGCCTTTGGAAAAAAATAGAGCAAGCTCAGAATAAGAGTTTACCTCAAACTGTTCAATCGTTGGCAACACAGATCTACGATAAAGCATCGGCTGAGAGAAATATGGGGCAAATGCTTAAAGCTTATATCACCCGAATGGAGTATCAGGATGTAATAGTTCCCGATAGCTTTTATGTAAATCTTCAGAACTTGGTAGAGATGGAACAATCTCTTCAAGATCCTGTTGATAGATCGATTCTTAATTCGCTTTTAATGAGCTTTTATGAAGAGTATGCGAATATGAACGAAATGCAGCTTCGTAGACGAACAGCACTGGCCGAAGATGAAGCTCCTGCCGATATTAGATTGTGGACTACCAATTTGTTCTCAAATGAGATTTTAAAACGCGGACTAGCTTCAATTCAAGATAAAGAGCTGTTGTTTAAAACATCCTCAGCTAACTTTGAACCATTCGTTACAGAGGGCAAGAGCAGTAGATACTATAAACACAATATGTATCAATTGTTGGCAAGTCGTGCTATTTCATCTTTTGGTGATATGCAATGGGCACCCCAAGAGTCAATCTTTGCTGCCAAAATAGATTCAATTTATCAACAATTACTATCCCAATATAAGGAAAGTGGATTGAGTGATGGCTATATATTGACAGCAATTGATTGTGCTAAGTGGAAGCATGAATTGAATACAGTAGAACCTATTATGGCACGTGTGGCCACTCAATTACCCAAAAATGATTATGTTGATTCGTTAGATGAACTGTTGAAGCTATACCCAACTAATGAACTTTGTGCTGAAGTGTATTCAGCAAAGGCTCGTTATGCTATAAGGCTCAGTCAACCATCGCTTGCTTTGCAGTTTTGTGACGAAGCAATCAAGAGATATCCTAAATACAATCGTATCAATGAACTTCGCAATATTCGTCAGCAAATATTGCAACCCGTATTGAATGCACTACTTCCTAGTCAGGTTTATCCCGATGCGCCTCTTTCTATATCGGTTGATTACAAGAATGTGACTGGCTTTACGGTACAATTTCTGCAAAACAATAAAGTAGTTTCTTCGCAAAAAGTGTCACTTCAGTCAACCGATGACTACTTGATGTGCGACTCAACTATTCAAGTTACTGCACCGGGATTGGGAGAGTATAGTTGCGAAGTAATTCCTTTCGGTACAAATAGCAAAAAGAATAAAGATACAAATCCTATCTCTGTCTCTCGCTTGAATATCCTAACATTGGGATTGCCCAATAATCAATGCGAGATAGTAGTACTTGATGCTCTAAGCGGACAACCCGTTTCAGATGCTACAATCGAATTGTTTGATAACAAATCGTTAGTAGAAACCATTACTACCAATGCCAACGGCTCAGTCATCATTGATTTCAAGAATGAATACAAATCGATCTCTGCTAAAAAAGGCGATGACATCTATATGCCATCTCAACGCTTTTATCGTGGAAGCTTCTTGCTTTATAATACTTCTAATCAAGTTACCGAAAAGGTTCAATTGATAACAGACCGCACTATCTATCGTCCAGGACAAACAGTATATGTGAAGGGCATTGCTTATAGCCAGAAGAATGATACAGCTTCAGTTATTCCTAATAAAGAATATACACTTACTCTTTTTGATGCAAACTATCAAGAGGTAGCTAAGAAACAACTTACTACCAATGAATTTGGTTCTTTTACTACCGAGTTTATTTTGCCTGATGCTTGTTTGAATGGTAGCTTTAGGCTTACTACCGATAAGGGAAGTACAAACATTCAAGTAGAAGAATATAAATTACCAACCTTCGAGGTGATTATTGATAAACCTACTACTTCCTATCATTTAGGAGATACTGTTGAGTTGAAAGGTGTAGCCAAATCGTTGAATGGAGTACCTATGCAAGAGCTACCTGTTAAGTACACGATTAATAGAACAGAAAATCGTTGGTGGTTCTCAAGTCTGGATGATGATGACATAATTACTTCGGGTAGTGTATTGTTGAATGAAGATGGCTGGTTCATCATACCTGTTCCTTTGGTAGCTCCATCAGATCAAGGTACTTATTACTATTCATATAATGTAAAAGCAAGTATTACTAGCCTTTCAGGTGAGACTCAATCAGCAAACTTTGCTATTAATGCCGGTTCACGTTCAATGATATTGAATGCAGATATTCCTGAGTTGATTTGCAAAGAGAATATGGCCGATATCCTAATCAAAGCTGTCAATTTAGATTCTCAACCACTTCAAGTAAGTGGTAGCTATAAGCTTTATTCAGTTACAGACACTATGTCAGAAGCCGAAGCAACAAAAGGAGTCGCTGTATTGAGTGGAACTTTCAATGCTAATCAACCTTTATCTATAAAAGCGTGGGATAAATTGCCATCAGGTAAGTATGTCATTGTTTATACGGCCAACGATAATCAAGGTAGAGAAGTATCAGATAAAGATGAGTTTGTAATATTTAGTTTGACCGATAAACGCCCTCCGATAAAAATAGATACATGGTATTATCCTGTCACTACCGAGTTTGATACAGCTCATCCTGCTGTATTTTATTATGGCACATCATACAATGACACTTTTGTGATGATGAAGGTATTTAGTGGAACTTCACTTATTGATAGCCAAATACTTCAATTATCCGATACAATAGAACGTTTCGAATTTGATTATAAAGAGAGCTATGGCGATGGATTGGTGGTTTTGTTTTGCTTTGTAAAAGAGGGCAAAACCTATCAACAAAAAATAACGCTATCTAAGAAACAACCCGATAGAAACTTAACGATGAAGTGGGATGTGTTCCGCGATAAACTTCGTCCTGGACAAAAAGAAGAGTGGAAGTTAACCATCAAAACTCCTACCAATCAGCCTGCCAATGCTGAGATGTTAGCTTTGATGTATGATGCTGCGCTCGATCGGTTGTATCCTAACAATCAAGTATTGCGTGTATACTACCCACAGTCTTTCCCAAAGGTTGATTGGAGAAGTCGTAGCATCAGTAATAATCACTACAACTATACGGGTAATTACAAGTATTTACCTACTCCAGAAATGGAATTCGATGCTTTCTATAATGTTTATAACTCAATACTTAGCAACCAAATTGTTGTAGCATATGGTGTGCGAAGCAAGAAGTCATTATCGAGTAGAACTAATAGCGTTAATGCATGGAGCGACTCTGATGTGCTATACGAATCTATTCTGAATGAAGTTGTTGAGGTCGAAGATAATGAAGGTGGATACATCGATGATGAAGGTATGCCAACAGATGAACTAAGAACGAACTTTGCAGAAACAGCCTTCTTCTATCCGCAACTGCGAACTAACGAACAAGGTGAGGTTGTACTTTCATTCATTATGCCCGAGAGTTTAACACGTTGGACATTCAAAGGTTTCTCGCATACAAAAGGTATGTTTATAGGCAATCTCGATGCATCTGCTACTACTAGCAAAGAGTTTATGATTATGCCCAATATGCCTCGGTTTGTACGAGTAGGGGATGATGTAACGATTGCTGCCACTATCACCAATCTTACAAATAAAACAATATCAGGTACTAGCTCTATGGCTCTGTTCAATCCGTTGAATGACCGTGTTATTAGTACACAAAAACAATCATTCACTGTTGAGGCCGGTAAGACAACTGCTGTAAGTTTTAGTTTTAAAGCAACCGATAAATACGAAATACTAGGTTGCAGAATGATAGCCGATGGAGGAACATTCAGCGATGGAGAGCAGCGTGCTATACCTGTACTGTCTGATAAGATACATCTTACAGAGAGCGTTGCCATGCCAATACGTGGTAATGAAAGTCGTACATTCTCTTTGCAACACCTATTCAACAACCACAGTGCAACCGCAACAAACCGTTCGTTGACAATAGAATATACTGCCAACCCTGTTTGGTATGCAGTACAAGCGTTGCCTGCTATTGCCTTACCTGATAACAACAGTGCGATATCGTGGGCGACAGCCTATTATGCAAACTCGTTGGCTAGTTGGATTATGGAACAGCAACCACGCATCAAAACCATGTTCGATACTTGGAAGCAACAAGGTGGAACTAAAGAGACTCTTTTGAGCAATCTTCAGAAGAATCAAGAACTAAAGAGCATTATTCTTGCTGAGTCTCCTTGGGTGTTAGAAGCCAAAACAGAGCAAGAACAAATGCAGCGCATTGCCACATTGTTTGATATCAATAATGTTCGCAATAACAACATCACTGCTTTGACTCGTTTAAAAGAGTTGCAACAATCAAACGGTGCTTGGTCTTGGTACAAAGGCATGAACAGTAGCCAGTTTGTTACACAATACATTGCTGAGCTTAATGCTAGATTGGCGTTACTAACCAATCAACCATTATCGGGAGCAGCTGAGTCAATGCAAAAAACAGCGATGGACTATCTGCATCAACAAATGTATAAGTCTTATCAAGAGATGACTGAAAAGCAGAGAAACAGTTATCAACTATCCTATAGCGCATTGAAGTATCTCTATCTTGTGGCAATCTCTAATGAGCAAGTCCCATCAGAAAATACGAAAGTCTATAATTTCTATCTATCGAAGATCGGAAACTTATTGCCTATAGCTGGTATGAGCGAAAAAGCGATGGCTGCTATCATACTAAACAAACAAGGCAATAACCAAAAAGCCAATCAGTTTATGGCTTCTATCAAAGAACATCTGGTAACTAGCAATGAACTAGGCATGTATTTCGCTTTCAATGAATCACCTTACAATTGGAATGGATTGCAAATTCCAACCCATGTATTAGTGATGGAAGCATTCAATACGGTTTCAAGAAATAAAGCGGTAGTCGACGAAATGAAATTATGGCTGTTGAAGCAAAAACAGACACAATCGTGGGATTCGCCTGTTGCTAGTGCCAATGCAATCTATGCCCTATTGATGACTGGCTCTAATCTTCTCGAAAACGAAGGTCAAGTGAAGATTCAAATCGGGAATAAAACAATCAATACAAGTAAAGCCAATGCAACCCCCGGTTTAGGTTATATAAAAGAGGTCTTTACTAGCAAACAAGTAATTGATGCTACAAAAGCAACGGTTACTAAACAAGATGCTGGCATTGGTTGGGGTGCTGCTTATGCGCAATATGAAGAACAAATCAGTGAAGTTAATCAACAAGGAGGCGAGTTGAATGTGGATAAGAAACTGTATGTAGAACGTATAGTGAACAATCAAAAACAACTAGTGCCAATTACTACAGATACCAAATTGGCTATTGGTGATATAGTAGTAAGTCGTTTGGCTATCACGCTCGATCGCGCAATGGATTTCATTCAACTCAAAGACCAACGAGCTGCTTGCTTCGAACCGATAGCATCGGTTTCGGGATATCGCTGGGGAAATGGCTTTGGTTACTATGTCGATATCAAAGATGCTTCAACCTCCTTCTTCTTCGATGGTTTAGGAAAAGGCGTATTTGTGTTGGAATATAGCTATCGAGTGAGTCGTGCTGGTCAATACCAATCGGGTATAGCTACTATTCAAAGTGCATATGCACCCGAGTTCTCTTCACATTCATCATCTATGTTACTACATGTAGCAGACTAGAAATATCTCTATAATAATGAGCGATTGTTCCATCGTGCTGAAACAAAAGTTTCACCGCATTGGAACAATCGTTTCTGTTTGTTGAAACAAAAGTTTCTGTGTGGTGAAACTAATTGGTAGCCGAATAAATACAATTAATACGTTTCGTTTCTCAACGAAAAGCTATACCTTTGTATTTTACTAAATAACTCAAGCATGAAACGTATTTTATTTACTATATTCTCCTTTTTTATTATCATTCTTACCGTTACAGCACAGCCACGTTTAACATCCAATAAAAGCTTTTTTAATTTCGGTCAAGTAGAGTGGAAACATCCCGTTGTTGCCGATTATATTATTACCAATACTGGCGATAAACCTTTGGTGATGAGTAACGTAACAGTGTCATGCGATTGCACAGAGGTGAATTGGACTAAAACGCCTATAGCTCCTGGTGCTACAGGAACTATCAGTGTTACTTTTGATGCTAAAATGTTGGGACGTTTCGAGAAATCGGTAGGTATTTATAGTAACTCAGAACCTAGTTTGGTTTACTTGAAGTTTGGTGGAGAAGTAGTACAAAAGCTAACTGACTTTTCGCGTACACACCCTTACGAAATTGGAGATATTAAAATCGATAGAACTAAATTTGACTTTCCTGATGCACAAAGAGGCGAATCGCCATCTATTACCTTCAGTGTAGTAAACCAATCTGATAGAGCTTACGAACCTGTATTGATGCATCTTCCTCGATATTTGACTATGGAGAAAACTCCAAACGTACTTCAAAAAGGCGAGAAAGGAACGATTAAATTAACGCTCAATACGAATGAATTGGCCGACTTTGGTTTGACTCAAACATCTGTTTACTTGGCTCGCTTTGCCGGTGATAAGGTTGGAGAAGATAATGAAATTCCTGTATCGGCTATTCTGTTGCCTGTTTTCAATAATCTTACTAATAACGAATTAAATAATGCTCCAGTCATAAAACTGTCTGAAGATACCATTAACTTCGCTCCTAAGTTGATTAAAAAGAACAAAGCAAGTCAAGATATCATTGTTACTAATACAGGTAAATCTCCATTGATTGTAGGTAAGTTGCAAGTCTTTAATCCTGCTTTAAGTGTAAGTCTTAAAAAGTCTACACTTCAACCTGGTGAAAGTGCCAAAATGAGAGTAAGTATTAAAAAGAATAGTGCTCATAAGAGCAAACAGCATATGCGTATCTTAATGATAACAAATGATCCTTCACACTCAAAAGTTATCATCGAAGTGAAGGAATAACTATAAACTATTACTGCCATGGAACATCCCGAAAATAATGATAAATATAAGGGGCTAACAGTCAATGCCGGTATTGAACAACCGTCGTCTGTCAATCCTTATTTCAAACGTAAAGTTCGCAAGCCACAACTATCTGTTCAAGACTTTGTTGACGGCATTGTAAAAGGTGATGTAACAATTCTCAGTCAGGCCGTAACTTTGGTAGAAAGTGTAAAGGCCGAACATCAAGCTATTGCGCAAGAGGTGATTGAGAAATGTTTGCCATATTCAGGCAATTCCATTCGTATCGGTATAAGTGGAGTTCCCGGTGCAGGCAAAAGTACATCAATCGATGTTTTTGGTTTGCATGTTTTAGAACGTAGCGCCGGTAAACTAGCTGTTCTTGCTATCGATCCAAGTAGTGAACGAAGCAAAGGGAGTATCTTGGGCGATAAGACTCGCATGGAACAACTGTCTGTTCATCCCGATTCATTTATTCGTCCTAGTCCATCTGCTGGTTCTTTAGGTGGTGTGGCTCGTAAAACACGCGAAACAATCATTCTTTGCGAAGCTGCTGGTTTTAACAAGATATTTGTTGAGACTGTTGGAGTGGGGCAAAGTGAAACTGCGGTTCATTCGATGGTCGACTTCTTTTTATTGATACAGCTTGCAGGTACTGGCGATGAGTTACAGGGCATCAAACGTGGCATTATGGAAATGGCCGATGGTATTGTTATCAACAAAGCCGATGGCAACAACATAGATAAAGCTAAACTTGCAGCTGCACAATTTCGTAACGCGTTACATCTATTTCCTGCTCCAGACTCGGGTTGGTCGCCTCGTGTATTGACTTATTCGGGCTTTTACAATCAAGGAGTAACTGAAATATGGGATATGATTTATGAATACATCGACTTTGTAAAGGCTAACGGTTACTTTAACCATCGTCGTAATGAACAAAGCAAATATTGGATGTATGAAACAATCAATGAGCAGTTGCGCGATAGCTTCTATCAAAACCCACTTATCGAGTCTATGCTAAGCAATCAGGAACAGCAAGTTCTTCACGGTGAATTGACATCCTTTGTTGCTGCCAAGCATCTATTAGATACCTATTTCATGGAATTGAAGAAATAACCCTTCCGTATTGATATCACGACTCTATAAATAGCAATATATTATACACAAAGACCGCTTTGGATAATTAATTCAAAGCGGTCTTTGTGTATAATAATATTTGTGCTATTATTGATAGTGTGTTACATTTAAAAATGAAATATAGATTACTCTATTGTTACATTCGTATTATAAATGCTTTTTATCTTTCAAACTACAACTTTAAAGGGGTTTAAAGTACTAATATTTGATTTTAATGTTAAAAAGCTTGTTTAGATAAATCAATAACTTTACCTTTGTCTTAAAGTAATCTCTTAGAGATACTTTTTATCTTTTTCTTTTATTAATTCCCCCTTCCCCCACTTAGCATATTATTCATACCTCATTTGATGAGGTACTATGGCATCGCATTATTATGGTGTTTTGAAATATATAATTAATCTAAATCTCAAATCTAGTTAGGAGATGAAAAAAACGATAGTTTTATTTCCATTTATTATTACTCTTTATTCACTCATGTATCATTTATGGGGATATTTTATATCCCCATAATGGTTTTCAAATTTAAAACCATTCGGCAAGCATCACACATAGCAAACAACGTCTTTATATATACTAAAGTAATAAAATAGGGAATAGACCTAAATGATAGAAACATGAATACAACCTGACCTTCACTGTTGTAGCCACTTGTTTTGTAGAAGTTGAAAGTGGTTTTTGATCTTACAATCTTTGTTTACAAAGTGAGTAAGACTAGGAGTTTATTTATATTGCATTTTATTTCAAAATGAAGTTAGAATGCAATATAAATAGCTCCTTTAGTTTTTTCTTAGCCTTTCAATATCTGCTTTCGATTTACTTTGAGTTACAATATAAACTCCCATAAATACACAAGCAATAGCTAATCCTTTTTGCCAATCGAATATACCAACACCCATCGCAATGGCGGTAAATGAAGCGATTATAGGTTGAACGTAATTATACATACTTACTACGGTAGGGCGAAGCATTCGTTGTGCGGTCATAATGCATATGTACGATAAAAAGCTTGCACCAATGATGATATATAAAACCTGTAATATTGCCGATACCGGAACAGCACTCCATTCAATAGCGCTTATATCGGTGAAAGAGATAGGTAGATAAACAAGAGAACCTACTAAAAACATCCACTTATTGATGGTTACTGCCGAATACTCTTGAGTCAAGCTTTTGAAAACAGTAAGATAAAAAGCAAAGCTAAACTGTGCAGTCAAGCAGAGTAAATCTCCTATAATATTACCACTTCCAATTGCACTGCTATTACTACCAAGAATTAGAATTAAAGCTCCTGTTGCACCAACTGCAATACCCAATATCTTCTTTCCGGAGATAGGTTCACGAAGATAAATAGCAGCTACAATCATGGTGATGATGGGTAGGGTAGTAGTTACAATTGAGGCATTAATGGGAGATGTAAATGATAATCCATAAATAAACATACCTTGATTGAATATCAAGGCAAAGAAAGCCGCAAAGAATATACGTAATCTATCTTTAGGAGCAATCTTTTCTTTTTTACAAAAGAGAGAAAGAATCCAGAATGCAATACATGCACCAACAATTCTAAATGCCGTAACCGATAAAGGTGAAAAGACTTGTAATGCTGATTTACCTATCGGAGACATCAACCCCCACAATACATTTGCAGTTAGCGCATAAATATGGCCATGTATATTTTTATCACTCATTTTTCTATTGCTATCCTAAAAGGTGGACAAAGGTAATCAATTTATTATTTGAATTGTTTATATTTGCGTCTATATAAATCTGTGATATTATGGAAAAACAGGCAAAATATATCCTCCGTATAGAAATAGAAAACTTATGGGGCAGGTTTAATATCGCTTGGAATTTACGTCCCGATGTTAATATCCTTTCGGGTATTAATGGGGTTGGTAAAACGACTATTCTTAATCGCTCAGTAAACTACTTGGAAGATTTATCTTTTGTGAGTGGCGAAATGAAAAGTGGTAAGCACGATGGTGTTAGAATCATTTTTGATAATCCAGAAGCAACTTTTATTCCTTATGATGTAATACGTAGTTACGACCGCCCTTTGGTAATGGGTGATTTTACTGCACGAATGGCCGATAAGAATGTCAAGTCAGAACTCGATTGGCAACTCTATTTACTTCAACGTCGATATTTAGATTATCAAGTAAATATAGGCAATCGTATGATTGAGTTGCTAAATAGCAATGATGAGGCTGCACATGACAAAGCTGCTGAGGTATCTAATGCAAAACGTCTTTTTCAAGATTTGATAGATGTATTGTTTAGCTTTACACACAAAAGAATAGATCGTAAAAGAAATGATATTGCCTTTTATCAAGATGACGAACTACTTTTGCCTCACCAATTATCTTCGGGAGAAAAGCAGATGCTTGTTATTTTGTTGACTGCTTTGGTACAAGATAAACAGCATTGTGTCTTGTTTATGGATGAGCCGGAAGCATCGCTTCATATAGAATGGCAACAAAAACTAATTGCTATGATACGCGAACTCAATCCAAATGCACAAGTAATACTTACAACACATTCGCCGGCAGTTATAATGGAAGGCTGGTTAGATGCGGTAACCGAAGTAAGTGAGATAGCTACTGCTATTCATCCTCAATAATCTAGAATTTAATAAATAGCCAAACAGTTTATGCCAAGTTCACTGCGCGATAATATTACATCTAATTATGTTACAGCTGCACATAAGCTGTACCCAATGGGTGCGCGTCGCAAGATTATAGCTTATGTTGAAAGCTATGATGATATTGCTTTTTGGCGTTCTATATTTGAGGAGTTCGAAGATGATAATTACTATTTTCAGGTGATGCTTCCATCTTCTACTTCATTATCGAAAGGCAAAAAGGTGGTATTGCTTAATACTCTAAACGCTGATGAGTTGGGTAAGAGTTTGATAGCTTGTGTTGATAGTGACTATGACTTTTTATTGCAAGGAGTAACTGCCACCTCTCGAAAGATTAATCGCAATAAATACATCTTTCAAACCTATGCATATGCCATTGAGAATCATCAATGCTTTGCTGATAGTTTGCATCAAGTTTGTGTGTTGGCTACGCTCAACGATCGATCTATTGTTGATTTTAAAGCTTTCATGGAAGAATATTCAGTCATAATATATCCTTTGTTTCTTTGGAATATATGGTTCTATCGTCAACATGATACGCATACTTTTCCGATGAATGTATTTAATTCTTGTACTCGGTTGCGCAATGTGAACCTCAATCATATTAAAGGTTGTTTGACAAATGTTCAAAAAGAGGTTTCTTATAAATTGCACGAGTTAGAAACCAAATGTCCCGAACAGGTTGCATATGTAAAATCGTTGGGCATTGAATTAGAAAAACAAGGACTAGTGCCCGAAACTACTTATTTATATATACAAGGACATCATTTAATGGATAACGTAATAATGAAGTTATTGATTCCTGTATGTACAGTCTTGCGTCGTGAGCGAGAAGAGGAAATAAAAAGGTTAGCCGAACACGAAGAACAATATCGCAATGAACTGACCGCATATCAAAATAGCCAAGGAAGTATAGAGGTCATGTTGCGCAAAAATAGTGCATATAGAAATCTATATCTACATCGTTGGATTCGCGAAGATATAAAGGAGTTTCTCGATGAATGTAAACTGAATCTAAATCCTGCTAAACAATAGATGAATAACGTTTTTTGATTAGAATATATAATATATGAAAGAGTTCTCAGATAGAATTAATGAGTTTTTTATTTCGTGGGGATTAAACCCTAAAACGGCATCTACATCGGTTGATATCATATTAGCTGTTTTTATTTTTATAATAGTTCTAGCAGCCGATTTGTTTTGTAGATATGTTGTCGTAAATTTAATTGAGAAAATAGTAACAAAGACGAAGGCTACTTGGGACGATATCTTGTTCGACCGTAAAGTGATGAACTACCTGAGCCATATTGTTGCTCCCATCTTATTCTATATATTAATCCCTATTGCTATTCCTGATGACAAGATATTGCAGTTGATTAAGAATCTTACCTTAATATATATAATTGCTGTATTCTTAAGATTCACGAGTGCGCTCTTGGCTGCTTTATATTATTTATATAGTATGCGCGAGCGTACACGCAACAAACCTTTGAAGGGGTTGTTGCAGACAGCACAAGTAGTATTATTCTTTATAGGCGGTATATTCATCATTAGTATATTAACCGGAAAGTCTCCAGCTGCTTTATTCACCGGTATAGGTGCATCGGCTGCTATCTTGATGTTAGTATTCAAAGATAGTATTATGGGAGTTGTATCGGGCATTCAGCTCACTGCAAACAATATGTTGCGCGTGGGCGATTGGATAGCGATGCCTAAATATGGAGCTGATGGTACAGTAATTGAGGTAACCCTTAATACAGTGAAAGTGCGCAATTGGGATAATACCATAACAACCGTTCCTCCATATGCTTTGGTTAGTGATTCGTTTCAGAATTGGCGCGGTATGGAAGAATCGGGTGGGCGAAGAGTGAAACGTTCTATCAATATAGATATGAATAGTGTCACATTCTGTACTCCTCAGATGATTGAGAAATACCGTAAGATCTATTTATTGCAAGGATACATAATGGAAACCGAACAGCAAGTTGATGAATACAATAAAAAACACGATATTGATACATCTTTATTGATTAACGGTAGACATCAAACCAACATTGGTGTATTGAGAGCTTACTTAAATAATTATTTGAGAAGCTTAGATACTGTCAATCAAGAAATGACTTGTATGGTGCGACAACTGCAACCAACCGAAACAGGTATTCCAATGGAACTCTATTTCTTCTCGTCTCGTAAGGATTGGGTAGTTTACGAAGGAGTGCAAGCCGATGTATTCGATCATGTGCTTGCCATTATTCCCGAGTTCGATCTTAGAGTATTCCAAAATCCTTCGGGCGATGACTTGAGAAGTTTGCATAACTGATAAATAAACCTACACTATAACTACAATGACACAAAACTCTATTATTCGAGAAATAACACCACTGTCAGATAAAGACTGTTTTTATATCGCTGAACGACATAAAACAGAGTTCACTTATCCGATGCACAATCATTCAGAGTTTGAACTGAATTTTTGTGAGAAAGCAGCCGGTGTGCGACGAATTGTTGGTGATTCTTCTGAAGTAATTGGTGACTATGATTTAGTTTTGATAACCGGCAAAGAACTAGAACATGTATGGGAACAGAATGATTGTCGTTCTAGAGATATTAGAGAGATTACTATTCAATTTTCATCGGACCTCTTTTTTGAGAGTTTTCTAAATAAAAATCAGTTTAACTCCATCAGGCAAATGCTAGAACGTGCCCAAAAAGGATTGAGCTTTCCGATGTCTACTATCATGAAGGTTTATCCGCTTTTGGATAAGCTGGCTACAGAAGAACAAGGATTCTATGCTGTGATGAACTTTATGACAATATTGTACGAGTTATCATTGTCAGGAAAAGATGCATGCACGCTCTCTACTTCATCTTTTGCGAAGATAGATATTAACTCCGATAGCCGCCGAGTGCAAAAGATACAAGAATATATCAATAAACATTATCAACAAGAAATAAGATTGAATGCATTGGCCGATGTAGTGGGGATGACACCTGTATCATTTAGTCGATTCTTTAAACTGCGCACCGGCAAGAATCTATCAGACTATATCATTGATATTCGTTTGGGATATGCTTCAAGACTATTGGTTGACTCAACCATGTCTATTGCCGAGATCTGTTATGATTGTGGTTTTAATAACCTATCAAACTTTAATCGGATATTCAAGAAGAAGAAAGAATGTTCTCCAAAGGAGTTCAGAGATCATTATAGAAAGAACAAAAAACTAGTATAATACAACTGTATTTATAGATATATATAAATCGATTGGTAGATAAGTTGATTTAGCGCGATAATAGTTAACTGTTATCGCGCTAGATTAACTTATTCTGTTTTATAGGTTACACGCTTTATCAATCTCTTTCAACTCTTCTGCCGTGAAGGTTGTATTATCTAAAGCCTTTAAGTTTTTTTTAATCTGTAGGGTAGAGCTAGCACCAATGATTACAGATGATATATGGTTGTCTTTTAATACCCATGCAAGAGCCATTTCGGCTAAGGTTTGTCCGCGCTTTAATGCGATGTCATTGAGTGTTTTTATTCTATTATAAACATCTTCAGTTAGTTGCTCTTTCTTTAAAAAACCTCCTTTAGCGATGCGCGAATCATCGGGGATACCATTCAAATAGCGGTCTGTCAATAATCCTTGAGCCAATGGAGAGAAAGCAATGAAACCCGCACCATGATCATTTGCCTGTTGTAAGATGCCGCTTTCTTCAGGTTCTCTATTAAAAAGGTTGTATTTGCCTTGATAGATTAAGCAAGGCACATCTCTTTGCGCTAGGTAGCTGTATGCAAATTTAGCCGTTTGCGGTGGATATTTCGAAATACCAATATAGAGAGCCTTGCCTTGTTTTACGATATCTACTAATGTTTGCAAGGTTTCTTCGAGTGGTGTATCTGCATCATAGCGGTGCGAGTAAAATATATCCACGTACTCTAAGTTCATCCTTTTAAGACTTTGATCGATGCTTGCCATAAGATGCTTACGCGATCCCCATGTTCCGTATGGGCCACGCCACATATCATGTCCCGCCTTGGTCGATACTAACAATTCGTCTCGATAAGGCATAAACGATTTCTTCATGATTTGTCCGAAAGTCTCTTCGGCCGAACCAAAAGATGGTCCGTAATTATTAGCTAAATCAAAATGAGTGATACCTTGGTCGAAAGCATAATGAGCCATTTTGAATGAATTGTCTAAACTGTCAACATCACCAAAGTTGTGCCATAAACCAAGTGATAGTTCTGGAAGTAATATACCACTTTTGCCGCAACGACGATATTTCATCATACCATCATATCGTTCTTCATTGGGCGAGTAAACTGTATTTATCATAACAAATATAAATTGTACTAAGTTATTGGAAATGCAAGTTACATATTTATAGCAAGTTATAATAGTACTAAGATATTTTTTTCTATTTTGCATTTATGCAGACAAATCTACATCGCAATTCTATGATTAAAAGTATTACTATTTGATAAAATAATATTGTATCTATTGATATCATTCTATTACATTTGTATAGTTAATTTAAATTTAATAAATATGTTTAAACAAACACCTCTATTGCTATTAATGCTTGTTATGTCGATGTGCTCTTCTTGTGGCGTCAAAAAAGATGCCTCTTCTACCAACACCTCTTTTGTTAGAGTCGAAAATGGTAAATTAATGAAAGGAGATACTCCTTATAATTTTGTTGGTGCAAACTTTTGGTATGGTGCCATCTTGGGTTCTGAAGGTCAAGGCGGAAATCGTGCACGGTTAATTAAAGAGTTAGATGAATTAAAAGATCTTGGTGTTGATAACTTACGCATTCTTGTTGGCGCTGATGGTGAACATGGTGTAACTGCTAAAGTTGAACCTACATTGCAAGTTGCACCGGGTGTATACAATGATACTATTCTTGCCGGTCTCGATTATCTTTTGATGGAGATGGGTAAACGTGATATGAAAGCTGTGTTGTATTTGAACAATGCTTGGGAGTGGAGTGGCGGATATGGCCAATATCTAGAATGGGCCGGTTATGGCAAAGCGGTAATCCCTGCTATCGACGGATGGCCAGCTTATCTTGACTTTGCTGCACAGTTCGCTCAATCGGATAGCGCTAAAGCTCTTTTCGCTAATTATGTAAACGATATTATCACTCGCGAAAATCGATATACCAAAACAAAATATACTGAAGACCCAACTATCATGACGTGGCAAATCAGTAACGAACCTCGTGCTTTCTCTCAAGAGAGCAAAGAACCTTTTGCTCAATGGATAGCTGATGTGGCTGCGCAAATCAAATCTTTAGACTCAAATCACTTGGTATCGACTGGTAGTGAAGGTAAACATGGCTGTGAGGCTGACTTACAATTATTCGAAAGAATTCATACTGATCCTAATGTAGACTATATCAATATTCATATTTGGCCATGGAATTGGGCATGGGCTCACAAAGATAGTTTAGATAATCACTTGCCTCGTTCTATCGAAAACACAAAAGAGTACATGCTTGAACATCTTGAAGTAGCTCAAAGACTAAAGAAACCAATCGTACTAGAAGAGTTTGGATTTCCACGTGATGGCTTCCAATTCCCTAAAACAACTTCTACTGAATCGCGCGATGCTTACTATCAGTTTGTTTTTGATCAAATAGCAAACCCTGAATTAGGTAATGGTTATTTGGCTGGTTGTAACTTCTGGGCATGGGGTGGTGATGCAGAACAATCTCCCGACCATATCTATTGGCAAGTAGGCGACGATTATACTGGTGACCCAGCACAAGAGCAACAAGGTCTGTATTCGGTATTCTCTACCGATACTACTGTTCCAATTATTAAAGCTGCCAACGAGCGCTTAAAGAACTTGCTATAAGAACTATAGAAATTATTTATTAGAAATACTTAAAGAACACAATCATGAAAAATTGGCTCTTATATGTTGGCTTTTTAACCAGCTCATTAAGTTTGTCTGCTCAATCAGACAATGCATCTTTTGATTTGAAATATCGCATAGACCCTGTAAATGAATGGGTATATTATGCTCCATCGACTCCACAAATTGAAGTGGTTGCTATCAACAATAAAAATACGGAAGTATCATCCAACGTAAAATTGGATATTATGACCGACCAATATGTTCCTCTATATGCTCTTTCGCAAAGCGTATCGTTATCTAAAGGAGATTCGACTGTACTCAACTTTGATTTTACAGTTCCTGCACCTGGTTTTTACCGATGCGTTGTTTCTGAGAATGGCGAAGTGGTAAAACGTTTTAATATTGGTTACGAACCCGAAAGTGTCATCTCATTATCAGATGCTCAACCCGATTTGAAAGAGTTTTGGGATACTGCTAAAGAAGAATTAGCACAGGTTAACCCCGATTATCAACTTACATTGATTACCGATGATAACAATAAAAACCGCAAACTTTATTTGGTGAAGATGAAATCGTTGGGCAATGAAGAGATATCTGGATACTATTCAGTTCCTGTAAAAAAAGGAAAGTATCCTGCTGTGATAACTTATATGGGATATGGCTCTAAACCTTGGATACCTGGTGGAACTCCTGGCTATGCTGAGTTTGTGCTTTCTACTCGTGGACAAGGATTGCAAGAACCTACTAATACCTATGGTGATTGGATAACTTACAATCTCGATTCTAAAGATAATTACTACTATCGTGGTGCATTTATGGATTTGGTTCGCGCTGTCGATTTTGTATCATCAAGACCTGAAGTTAATACAGATGCTATCTTTGCTGAAGGTGGAAGTCAAGGTGGTGCATTCTCATTGGCTGCTGCTGCTTTAGATGATCGTTTCTGTGCTATCGCACCTACAATCCCTTTCTTGTCTGACTATCCTGATTACTTCAAAACGGTACATTGGCCTGCATCGGCAGTTATCAATAAGCAAAAACAACTTGGACTATCTGATCAAGAAATGTACAAGACATTGTCTTATTTCGATATTAAAAATCTTGCACCGTGGATTAAATGTCCGGTTATAATGGGTGTTGGCTTGCAAGATGAAGTTTGTCCACCACATACTAATTTCTCAGGTTATAACCGTATTTCTACAGAAAAAGAATATCACATTTATCCTTTAAACGGACACAATACTCCTCCTAGTTGGTATGATGCACGAATGAAATTCTTCGATAAACAAACCGCTAAGAAGAAATAATCGTAACAAAGCTGTGGTAACAAAATAGTATTATTTATAGATAATATTGTATTTGTTTTACCACAGCTTTGCCTCTATCTTTGCTCTTGTTAATTTGTTAAATCTATTATAAATCTATGTACTAATATGAGAAACATCATTCTGTTTTTGATGGCACTACTGATGAGCAGTTCGCTTTATG
Source organism: uncultured Bacteroides sp. (assembly GCA_947074345.1). Taxonomy (GTDB): domain Bacteria; phylum Bacteroidota; class Bacteroidia; order Bacteroidales; family Bacteroidaceae; genus Bacteroides. The sequence continues at coordinate 5,645 of CAMTPH010000037.1, read as the reverse complement.
CTCAGCAAACTATAGTTAGAGGTGTTGTTAAAGATGCAAACGACGGTACACCAATCATTGGTGCAAACGTCATAGTAAAAGGCAGTACCATGGGTACTGTATCTGATTTAGATGGGGGCTATTCGCTTAATATCCCTACTGATAAAGCTACGCTAATATTCTCTTGTATTGGGTATAAAACCCAAGAAATACCTGTATCAGGACAAAAAACAATCAATGTATCATTAAAAGATGATGCTGAACTACTTGATGAAGTAGTTGTGGTTGGTTATGGTACAATGAAGAAGAGTGACTTATCTGGTGCTTCTGTTACAATGGGAGAAGATAAGATCAAAGGCTCAATCATTACCAATTTAGATCAATCACTACAAGGACGCGCCGCTGGGGTTACAGCTGTTGCAACATCGGGAGCTCCTGGTTCATCAACATCAATCCGTGTTCGTGGTCAAGCTACTATCAATGCAAATGCTGAACCACTTTATGTAATTGATGGTGTACCTGTTCAAGGAAACGGACAACGTGGTGCTGACTTTGGTTTGGGCGATGCACTTGGTAATGGTTCGGTATCTACTATCTCACCACTTTCAACTATCAACCCTTCGGATATCGTAAGTATGGAAATCTTGAAAGATGCTTCTGCTACGGCTATCTATGGTGCGCAAGGTTCAAATGGTGTTGTATTGATTACTACCAAACGTGGTAAAGCCGGCGAAGCTAAATTTACTTACGATGGTATGGTCGCTGTACAACGTCAAACGAAACGTTTGGATATGATGAATCTTCGCGAATATGCAGGATTCTATAACGATTTAGCTAATACTGGTGAACTTGGTGATCCGAATACAATCTATTCTGATCCTTCTTTATTGGGTACTGGTACTAATTGGCAAGATGCTATTTTTAAAACTGCATTTCAACAACAACACCAAATCGCAGCACAAGGTGGTACTGATAAAGTACAATATTATGTGTCGGCTGCATTCATGGATCAAGATGGTACAATCATCGGTTCAAACTTTAATCGTTTAAGCTTCCGTACCAATCTTGATGCTCAACTCAAGAAATGGTTGAAACTTGGAGTAAGTGCAACATTTACATCTACTAACGATGACTTGAAATTGGCCGATAGTGATCAAGGTTTGATTAACTACTCGTTAACTTCTCTTCCTGATATTCCTATTTATAATATAGATGGTAGCTATGCTACAGTTGTTCGCGAAGGTTGGACTAATCCAAATCCTATCGCATTGGCTATGATGGATGATATCCTTTTGCATCGTCAAAAATTAACAGGTAATATATTCTTTGAAGTAACACCTATCAAAAATCTATCTTGGCATTCAGAACTTGGTTTTGATATCAGTGCAAACAAAGGCTCACGTTACAAACCAATGGTTGACCTTGGTGGTTGGGTACGCTCAAGCAACGAAAGTAGTATTCAAAAAGGTAGTGGTACTTTCTGGCAAATAAAGAACTATGTAACTTATTCTGGCAATATCACTGACAATCAATCATTCACAGCAATGGTTGGACAAGAATGTTATGAGTCTAGTTGGGATAATACAAGCATCTTTAATAGTGGACTTCCTTCTGATGAAGTACATAATCCTGCATTAGGTACAGGTACTCCTACTATTAGCGCAGGCTTTGGTAGTTCGGCAATGGTTTCATTCTTTACTCGTTTGACATACAACTATGCTGATCGTTATTTAGGAACTTACACTTATCGTTATGATGGATCTTCAAACTTTGGACCAAAAAACCGTTGGGCGGGTTTCCACTCTGCAGCTTTATCTTGGCGCTTCTCTAATGAGAAGTTCTTTGAACCTCTTTCAAATGTAATTACTAATGGTAAGCTTCGTTTAGGATGGGGACAAACTGGTAACTCAAATATTGGTGGATATGCTTGGGGTACTTCTATGAGTCGTATGCCTACCGGACTAGGTATGGGATATCGCCCATCTAATATTCCTAATACAGGTATTCGTTGGGAATCACAAGAACAATGGAATGTTGGTCTTGACTTAAGTTTCTTCCAAGATCGTTTAGGTCTTGTATTTGAATATTACAAGAAAACGTCGAGTGATATGTTGATGCCTTTACAATTACCTTCTTATATGGGTACTTCGGGTAATGGTTCTTCTGCTTTGGCTGCTCCTAAAGGCAACTATGGTGATATCGAAAATACAGGTTTTGAAGTTACGCTAAATACTCGTCCTTTGAATGGTCAATTCCAATGGGATTCTGATTTTCAAATATCAATTAATAAGAATAAGTTGAAAGGTTTGGCAGGAACTGCTAATGCGCAAATTGTTGGTTATGGTCAATGGACTGACGTAGTAAGTGTGTCTTCTATTGGACAATCACTTTTCAACTTCTACGGTTTTGTTTGTGATGGTGTTTATAAAGATTTAGAAGATCTACAAACTTCACCTAAACCTGCTAAATATCCTGCAAATGGAGTGTTTGATCGCACTAATACAGTATGGGTAGGAGATATCAAGTATAAAGATATTAGTGGTCCTGATGGTGTACCTGATGGTATTATTGATGATTATGATAAAACAAATATTGGTTCTCCAATGCCTAAGTTTACTTTTGGTTGGACTAATACATTCCGTTATAAGAACTTTGACCTTTCTATTTTTATCAATGGCTCTTATGGCAATAAGGTATACAACTATATAGGGATGAAACTTACTCACATGAATTCTGCTTGGACTAATCAGTTAAACTCTATTGGAGATCGTGCACAATTAGTGCCAATTGATCCTGATAAAATCTATGCTGATGGAACTAAATGGTATAATGACATAACTAATGTTACTGTGTCAAATTCTAAAACAGGTATTCCTCGTGCTACAATTAATGACCCTAATGATAATGACCGTATTAGTGATCGTTATATTGAAGATGGATCGTACATCCGCTTGAAGAATATTTCGCTTGGTTATACTTTCCCTAAAAGTATTACTCAAAAAATAAGCATTGAGAACTTGCGTCTTTATGCAAATATCCAAAACTTATTTACTATCACTAAATATGATGGATATGATCCTGAAATTGGAGCAAGTACAGCAAGTGTGAATGTATATGGATTAGACAATGGCCGATATCCTTCACCTACAGTCTATTCTTTCGGTTTGAATATTGCATTCTAATTTTTAAAAACGCAGAATTATGAAATTGAAATATCTTAAATATTGCACGTTTGCAGCTTTGATGGGCTTGGGAGTATCTTCTTGTGAGAACTTCTTAGACCGTCCTACTGAAGACAATTATAATGAATCCAACTTTTATCAAAATAACGAACAATGTATTCAAGGGGTGAATTATCTATATAATTCTCCTTGGTATGATTTTCAACGTGGTTTTATTAGTGTTGGTGAAGTGATGTCTGGAAATGTTTATTCAGGCTCTAGTCCATATCTGAACTTTACAGTCAATGGTACTGATAATGATTTAGTAAATATGTCTTATTCTCTTTGGGCAGCAATTGGACATGCTAATACTGTATATACTCGTTTAAAAACAGCTGGAGGTACACCCGAAGTAATCAACCAATGCATGGGTGAATGTCTTACTTGGAAAGCTATGGCATATTTTTATCTTGTGCGTAGTTTTGGTGCAGTGCCCATTGTACATGATAATACTGAAGAATTAAACAGTGGTAGCTATAATACTAAGTTTAAGGTTGAAGCTGCTGATGTTTATGAATATATCATTATGACATTGGAGAGAGCGATTGAACTTCTTCCTGCAAGAGGAGATGTAGGTCGTATCGATCAATATAGTGCGAAAGGTTTATTGGCTAAGGTTTACCTAACTAAATCAGGTATCGGCGGAACACGTAATGCTGATGATTTAGCTAAGGCTGCTCAATTTGCTAAAGATGTTATTGATAACTCTGGACGTAATCTATTAGATAACTATTCTGATATATTTCGTTTAGCAAATAATAAGAATGAAGAATGTCTAATTTCATGGCATTGGTCTGCTGGTCGTGATCCATGGACTCAACAAAATACTCTTCAATCAGATTTAGCAATGGTTGGTTTTGATGAGTTTGGTGATTGCTGGGGTGGTTACCGAGGATTATCAGTTGATTTGCAAGATGCTTTTGGTATCAGCGCTCTAGAAAGTCCAGAAACTCGTTCGGATGTAGATACCCGTCGTCAAGCTACAATGATGATGGCAGGTGATGTATACAGCTATTTCTGGCAAGATAAAGGAGGTTTTGATTATTTGAAATTTATCTATGATGGTGAATATGGCAAAGGTGGACCTGCTGGTGAATTACAAACTCCTACAGGAGCTAACTTTGTGAAACATCTTTATGGTAACAATAATGACCATGTTCTTGGATTAGGTGTTTCGGCTGGTAATATGTATAGTGGTTTATCTACACACATTCTACGCCTTTCTGATATTTATTTGGTTTATGCTGAAGCGAAGATGGGAACAGCTGCTTCTACTTCTGATGCAAGTGCCTTAGCTGCTTTCAATGCAGTTCGTGGTCGTGCAATACCTAATACAACACCAAAGACAACAATTACTTGGGAAGATGTTTGGAAAGAACGTCGTTTGGAATTGGCTTGTGAAGGAGACAGATGGTATGATTATGTTCGCCTTTCATATTATGACTCAGCGCGTGCTATCAATGAATTGACAAATCAACGCCGTGATGTTTATTATAATATTGGTAATGTTTACAAGAATTATTACGAATCAGGAAGTTGGATTGTTAACACTGACGAAGTTCGATATAATACTGATGCAACCGCTCCTAATGTTACCATCTCTAGTTTTACGCTGCCTTTCCCTACAGAAGATGTGGTGTTTAATCCTAATCTTATGAAAGATCCAATACATGTAGATGTACGTAGTGAATATAGTTATTAATATTAGAAAGACTGAAAAATGAAAAATTATAGATATATAAATTATTTCTTTGCAACTCTACTAATTGCAACGGGATTTTCATTAACATCTTGCGAAGATGAGCCGGATAAATATGAGATAGCTAGCGGCTATCCTACAGTGAAATATGTTCGTGTTACTGATATTGCAGCCTCTGACTCGCTTCTTACTGGCGCCTATATGTCAAGTAATATCTGCTTAGTAGGTGAGAACTTGCGCAGTATCTATGAACTTTATTTTAATGATCAGAAAGCTGTTTTGAATACAAGCTATATGACAGATCATACATTAATTGTAGATGTGCCAAAAGATATTCCTTCGGTTGTTACCGATAAAATATATATGGTAACACAATCTAAAGATACTGTTAAATATGACTTTAAAGTTTTGGTACCATCGCCAACAGTAAATTCAATGTCGTGTGAATTTGCTAAACCAGGAAGCGAAGTTACATTGTATGGTGATTTCTTTATTGATGATCCTAATGTACCTTTAACCATCACAATGGCCGGTAATGTTGAGGCTACTAAAATAACTAAACTAACTAAAACTGCGATAAGCTTCATTCTTCCAGACGAAGCAACCACAGGTTATATTAATGTTAAGTCTATCTATGGAGTAGGTCGTTCTAAGTTCCGTTATTACGATACTCGCAATATTCTTTTCGATTGGGACGGATCTCATGGTGGATTGTCTATTGGTAAAGGATGGAGAGATGGTAGTAA